>CBHTVU010000445.1:0-1503 GCA_966096785.1 uncultured Gammaproteobacteria bacterium | reverse complement strand
AGAATCCAAAATTGACTAGAAAAATCTATTTCGTAGATTGTAATAAAAAAGCCAGTTCAGAGATGAACTGCACCCCAAAAGTTGGACATCACGTTCAACTGAGTAAGGTGCATTTTTATGAAGAAGTATTCAAAAGAGTTTAAGCTTGAAGTCGTACAAGCCTATTTGGCAGGAAGGCTGGGGCAGAGAAAAGTTGCAGCCTCATTCCACATTGATCGCATTCAATTACGTAATTGGTTGTCGGCATATAAAGCTTATGGCATAGCAGGATTGGAATCCCGTGGGCGTTCCCGCCGCTACAGCACAGAATTTAAATTGTCTGTTCTTGCACACAGAAGTCAACACCACCTTTCTTTGCAAGACGTTGCAATATTATTTAAAATTCCATCATTCTCCACAGTGTATGCGTGGGAGCAACGCTATAATCAGCAGGGTATAAATGCCTTCGCTGACCGCCGTGGACGACCTTCAACGATGAAAAAATCCGACGTCAGTCATTCGAATACCAAGGCAGAAAAGCCATTAAAATCCCCTACTCATGCAGAGTTATTGCGCGAAATTGAATATCTAAAAGCAGAGAATGCTTATCTAAAAAAGTTGGAAGCCTTGGTCCAGAAAAAACAATTGCAACGCATGACAAAACCGAAGTCATCGCTGGATTAAGGCACCTGTATCCGCTGAAGGATTTATTGTGTATTGCAGGGTTATCCCGTAGCGTGTTTTATTATTGGAACATACGATTATCCATCGTGGATAAATACGCTGAGATAAAACATCTTATCCAGAGCATTTTTCACCAACATAAAGGTCGCTATGGCTATCGCCGTGTGTATCTAACATTGAAACAGCTTGGTCATGATATTAACCACAAAACCGTTTTCAAGTTAATGAAGCAGTTGGGATTGAAATCAATGGTAAGGGTAAAGCGTTATAAATCTTACCGTGGGCGATCAGGTGAGGTAGCGCAAAATATTCTGTCACGCGAATTTAAAGCTGATACACCTTGTGAAAAGTGGGTTACTGACGTTACGGAATTTAACGTGAATGGAGAGAAGCTTTATTTTTCTCCGGTTCTCGATCTTTATAACAGTGAAATTATTGCCTACAACCTTCAGGCGAGGCCTAATTACGCGTTGGTGGGTAATATGTTGGAGGATGCATTAAAACGTTTAAAGCCGACACAAAGACTTTTATTACACAGTGATCGAGGATGGCATTATCAAATGTCTGAATTTCAGGCAATGCTTAAAAAACGCAATATCAAGCAAAGTATGTCGAGAAAAGGTAACTGCCTGGACAACGCTGTAATGGAAAATTTCTTTGGAATTCTTAAGACGGAGTTTTTTTACAAGCAAACATTTGCATCGGTAGATATTTTTATCAAAAAGTTGAAGGAATATATTCATTACTACAACCATGACCGTATTAAACAAAAACTAAAAGGACTGAGTCCGGTACAATACCGAATTCAGTCCTTTCCTTAACCCCAAAATAATGTCCAAC
>CBHTVU010000444.1:0-1544 GCA_966096785.1 uncultured Gammaproteobacteria bacterium | reverse complement strand
GCGTCCTGGCGTACTGATCCAGCGCGTTCTGGTGCGGCCGGTTGTCTGGGGGATATTGGTACTCATGCATTTCAACTCGCGCGATTTATTACGCAACAAAAAGTTAAGGCAGTCAGTGCTGATTTAACAAGCTTTGTTGACGGACGTTTGGTGGACGACAACGTTCACGCGCTTTTACGTTTTGACGGCGGCGCTAAGGGTATGTTGTGGAGCAGTCAGGTAGCGCCAGGCTGTGAAAATGGTTTGCGCATTCGCGTGTACGGCGAAAAAGCTGGCATCGAATGGGCGCAGGAAAATCCCAATGAGTTGTGGTACTGCGAATTAAATAAGCCGCGTCAGCGCGTCACTCGTCGTGGCGATATTGGTAGCGATATAGCGGCGCGCGGCATGCGCACACCCGGCGGTCACCCCGAGGGCTATCTGGAAGCTTTTGCGAATTTGTATCACGACATCGCGGATATTTTAATTGCACATCAAGCCGGTGAACGTCATTATCTGCAAGACTGGGTGCCAGGTATTGATACGGGTGTTGAAGGTATGAAGTTTATTCAGGCAGTGCTCGACTCTTCGAAAGCAGATGGTGGATGGAAGCCGCTATAATTAGTTTCTTTGAAAAATTTATTTATCGTCATCTTTGTGCAATATAGTACAGGTCTTTGATTTTAGTTTTAACCATAGTTTTTGTTGCATGAAGACGACTAAATTTTTTATAAAATCACAATAAATCGATTAACAATAAAAAGGTAAAAACGCTATGTCTAATACCATTAATCCCAACCGTTTATTTGCCGCGTGTTGTATCGCATTAATAACGACTGCGATGACCTTTGCTATTCGCGCTGGCATTCTTAATCAACTCAGCGTGACTTTTGCATTTACTGATAGGGAATTAGGCTGGATTAATAGTATGGCGTTTTTGGGTTTTCCTGTCGCCATGATGGTAGGAGGGCTGTTATATAACGTGGTGGGTGCGCGCACGTTAATGTATCTCGCATTTTTATCGCACTTACTGGGTTTAATCCTCACAATTACTGCGGGTGGTTTTTGGGGATTATTAATTTCTACATTCTTTATTGGCTTTGCTAATGGTTCGGTAGAGGCTGCATGCAATCCTTTAATCGTGGATATTTATCACACTCAAAAAACTACTAAGCTTAATAAATTTCACATGTGGTTTCCAGGCGGCATAGTCATTGGCTCATTGATCTCAGCATTAATGACGAAATTAAATTTAGGATGGCAAGCGCAAATTGCTGTCATGCTCGTTCCCACGGCAATTTATGGTTACATGATTTTTGGTCAAACCTTCCCTGTACCTGCGAATACTGAAACGTCCACTAAAAATAATATTCGCGCACTTTTCTCACCGCTCTTTATTTTTATGTTGTTCTGCATGACGCTCACTGCAGCATCAGAGTTTGGTACGCAGCAATGGGTGGATCGCATTTTTGGTGCGTCAGGTGCACATCCTATGTTGGTGTTAGCCTTGGTGACAGGCTTGATGGCATTGGGCCGTTTCTTTGCGGGCCCGATTGTTGAGGCAT
>CBHTVU010000443.1:0-1546 GCA_966096785.1 uncultured Gammaproteobacteria bacterium | reverse complement strand
GTCCAACTCGAAATAGTCCCCTGTCCTTGAACCATTCCCACACCATGAATATTACTTTGGTAGACATGCAGCTCAGACTGTTTATTAAACTTTTGGACTTCATTAAAAAACATAAGACTATTTGCAACAGGAACAGACTCGTCGCCAATACCGTGAAATATGAAAACTGGTGGGACATTTGCTCTTACCTGATACTGAAGCGAGTTTTCGCGCACAAGTGTCGCATCCGATTCATCACCCAAAAAGTTTTTACGTGAACCTGCGTGAGCACTTTCACCCTCAAAGGTAATGACGGGATAACCTAAAACGGCAAAGTCTGGATGCGCGCTTACCTCCTGCAAGAGATCAATTTCATCCACCGAAAAATCAGAACGAGTCATAACGCTGGCAGCAAGATGCCCACCGGCAGAAAAACCAATCACCCCCACTTTGTTTGAGTCTAAGTTCCACGCACTGGCATTACTGCGCACCAGCCGAATCGCACGCAGCCCATCCAATAAAGTCGCGGGGTACTGGTATTCCTTCATGCGGTATTTCACAACAAAAGCCGCAACACCTCGTGCAGTCAACCAACGTGCTAAGTCACTACCTTCGTTGTTTACGGATAAACGCATATAGCCGCCACCCGGAAAAATAAGCGCCGATGTTCCGCTCGCAATATCAGGGGATGGCCAGAAGGGAATGACGGATGGGTTATCGACAGAATGGACGCGCTGGTCTTTTATCTCTTCACGATCAGGTTCAACCAAAGGCTTTTCGGGCCATAGATATAAAGGCGCTTGCGGTAAATCAGTCACAGGAAGGCTCCAGAATCTCAGGCAATAAATCAAAGACGCATTCTAGCTATTTGCGCGGTAATTTATTGGATGAAGAGCCGTTGATGGATCAGTGCGGTGTGGAGTTTGAATCATCCCACCAATGATTTTGCAACCACTCTACTTGTGTAAGATCAGCCGCACGCAAAAGCAATTGCCCGGCCGCTAATTCATAGGGTAGTAACGTTTCTTTGATCGTTTCCCACATATGGTGAGCATCATCCGCCACGTATGTAGTCACTACATTCATCTCATCGCTAATCATTTGCTCGGCGGTAAGTTCCAGCGCAACCCAATCCTGAACCTGATGATACAAGCCTTGGCTAAGCGCAGAACCGGTGCTGTCTTTAACCATTTCTAACGAATAATTGGGCGCTCTCACATCGGGAAATGTAGGGGAATTTGTCAGGTCTTTCATAGCCATATCTCCAAAGATATTTGTACCCACTCGACAGTACAGCCTCTATAATCACCGTCTCCTTATAATTACAACCCGATTACGTCCGTTTAATGACGTCAATTGAAGTATAGACCGCCCGATCCAATACAAGGCGCTTAACATCAAGCATATTTTTACACAAGAGAGTCAAATGCAAGAGCAATACATTCCCGCGCAAGTCGAAGCCGAAGCCCAGCAATATTGGGAAACGAACCAAAGCTTCAAAGTAGTTGAGGACCGCAGCAAAGAAAAGTTCTACTGCCTCGCCATGTTTCCCTACCCAAGCGGCAAG
>CBHTVU010000442.1:0-1609 GCA_966096785.1 uncultured Gammaproteobacteria bacterium | reverse complement strand
CAAAAGGGCGTGTTCAATACCACCGACATATTGGTCTACCGGCAGCCAGTAATCTGCTGCTTCTTTATTTAGCATTCCGCCTTCGAAATTAGGGCAGGTGTAGCGTGCGTAGTACCAACTGGATTCCATAAAGGTATCGAAGGTGTCAGTTTCTTTTTCGACAGCGCGACCATCCAGCTCAGCTTTGCGCCATTCGGTATCAACTTTGATGGGCGACTGAACGCCATTCATGATCACATCTTCGGGCAGCAACACCGGTAGCTTGTGAGCCGGAACCGCAATTTCGCCACCTTCGGGCAAGTTGTACATAGGGATGGGTGCACCCCAGTAACGCTGACGGGAAACACCCCAATCGCGCAATCTATAGTTGGTTTTTACCTGGCCTTTGCCCGCCATTTCCAGCGTGCTGGCAATCGCATCAAATGCAGCCGCAAAATCCAGCCCGTTGTATTCGCCAGAATTAATAAGCACGCCCTTTTCCGTAAATGGCAATTTAAGCTGATCTAATTGAGCGAGTAGGATTTCTTCGTTTTGTTGGGTACTAGAATTCAAATTTACTTGACTTAAAGTTCCTATCACTTCAAAAGGCACCACAACTGTTTTTTTAGAAAGCTTATATTTTTCTGCGAATTCATAGTCCCGCTCATCATGAGCGGGCACTGCCATTACTGCGCCTGAGCCGTAATCCATCAATACATAGTTGGCGACCCAAACGGCAACTGGCTCGCCGGTGATTGGATGCAAGGCTTTAATGCCCGTATCCATACCGCATTTTTCCATGGTCGCCATATCTGCTTCCGCCACAGATTGCACTTTGCAGTTAGCGATAAATTGGGCGAGGGCAGGTTTGCCCTGTTCTTCATTAGAGAGGGCTATGAGTTTGGCGATGGGATGTTCCGCCGCAAGGCTCACGTAGGTCACGCCCATGATGGTGTCGGGGCGTGTGGTGTAAACATCGAAACCCTTGAATTCGCCAACGGGTGCGGCGAGCTCAAAATGCATATCCAGACCGCGACTTTTGCCGATCCAATTGCGTTGCATGGTTTTAACTTGTTCAGGCCAATTCGGGAGCTTGTCCAAATCGGCAATCAGTTCTTCCGCGTAATCGGTAATTTTGATAAACCATTGCGGAATTTCTTTGCGCTCAACCAGCGCGCCGGAACGCCAGCCGCGGCCATCGATCACTTGCTCATTCGCCAATACGGTTTGGTCGATAGGGTCCCAGTTCACGGTGGACATCTTTTTATAAACCAGACCTTTCTCAAACAGACGAGTGAAAAACCATTGCTCCCACTTGTAGTATTCAGGTTTACAGGTAGTGATTTCGCGTGACCAATCGAACCCGAAACCGAGTTGCTTGAGCTGGTTACGCATATGGTCGGTGTTGGAGTAAGTCCAGGCGGCAGGTGCGGTATTGTGTTTTATAGCGGCATTTTCTGCCGGAAGACCGAATGCATCCCAACCCATAGGATGCAATACATTTTTACCCTGCATACGTTGGTAACGCGCAATAACGTCGGTGATGGTGTAGTTACGCACGTGTCCCATATGCAACTTGCCGCTTGGGTAGGGAAACATGGCGAGGCAGTAGAACTTTTCTTTGCTGCGG
>CBHTVU010000441.1:0-1663 GCA_966096785.1 uncultured Gammaproteobacteria bacterium | reverse complement strand
GCATTAAACCCAGAATCACCAAACCTGCCAGAAGACCAAATATCCAGCGTGGTGTATAGATTAAAATTTGCGGAATTTTTTCGACATTAAAGATAGCTTTTTTACGCTCAACAAATTGTTGTGCAGGATCAATAACTATATTGTCCTCTTGTACAAATTTGATAATTGCTGGTACAACATTCTTTTGCGATGCAAGTCTGTCAACTCCGATCCGATCATGACAGAGGGATACTCCCATCACCATAATGTCATTCTCGCAGCTATCAATAAAAATAAAATGTCCTTCCTGGCCGCTTAGCAAATACGACTTCGCATTAGGAATATTTTTTGTGTAACGCGCGCCATGATTTTCCCAAGGTAAAAAATCATTATGTTGCGCACCCACAACCAAAACAGGAACATGTACCTTAACAAGGCTTTCTGGTGTGGCACCATAGCCGAGAGTTGGATCGATCATGACCAATTTTTTCACACGCGGATCTGTATAAATTCCGCCAAATTTTTGTAAGAAGCTTTCGCCAGGTTTAGGTGTATTTCGGCTGCCGTAGTCACATGAGTGATCATTTATTGAAGCCTCTGTTTTACAAAAATTCATTATCGCCAATAAATCGTATTGCACTCCCGCTAGCATCGCCAACGTTTGTCCACCCGAGGAATGACCAACGGCAATTATGTTTGACCAATTAACTTTTCGTTGAAATAAATTGCGATTCGACAGAGCATCATAAATAGCAGAAATATCTGTAGGACGTTGCCACACCATTGAGGTAGCAATTACATTTTGCGTTTCCGAGCCATAAAACCAGGACTCTCCGTAATGATTCACACCAACCACTACGTAACCGGCCGCTGCTAAAGGTTCAGCAATCCAATTGTAATTTTCAGCAGCGCCCATAGCCCCATGACTTAATACAATGGTTCTATCAGTAATGGCAGATTCTGCCAGACAGAGCTGCTGCGAATCTTCACATTCGCCTTTCGGAAACCAGAGGGAAATTTTTGCCAAACGACCTGTTGGCAACTCGCCTAGATCAATCATCGTTTTGACAACCGATGTCTGCGCCGCGTAGCTAAAGCTGGCCGGTAGCAGCAGGGAAAATAGTAGGATGTAAAATAATTCAGGTTTAAGGTAACGCATCAACATCTCCAAAATAGTGAGGGCGGCCCTCAATCCTTATAGCTAAGAGTTGATAGTCTAACGAGCGCGAATTGGTGGCACTATGCATAAAGTGCGATTTTAAGGTTCGAGAATCTGTAACGATTAGTCATCAAGCAGAGGAAAATATAATTCCGTTATCAGCAAGGATTCAGGTGTGGTGCTCGGATTATTCAAATAAACCTGCACAATCGCGTCATCCTTTAGAGCGATGCCTTCTGGTATAACCCAACCCGCATAAATGCGTGAAATTCCTTGCCACATAGCGCTGTGGGGACCCGTGTACCGAAACTTCGCCCATTTTCCTTCTTGCCACAGGTATTCATCCAATTCGAGTTCGGCAGGTATATCCTCATCGAGAACACCCGCGAAAAAGCGGCTACTTGTTTGGTCACCCTGCCATGGACTTTCAAGGGCTACACCTACCGCTAATGAAAAATAATCGTGATAATTAGTGATTTGAAGCTTTTTAGTCCAACCGAAAAAATAGCGATACTGCCAAAATTT
>CBHTVU010000440.1:0-1663 GCA_966096785.1 uncultured Gammaproteobacteria bacterium | reverse complement strand
TAATTCGGGCAACTGCGCCGCATTGTGGCGAATTTTGCGCGCGCGATATTCATCTATCCAAATGTTACGGCACACACGAAATGCCCACTTGGCCAGCTCCACATCATCAGGCACACCACGGCTCAGGATGCGTTCGATAGTATTCTGTAACAAATCATCCGCGTCTGGAGCAGAACCCGTCAGCGAATAAGCGAAGCGCCTGATCATGGGCATAAGGTTTGTCAGTTCTTGTTTCATGCGTATCTGCAGCTCTCATTGATATCTAATATCGCGTTCATAAGGAAGACGGCTCGGTAATTAATTTATTCCCTATTGAATGGAATTTTTCTCACGCCCAAACGTTTTAGCTTTAACAGCAAGGTTTTTATTGTAGCTGTTTCGGTTTATCTGCTTTAATTTTAAAAGCTTATTTCAGGTTTACACTATGAGAAAACATTCAATACTCTTTTTGCTGTTAACATTATCACTCTCAACGGCTCACGCCCAACTTGTACCGGGTGTGGTTAATCAGGTCAACAAGGTTACCCGCGACCTGGACGCAATAGCAGAACAAACACGTAGACAAGCCGAGCGTGACCTGGAGCGAGCAAGGCTCGATAAACTGACCGCAACTACTAACAAGCTAATTAACCCTATATTGAATCTTCCGCAACAATTACCTATTTTAAATAACGAGGGCCAAACAGTCTTTGTGGATGTGGCCGTCGAAAATGGCTGGCGCGCAATACAAAGGGAATGGCTGCTAACCATTAATGACAAAGATGTAAATGCCTTACAAAATCTCCCCATCGAGATTATTGAGAAAAATCATTTCGCTGAACTCGATATAACCATCATTCGCTTTCGTGTAGCACCCGAATTGGATTCATTGCGTGAGCTACAAAAAAAATTACCTCCCAGTATTAATTTGACTCTGGATCGCAACCATATTTATGCAGCTCAATCTGACGATAAAGCGCCAATATCATCATCGATACCTCAGGCAAAATCCGCCTGTGACGGAGCTGTCAAAATCGGCATGATCGATACCGCCATAAAAATAGATCATCCCGCATTTAAAAACGGAACCAGCAAAATAATCAGTAAGAATTTTTTGGAGGAAGCGCTTGTTGAGCCCGACGCACACGGCACTGCCGTAGCGGGTTTACTAATTGGCACGACTGAGGGATTGACGCCGTTGCTACCAAAAGCCTCTCTGTACGCCGCATCCGTTTTTTATGCGCGCAACGATTACGCTCAGGGTGCAAGCATGATGAATTTGGTGCGCGCATTAAATTGGTTATTAACTGAAAATATAAACGTCATTAACATGAGTCTTGCGGGGCCCGATAATCAAATTCTGGCCAAGGTAATTTCAAAAACAATCAGTACCGGAAAAATTATTGTCGCCGCCGCTGGAAATGAAGGACCCGCAGCACCGCCTATGTTTCCTGCCGCCTATCCCGGTGTCATTGCCGTCACCGCGGTAGATCGCAACCAAAAAGTTTATCGCTGGGCAAATCGCGGCAAACAAATATCCTTCGCAGCTCTAGGTGTTTCAGTTCCTACAGCACGCAGCACTGGCGGCGTAGGTCGCGAAAGCGGTACTTCAATGGCCGCACCTGTTGTATCTGCTTTTTTAAGTTGTGAACTACAAAAAAATATTAGCGCAAAAGATGCCATT
>CBHTVU010000439.1:0-1722 GCA_966096785.1 uncultured Gammaproteobacteria bacterium | reverse complement strand
AACTCTTTAGTCGTTCGCAACAATGGCTCAATCACATGGCGCGACCATGGGGCAATAGCATGGATGATATGCGCCAACGCGCTTACGCCATCTACCTGCTTAGCCGTTTGGGTGTACAAACCGGTAGCCAGTTAAGTGCATTCCAACAAGAGCTGAAAGAACGTTACGCCGATGCCTGGCCAACGGACATCACTGCCGCTTATGTCGCTGCCAGCCAAAGCTTGCTACAACAAAAAGATCTGGCCGCGAAAACCCTGAAAACGGTAGGCTGGAATAGTAAAACTTACGATAGCGATCGCTATTACGATGGCCTGAGTCACCAATCGCAATTGTTGTACATCTACGCCAAGCACTTCCCGACACTGTTGGAAAAGCTGCCTGCCACAGTGCTCGACAGCATGGCCCAGCGCATTAACAACCGTGAGTACTCAAGCTTAAGTGCGGCTTATCTGTTGCTCGCCCTCACGCAATACGGCGAAGTCGTAACGACGCAGACGCAAACCCCGCTCAAGCTCAGCGCCATCACTCAAAATGATGTTCTCCAGGCTTTGGCCAGCGCACCGAGCCTAATCCAAAAAGTGGATATACCGACCAATACAAAAGGCGTGCAAGTTAATCAGGATACCCAACTACCGTTGTTCTACAGCCTCACCGAAAGCGGCTTCGACAAGCAAAGCGCGACCTTGCCGGAAGTTAAACAGGGCTTGGAGATTCAACGAGACTATCTGGATCTTGCAGGCAACGTGCTTGAGAAAGTCAAAGTTGGCGATGAATTCCTGGTTCGCTTACGCTTGCGTACTGTCGATATAGACTATATCAATCAAGTGGCCGTGGTCGATTTGCTGCCTGGCGGTGTCGAGCCCGTTATCAATCGCTCACCTGTGGCCGCCAACACTCAAGCCCATCCTGAATCCACCGACGCGGAAGCTGAAGGAGATGAAGGCACGACAGAAGGCGAATACGCAGAGGGTGAAGGCGAAGGTGATAGCGAATCCGAAAATGCTGCAGATGCAGAAGCTAACGCTAATACAGCTCCCACAGAAACCTTTGTAGCAGGCTTTAGCGGTGAACCCGGTCAATCCACCTGGAGCGCCGAATTCGCCGACTTGCGCGATGACCGCCTGGTAATTTACGGCAGCCTCACCAAAGACATGGTGACCTTCACCTACCGCGTCCGCGCCACCAACACCGGCCTCTACCAAACCCCAGCGGCCTACGCAGAAGCCATGTACCAACAAAACCTGTTCGCCAGAAGCAAAGCGAGCAAGTTTAGTGTGGTGAAGCCGTAGTCATGACAGATGCAAAAGTCAAAGCTTTGCGCGTTTCTTCAACGCAAGGCTTTAAACAGCTACAAGCTGACCCATGCTTAAAGTTTTCGCCCGCTGAATTTATTTATGAAGTAGAAAAAGGTATAGCTGCTGCAGATGAACAACGCTTAGTGGATCACCAAAACTTGAAAGCTATTTGGGAGACCAAGCGAACCCAGATAGGTGAATAATGACGCAGATCGCGTTGTGCTAGAAAGATCGTGATGAGTAAAACTCAAAATTAAATACCTAAAATCCCCTTACTTTTTTCTCTTGTTGACAATCGCCATTTGCCTAATCGCAATTCGCTTCTGGCCGCGCCCCACTCTTGCCGAACAAATCCCCAGCTCGCAGGCATTTCTGGCGGAGAATGGAGAGCTATTGCGATTGACGCTTGCAGTAGATGAGCAGTATC
>CBHTVU010000438.1:0-1754 GCA_966096785.1 uncultured Gammaproteobacteria bacterium | reverse complement strand
ACGTTTTACAAATGTTGCATAGGTGAATGCAATTAATGTGTTTATAGGGCTCCTGCATCCGTACACGAATGTTTTTGCGGCTGAAAAATGCACCGCCAGATTAATATTTTCGTGCGATAGTTGGCGTATTTATCAAATGCCACGGGTTAGTTTCGGGAAGTGTTGACAGCGCTGTCATTTGTGGATAGAGTAAACACTCCGAATGAATGAACTTGTGTTATCGCAGGTTGTTCATGGTGAAAGTCTCTCACCGTCGATGTCTGGTTGATGCATCGACGTCTCCCTCTTGCCCTCTACGTTGTAGAGGGCTTTTTTTTATCTCAATTTTTGTTTGTCTGATAAATTTCCGGTTAATTTAGGGCTCGCCAACTGGTTTTATTTCCGAGCCCTAGGTTATTTCAAACATAGCTGGCATAATCACGACCCCTTATTTTTGGACTTATTCATACTTTTGAGGTTAATGCTCATTCAAGTGTGGCTAGGTCAATGCAAATGCACACCTTATTGATATTAGAGGATTAACATGCAAGCACAGCCTTTCCAAAAACCGCAAACAAGGCCAAGCAACCCCAATTTTTCATCAGGCCCGTGCAGCAAACGTCCAGGCTACAGCCTTGATCAATTGGATATATCTACGCTGGGGCGCTCGCATCGTTCAACTATAGGTAAAGCTGCGTTGCAGCGCGCTTGTGAAGACACAGCTGAATTGCTGGGTTTACCGGAAGGTTATCGCGTAGGTGTGGTGCCGGGTTCAGATACAGGTGCGGTTGAAATGGCAATGTGGTCATTGCTAGGCGCGCGCGGTGTAGATATTTTGCAATGGGAATCTTTCGGTAATGGCTGGTTGAGTGATGCCACCAAAGAATTAAAATTGACCGTTAATGCACACAGCGCCGACTACGGTTTGCTACCAGATTTGTCCAAAGTGAATTTTGAAAACGATGTAATTTTTACCTGGAATGGCACAACTTCCGGTGTAAAAGTTCCTAACGGTGACTGGATTCCCGCTGACCGCAAAGGTTTGACTATTTGCGATGCGACGTCTGCCGTGTTCGCGATGGAAATGCCTTGGGAAAAGTTAGATGTAATTACCTTCAGCTGGCAAAAAGTGCTCGGCGGTGAAGGCGCTCACGGTATGTTGATTCTGAGTCCGCGTGCCGTTGAGCGTTTGGAAACTTACAAGCCAAGCTGGCCAATGCCAAAATTATTCCGTATGACCAGTGGCGGCAAAGTGACTGAAGGTTTGTTTAAAGGCGATACCATCAACACTCCATCTATGTTGGCTGTTGCGGATTATCTGGATGCATTGGATTGGGTTCGCTCAATCGGTGGTGTAAAAGAAACCATTGCGCGCTCAAATGCAAACCTGGCAGTGTTGGAAAAATTTGTTGCGGCAAATGACTGGATCAGCTTCCTTCCACAGTCAAAGGAAACTCGTTCTAATACATCAGTGTGCTTCGTGTTAAAAGCTAATGGCGATCAAGTTAAAAACATGATCAAGTTGTTGGATAAAGAAGGCGTTGCTTACGATATCGGAGCTTACCGCGATGCTCCTGCAGGTCTGCGTATTTGGAGCGGTGCTACGGTCGACGTTGCTGATTTGGAAGCTCTTTTGCCTTGGCTAAGCTGGGCTTATCAAGAAGCCACTAAAGGATAATTGCCACGCAAATCCTGAAGGGCTGTGTTAATACACGGCCCTTTTTCATTCATTGATGTCAGTTACTGTTATTCGTTGGCGCAGGTATTTGTTAGTT
>CBHTVU010000437.1:0-1760 GCA_966096785.1 uncultured Gammaproteobacteria bacterium | reverse complement strand
ATAAACAAAACTCAGTAGTAATGATAGGCCTGACCAGATCGGTCATTGAGTAACTTTTCCAGTTGCCATAATGGGCCTTTGCTTTGGTTATGCAATAACCGTAGGTAATTGACAAGGTTGTAAAATACCAGAAAAACACCTTTTTTTAATAAATTAAAATTTGGGAAATTAACATTAGAATTCTTCCGTGCCTCTGTATAATCAGTCGTGTGTTGTCTAAATACGTAGTTTTTATTTTTTTGTGCATTATTAAAAGCACAAAACCCAAAAACCCATCGGTAAGTCTGCCAAGTAGCATTCATAAGGAAATTTAACAATCCATCATGGCAAGTGCAATGTCTCCATATAATAGCATGATCCATAGTCGCCCAATAAATAGGCGGCAAAAGATACACTGAATTGTGGGGAAATAATTATATAGTTTAACCTCAGAATATTAGTTATGAAGTATTTATTGACCTTACTGACAATTGCTTCTTTATCATGCAATCAAAAAAAAAGGAAAATTAAAGCTGATGCTAACGCGCATATGCACTACCATCCAATTACAACGATAGCAAGCTTGGAGCCAAACAAATCTGATAGCGTACAAATTGCAATAGTACAGCAACAAGCTTGGGAAAACCTGCGTAAAGTACCAGGTTCTGAACGCGACTATTCAACCACAATTCGCCTACGAATTGAAAATGGGAACGTAATAGATGCAGATTGTCAGCTAGTCTTTAAAAAGGAAAGTTGGGCTATTGCCTCAATCATTGTAGATGATTATAAAAGTGTGTTGAGAAATACCAGTTCAAAATTATTCACTATTATTTATAAGCTGATAACCGATCCGGTGCTTTTGGCTAGCGAAATATCTGTTACCGGATTATGGCGTCCCTGGCTAGGTTCGCATGTGCATATTGAGGGACGGGGAATTGATATTGGATTTATTAGAAGCTCATTGGGCAGCGAGGTAATCTTTAATATTGACACCAGTAGTGCTGAAAATGAATTCGCAAGAACCGTAAGAGAAAAGCTTACAACAAATTTTCCAATTATTAATCAATACTTGTCACCATGGTTTATATGTAATCCTCCACCAACCTGCACTCCGAATAACGGCCAGACCTCTTTGGAAAAAATACATAGGGATCACCTGCATCTGACTTTAAAGCCATGAAAGACTCTGTCAATACTTACATTCATAATTAAAAATAATCCTTATGACGAGGTTACAAATCGTTGTAATTATAATTCTTACATTACTTGCTTTAAGTTGCAATAATGGTAGTACAGATAATAAAAACGCTGTTTTCGCAGACACCGCTTCCCCAATTAATTCAATTACAGAAAGCAAATGCATAGGTGCTTTAGGAGATGTAAAATATTCTGTCCTCGACGAGGCAGACTTCATACATGAGAACGGCCCATGTTGGGTTTTAATGAATGAAATTGCACCGGCAGATGCACAACAATATCAATTATTTCAACGGTATAAAATAGATTCCATTCCAGATGCACGTGGGGTCTTTATTCGAGGAATGAACAAAGGGAGAAGTTCTTCTAAAGGCGATGTAGACACCAATAGAACGATGGGCTCCTATCAACAGGATTCCTTTGCAAATCATATTCATAAACTTAGTGGTGGCCATGGCGATCCAAATGGTTCCCTCACAAACTGGGCTTTAGAAAATATTGGACGATTCAATAGCCCTTTCTCTGGCACATCACCTGGCGGCGGCCCGGAGACAAGACCCAGGAATATATGCTTATATATA
>CBHTVU010000436.1:0-1788 GCA_966096785.1 uncultured Gammaproteobacteria bacterium | reverse complement strand
CTGCTCAGTGTGAAAAAATGCGCGAGTTCCTGATTGAGTCAGCCGCTGAGTCCAGCGAAGAATTGATGGAAAAATATCTCGGTGGCGAAGCGCTAACCGAAGAAGAAATTAAGGCCGGGATTCGCGCACGCACCTTGGCTAACGAAATTATCCCAGTGATTGGCGGATCAGCATTTAAGAATAAAGGCGTTCAAGCAATGCTTGATGCTGTAGTTGATTATCTGCCAGCGCCGACAGAAGTTAAGGCGATTGAAGGTGTATTGGAGGATGGCGAAACCATCGCAACTCGTAAGGCAAGTGACGACGAGCCTTTCGCCGCTCTCGCTTTTAAAATTGCTACTGATCCATTCGTAGGTACTTTGACATTCTTCCGTGTTTACTCCGGTACTTTGCAAACCGGCGATAGTGTATTGAATTCAGTCAAAGGTAAGAAAGAGCGTGTGGGGCGTATGGTGCAAATGCACGCGAACCAGCGCGATGAAATTAAAGAAGTTTTAGCGGGTGATATTGCGGCAGGTATAGGTTTTAAAGACTGTACTACAGGCGACACCTTGTGCGATCAGAACCATGTCATTGTTCTTGAGCGTATGGATTTCCCCGAGCCCGTAATTCACGTGGCGGTGGAGCCGAAGACCAAGGCCGATCAGGAAAAGATGGGTGTCGCTTTAAGCAAACTTGCTCAGGAGGATCCATCCTTCCGTGTTAAAACCGATGAAGAAACTGGCCAAACCATTATTGGTGGTATGGGCGAATTGCATCTCGACATTATCGTCGACCGTATGCGTCGCGAGTTCAGCGTTGAAGCAAATATAGGTAAGCCGCAAGTGGCTTATCGCGAAGCAATTCGGAACACCTGTGAAATTGAGGGCAAGTTTGTTCGTCAATCTGGTGGTCGTGGTCAATACGGCCATTGCTGGATTCGCTTTGAGCCGGGTGTTGATGAAAACGCTGAAGGCCTGGAGTTTGTTAACGAGCTGGTTGGTGGTGTTGTTCCAAAAGAATATGTACCTGCGATCCAAAAGGGCATTGCAGAGCAAATGCAGAATGGTGTTCTAGCGGGTTATCCATTGCTCGGCTTGAAGGCGACTGTATTTGACGGTTCGTATCATGATGTCGACTCCAATGAAATGGCTTTTAAGATCGCCGCTTCTATGGCAACCAGAAAGCTCGCCCAAAAAGGTGGTGCTGTGTTGCTTGAGCCCATTATGAAGGTTGAGGTTGTTACGCCCGAAACCAATATGGGTGATGTGGTGGGTGACTTGAATCGCCGTCGCGGATTAATCCTGGGTATGGATGAGAGCCCGATGGGTAAAGTAATTGACGCTGAAGTTCCTTTGGCGGAAATGTTTGGTTATGCAACTTCTCTGCGTTCAGCAACGCAAGGTCGCGCAACCTACACAATGGAGTTTTTGAAATATTCAGAAGCTCCGCGCAATGTTGCTGAAGAAGTGATTGCAAAAAGCGGATCGCGTTACGACGCTGATTAATTCCATGTTTCATTTTGTTAGAGGATAGAAAAGTGGCTAAAGAAAAATTTGAACGTAACAAGCCCCACGTCAATGTGGGCACAATCGGTCACGTAGACCATGGTAAAACCACCCTGACTGCAGCATTGACTCGCGTATGTGCAGAAGCATGGGGCGGTAAAGCGATCGCGTTTGATGGTATCGACAATGCTCCAGAAGAGCGTGAGCGCGGTATTACCATCAATACTTCACACGTTGAATATGACTCACCTGTGCGTCACTACGCACACGTAGACTGCCCAGGCCACGCCGACTATGTGAA
>CBHTVU010000435.1:0-1792 GCA_966096785.1 uncultured Gammaproteobacteria bacterium | reverse complement strand
AGCCACGCGCTGTAGTGCATAATGCGCAGTGTTCGCAGTGCTTCGATAAGTGCCAGTTCCGCGAAATCAAAATCGCAAAACTCCTGATATCCCTCTAATACTTCTGCAAGCTGTGCAGTTTGTTGGTCGCGTTCGCCGGATAACAACATCCATAAATCCTGAATCGCTGGGCCGTTTCGCGCATCATCGAAATCCACGAAATGCGGCACTTCATCGCGCCATAAAATATTGCCGGGATGGCAGTCGCCATGTAAACGAATGGGGGAGTATTTAACGCGCGAAAAAATTGAGTCGCAACGCGTAATTAAATCTGCACCGAGTGTGCGGTAGGCTTCGTGTAGGCCTGTCGGAATGAAATTATTGTGGAGTAAAAATTCGTAACTTTCGCGTGCAAAGGTTTGCACGGTAATACTGGGGCGATGCTCAAATAATTTTGCTTTACCGAGCGCGTGAATACGCCCCAGAGTACGGCCTAAACTTAAGAGTGCATCAAAGTCGTCAAGGTTGGGCGCATGACCACCCTGTCGTAAATAAAGTGCGAAATTAAATCCTGCAAATTCACGAAGTGTTTCGCCGCTATCGTTGGGTGTAGGCGGAACTACAGAAATTTCCAGATCTTTTAATGCTTGCGAAAATTCGTGTTCCTCAATAATTTGTTCGCGCGACCAGCGCTCGGGGCGATAAAATTTCGCGATTATTGGACTAGCCCCCTCAATGCCGACTTGGTACACACGGTTTTCGTAAGAATTTAGCGCAAGTATGCGTGCGTCTGTTAAATAACCATTAGCCTCTACTGCATCCATGACCAGATCCGGACTTAACTTTTCGTAGGGGTGCGTTTGCGGGCTATGCTCGATGGGAGGAGCTTCCGGTTCGAGTTTGTTGCTCATGAAGGTAATCCGCTAAAAATTTACGTTAAGCTAACATAAATTATTTGGGGTCGGTAAATAAACTTCCATGCGCTATTTTAAAGTCGCTGTAGTCAGGCGCGTTTAGTTTTTAAGCTGGATAAGGTTTGCGAATAAAAAAGCCAGCGTCACCGCAAGGTGAGGCTGGCTGAAGTTCAGATTGAGCGAACCTGAAATAAAATGAGTTGCTATTAATCGTGTTTTAGCTTGGGTATATCCTTGCCCACTAATCCGCTTGGGCCTGGTGGTTTACCGTAGCGCAATAACGCCATCAAATAATCTTCCAAATCTACTCGACCGCCAGAGCAATTTAAATCGTAGGGACTGTATTCAGGTGGATTACTGCGTTTGAAAAGATTTTTGGTGATCAACGAAATATCCTTATCATTTACAAAACCGTTGTTATTGAAATCGGCGTCGCAGGCATTTCCGTAATGATCGTGATCGCTGTCGCACTGATTCGGATTAGGCACTCTGGTGCAGTTATCTACATCATCGTAAACGCCATCTTTATCTGTGTCAGGAATTCCTTTGTTGTTGATAGTTGTGTAAGCAATAGCTCTTTCACTCGTGATGGAATTAGTCATAGTGGCTTCGTTTAAAATATTACCGCCTGCAGGCCCGCTGACTAGTGCATCAAATGTGAGAATTGCATTGCCTCCAACCGTTGTTGTTGTTTTCAAATCCACACCTACAGTCGGCGGCAAGCCTTGCGATCCTGTTTGCGCGCTAAAGAAATAAGATGCGCCTATAGTACCGTTGTTATTTTCAAAACCGACCGAAAGATCTTCCGGGGTTTTTGAAATTAAACCGTAAACAAACCAAATATTTTCAGTGCCTTGTTGTGACCAAATTTGGAAACTGTAGGTTTGTTGGCCTTCAGT
>CBHTVU010000434.1:0-1799 GCA_966096785.1 uncultured Gammaproteobacteria bacterium | reverse complement strand
CAATTCCTCTGCAATTGTTGAGTTATTATGTGGCGATTATTAAGGGAACGGATGTGGACCAGCCAAGAAATTTGGCAAAAAGCGTAACCGTCGAATAAGAAAATATTTATAGAAAAAATACCGGCCCGCAAGGTGCCGGTATTTTTTTTAATTTTCCGACGTTTCAATACGAAGCTCCGCGTCTTTGAGCAAGTAATCAACATAACGATAATCGTGAATATAACTGATGTGATCATCGCGCCATTCAAGCCACATGATGTGGCTTGGTTTCGCATCCGATTTTTCCGAAAATACTGCAATGACCTCCCTGTTATCAAGCCACGCTGGAACCAAACGAACGGATTCACTTTTTGCATAAATAGTAAAAAACATTCCCACATCTTCAGCACCAACGCGCAGTGGGTGTGAAGATTGTTTGAGTTTAACGTCCGCACTTAGTAAAGCACGCAACGCATCCCAATTGCGTTGATTAAATAATTCAACGTAGTGTGCGACAGCAGGTGATGTGAATTTTTGTTTTGTGTTTAAAGAAGCAGAATTATTGTTTTGACGTAACTGCGCTCGTCCTCGCGCTAAATAGCTTTTTACGGAATCGACAGACGTATCAAGCAAAGCTGCAATATCAGCCAAAGATTCGCCCAATACATCTTTAAGAATGACAACACTTCGTTGCGCAACAGGAAGTTCAATAAAATGCGATAAAGAAAGTTTAAGAGATTCATCACTCATCAACTTTTCCAGCGGATCAATATTATTGAGGTCCACAATATCCAACGCTTCTTCAAGCGGTTCAGACATACGCAAGCGACGTGAACGCAAAAGATCAATTGCACTGTTGTGAGCAATGCGAAATAACCACGGGCGAAGCACAGGTATCTCGTTAAGATCGCGTATGGACATGTAGGCTTTTATCAAGGTGTCTTGCACGACATCTTCCCCGTCGATGACTGATCCTAAAAGTCTTGCACAGTAGCGATGCAATTCAGGCCGCAATTCGCTAGCTAATTCAACGAATTCCATCCAGTCATCACGCGGTATAAATTTTTGTTCAACCATCAAATTGCTGCACCCTCAAGGATGGTAATTCCCGTCTCGCCATTAACACCAAAAGCAAAGCCCTCAGCATATTGCGAGTCACATAAAATGGAGACAAGTTTCTCGCCGAAATCTCGCGGCGGCATAGGTGCACCGAAGCGAGTAACAAAATCTTCTGGCGTCGTGTTATTTGCTGCTGCGTAAGCCTTGGCACCAGCATCGCCAATGCCCGTACCTAATACCATCTGGCGCGGCACTATAACTTGAAAGCGCATGCCCAATTGTTTTTGTGATGCTACGCCATTCGCGTAACTTGCCATCAACCACAACATACGTTTTGCACCGCCATACCCACCGGAGCGAGGTGATCCACTAATAGCCGCACCACTGGACGCAACCAAAATACGGCTCTCATTATTTAATGGCAAATTGAGCGCGGCTTGAATCCAATATAACCCGGCTTTTACATCCACTTCCCAGGCCACACTAAAATCCTCCCAGGTAATTTTGTCCAGGCTTTCCATATGCGGTGGAGTGCCCGCGTTCAACACCAGAATATCTGGTTTAAGGTTTGAAAGAATCGTATGCGCTTTCGCCTGGTCAGTTACATCTGCACTAATCACATTAACACCTAAACGGTGCTTAATAGATTCAAGCTGTTCCGTATCACGCGCAACCACACTAACCTTCGCGCCCTTTTCTACCAAAGCCTCAACCAGGCCCAACCCCAACCCACGGCTTCCGCCAGTAACCAGAACATGTTT
>CBHTVU010000433.1:0-1879 GCA_966096785.1 uncultured Gammaproteobacteria bacterium | reverse complement strand
GGCGTTCACTGCCCATCGCAAAACGTATCGAACATGCGTTGGTAAAAGGTATTTCATTACACATCGAAGCCGACACCGAAGAAGCACGTCAACACTACCCTCGTCCACTGGATGTAATTGAAGGCCCATTGATGGACGGTATGAATGTGGTCGGCGATTTATTCGGTGCCGGTAAAATGTTTTTACCACAAGTTGTAAAATCCGCACGCGTTATGAAGCAATCCGTTGCTTATTTACAACCCTTTATCGAAGCCGAAAAAACCGAAGCATCAAAACCGAACGGCAAAATTTTAATGGCCACTGTGAAAGGTGATGTACATGACATCGGCAAAAATATTGTTGGTGTGGTTTTGCAATGTAATAACTTTGAAGTTGTTGACCTTGGCGTAATGGTGCCCTGCGATAAGATTATCGACACCGCCATTGAAAAAAATTGCGACATTATTGGCCTGTCTGGATTAATTACGCCTTCGCTCGACGAAATGGTGTTTGTAGGCCGCGAGATGGAACGCCGTGGAATAAATAAGCCACTGATGATTGGCGGCGCAACTACATCTAAAGCGCACACCGCTGTAAAAATTGATCCAGTATTTAAATTAAATCAGGTTGTCTATGTTGCGGATGCATCGCGCGCAGTAGGCGTTGCCAGCACATTATTATCAGATGACCTTCGCCCTAAATTTGTAGCAGATCTTAAGCAGGAATACATTGAAGTACGCGAACGCAACGCCAATCGCAAACCACGCGGCACAGTGCGCACTTATCCAGAAGCTATAGCTAAAGGTTTAAAGCTGGATTGGGAAAACTATACACCTCCTACACCTGCGTTTAATGGCATAAAAGTATTTGAAAATTACGATTTAAATATTCTAGCGGCTTACATCGACTGGACCCCATTTTTTATCAGCTGGGATCTCGCTGGTAAATACCCAAAAATTTTAGAAGATGACGTTGTGGGTGCAGCTGCCCGCGATTTGTTTTCCGATGCGCAAAAAATGCTGCGCAAATTAATCGACGAAAAATTAATTAGCGCCAACGGCGTTATCGGATTTTGGCCAGCTAACACTGTCAACCACGATGACATCGCTGTTTATGACGCAGACGGCAAACAAATCTCCACATTGCATCACATCCGCCAGCAACATTTAAAACAAGGCATGGAAACCAAACCGCACTACTCGCTCGCGGATTTTGTGGCACCAAAAGAAATCGGCAAACAGGATTATATTGGCGCGTTTGCGGTAACAGCAGGTATTGGTGCAGAAGAACTCGCAAAGGAATATCAAAACGCAGGCGACGATTACAACAGCATCATGGTAAAAGCCCTCGCCGATCGTTTAGCAGAAGCCTTCGCAGAACATTTGCACGTACGCGTACGCAAAGAATTCTGGGGTTACGACCGCGACGAAAATCTGGATAACGAAGCCCTCATCAAAGAACAATACAAAGGCATCCGCCCCGCTCCCGGTTATCCGGCGTGCCCTGATCACACTGAAAAAACACAATTGTTTGATTTATTAAATGCTACAGAAAATACCGGCATTACCTTAACCGAACATTTTGCAATGTTGCCAACCGCCGCCGTATCCGGCTGGTATTTCTCGCACCCTGAATCAAGTTATTTCCCAACGGGGAAAATTGAGAAAGATCAGGTGGAGAGCTTGGCGGAGCGCAAGGGAGTTAGTGTGCAGGAGATTGAGAGGTGGTTGAGTCCGGTGTTGGCGTATGAGCCAAGCGCGAACTAATGATCAAAAACGTTTATTATTTTAATCTAATTCAAAGTCTATGAACGGAATAATATTTATCGGTATACAAGGCAGTGGAAAATCTTCCTTTTATTTGAAGCAATTCTACAAAACCCATGTTCGACTTAATATGG
>CBHTVU010000432.1:0-1932 GCA_966096785.1 uncultured Gammaproteobacteria bacterium | reverse complement strand
CACTGGATACGAGCAAGCGTACCATTTTATATGTTGAAGGTATTACAGTTAGTTTCGACGGCTTTCGTGCATTGAATAATCTCAATCTATATGTGGACGACGGTGAGTTACGTTGCATTATTGGCCCTAACGGTGCTGGTAAAACCACCATGATGGATGTGATCACTGGCAAGACCAAACCCGATTCTGGCACAGTTTATTTTGGCCAACAAATTAATTTGTTGGAATTGTCTGAACATCAAATCGCACGTGGTGGAATCGGTAGAAAATTTCAAAAGCCCACCATTTTCGAAGCACTTACCGTTTACGAAAATCTGGAACTGGCTACTGCATCTAACAAAGCTGTGTGGTGGACACTCTCCAAATCTCTTACCGCTGAGCAAAAATATCGTATCGATGGTGTGCTTATCCAAATCGGACTAAAAGAGTTGCGCTACAAAAATGCCGGAGCACTTTCTCACGGACAAAAACAATGGCTCGAGATCGGGATGTTACTTATGCAAAGCCCGCGAGTCTTATTGGTCGATGAACCCGTGGCAGGAATGACTGGTGAAGAAACCGAAAAAACCGCTGAATTATTATTGTCCCTCGCCGGAAAACATTCCGTAATTGTTGTTGAACATGATATGAAATTTGTACGCTCAATCGCGCGAAAAGTTACCGTACTTCATCAGGGCTCGGTGCTTACCGAGGGTACTATGGATCAGGTTCAAAATGATCCAAAAGTGATTGAAGTGTATTTAGGCGAATAATTTTAATAGAGAGTAATTACTGTGCTTAAGATTAAAAATATTAATCAATATTACGGGCAGAGCCACATACTGTGGGACTTGGCACTGAGCTTAAAAGAAGCTACCTGCGGCTGTTTAATTGGCCGTAACGGTGTGGGAAAAACTACGCTTTTAAAGTGCATCACTGGAATTTTACCGGTACGCGATGGCGAAATAGAATTTAATGGTCAAAACATTAATAAACTTTCTACCGAATCCCGAGCGCGTGGTGGAATTGGGTTTGTGCCTCAGGGCCGTGAAATTTTTCCTCTGTTAACCGTTGAAGAAAATTTAAAAATATCCCTGGGAGCTCGAAGCGATAAATTAAAAACTATTCCTGCGCAAATTTATGAATTATTTCCGGTCTTAAAGGAAATGAAAAATCGTCGTGGCGGCGACCTATCAGGCGGACAGCAGCAACAACTTGCGATTGGGCGTGCACTCGTACTTGACCCCAAATTATTAATTCTCGACGAACCAACTGAAGGAATCCAACCCAATATAGTTCGCGATATTGGTGATGTTATCCGAAAACTAAATCGTGAACTTGGCTTGACAGTCTTGCTGGTTGAACAAAAGCTACCCTTCGCCCGCCGCGTAGCCGATGACTTTTTTATTATGGAAAAAGGCAGCGTAGTCGCAACAGGACCTATCGCAAATTTGGATGATGGACTGGTACAGAAGTATTTGAGTGTTTAAATCAGCCGCTCATTGAACGGCTGATTTATTAGCTTATTTTTTCACAATCTTATATTTAACATCTGCTTTTGCTACACCACAAACACACCCAACTAATCTCAGCCAAACCATGTCACTTTTTTCTTCAATTAAACTACCTGGCAGCTCAAAACCAAATCTGGGGGTTAAAAATTCGGATTTAGCAGTGATTTTTTTCTCTAACGGGTCAGCAGGCAAAGCCATTTCCAATTTCATTCTGGCCAGTAGTTGATTAAAACCCTCAACGACATGATCATTAAGTTGCTGTGTTTGCGTCGAGTTAAGGGTGGACAATTCCTGAACCGTGTATTTCACCGGTAATTGAACCAAATATTTATTTGGCGTCGCTGTTTTAGTTTCCACCAAAATGACTGACGCCAACATTAACTTATCACCTTCAGTCTTTTCGATTAAAATGTAGGGATTCAGTTTTAACAAATCGTTT
>CBHTVU010000431.1:0-1983 GCA_966096785.1 uncultured Gammaproteobacteria bacterium | reverse complement strand
CATTAGTTCATTGGTAAGGAGTACTAACTAAACCTTACAATATTTTTTTATTTTCAGGCTTTACTACCGTTTTATAGCTCCGCAAGAAATTTTTTTAGCTCTTTAATTAACACATCATCCGAAATTTCAAGTTGCTTTGCCGCTACAGCCAAATGTTCAAATTGCGGCCGTAAATGCGCCACGCGCGATTCTTTAGTTTTCGCATGCAAGTTGTCTGCTGCCACTTGCATGGGCTTTCCACGCTGGCGAACTAACAATCCCTCAGTCTCCAATATGGAATAGGCTTTTGAAATTGTCATGGCATTTACCGCATGCTCAAGCGCAAGTTCACGCACAGAGGGTAAATTATCGCCCGATTTTAATTGGCCGCCAGCAATCATACGACGAATCTGGTCGATGAGTTGGCGATAAATAGGAATGCCTGATTGAGGGTTTAATATAAACATTAGGAAGCAACCCTAACAAGATCTACTTGTTGCCATAAGCGCTTCGCGTATTGACGCATTACCAATAATAGACCTGTAAACGCTAATACAATTGCTAAAAGGTGACTAACATACTTTCCAATTTCGTTGTAAGCGAAGAATTCAATGCCCAAAAAGCACATCCCCAAAAGCACCATCATTGCAACTCCATTAGCCCAATGAAAAACTTTTATGCTGCCACGCCATTTTCCATAAACAATGAATACCATATATAAAGTGAACGGAGTAATCAGCAAGGAAGCTAGGGCAAACAACGCAACATTTTTGGGGTGAAGATAATCAATTGAAATGAAAAATGACAGTGTCAATATAATGAGCGTAATAATTATAAAATTTTGTAAATAGAGCACGGCGACCTTGCGCTCGATAGTATTGAATAACTGCGTCCGTTCAAGCGAATAATATAACCAAAATTTATTGATGTTTTTGAAGAGGGCTAGAGAATAGTTATAGCCTATCTGAATAATTTGAATGGCAACACCTATTGTGACACCCGTCATTAAACTCTTACCCAAGTCGCGAGGAAATAGTATAAACAAAAGAGCAAAAATTGAACCCATAAACAAGAGAGCTGCCAGGAACATTTTGACTTGATAAAAAGTATGACCAAAGAGACCAAATAAAATACCTGACTCCAAATTTTGGGGAACTGCTCCCCGTGAAAAAAAGGCTCCCCCTGCCGATACATATTGTTTATTTAATTCTCCAGGATTCATAGCAATTAAATTTTTATAATATTTTTTGGGATGCCAACTGAACCACCAACCTAAAAACACAGCCCATAAGCAAACCAATATTGTACTTAATACCAAATCATGCATAACATTTAAGTGTGGTATTAAATAGAAATTTATAGCCGGCACTATAAAAAAGAACAAAAATTGAAATGAGCCTAAAGATACAAATGAAAGTATTACCACAAAACCAATAATCAACATAATTGCGAAAACAAGTGAATAATGTATCGCATGATCGCTTTTAAAGCCCAGCATCAGAATACAGTAAGCGACGATTTGCAGAATTAGAAGCACACAGACGATAAGGGCGGCCAGATAATGGCGAACATAGGGAAGTAACCCGTATTGGCGGCTGGAAACAAATGACATTAATTGTGCAGGAAACATGAAGAGCACAACCGCTACATAAATAGTTATAGCTCCAACAACAAGCGTGACACCGCCTACGACAAAAAGTGGTTCCCAACTACCACAATCTATCGCCTTTCCAATGACAAAGGCTACAGCACCAAAGAGTCCCATTAGCAAAAGCAAACGCGCAGCCCAGGGCGAGAAGAAGAAAAATCTAGCTAAAAAACCTAAACGCAGCAAATGATTAACCATTATTCATCTCCAGGAAAATATCTTCCAGTGACAAATATTCAACATGGACCTGCGCTTGATATGCATTTTCTATCTGCGACCCTGTTTCAGCAGTCCACTGCGAAAACGCAACAACAGCATGATTGCCTTGTACACGCTGGCGAATGATATTAGGAAAA
>CBHTVU010000430.1:0-1997 GCA_966096785.1 uncultured Gammaproteobacteria bacterium | reverse complement strand
CCTATGATGACTCAGTACTTGCGTATCAAAGCGCAGCATCCGCATGAGTTGGTGTTTTATCGCATGGGCGACTTTTATGAATTGTTTTTCGATGACGCAAAAAAAGCCGCCGAGATTTTGGATATCACACTCACTGCTCGTGGAAAATCCAACGGTGAGCCTATTCCCATGGCTGGAATTCCATTTCATGCAGCGGATGGCTATCTGGCCAAACTGGTAAAAGAAGGCGTATCCGTTGCCATCTGCGAGCAAATCGGCGACCCGGCTACCAGCAAAGGTCCAGTAGAGCGCAAGGTAATGCGAATCGTCACGCCTGGGACGGTGAGTGATGAAGCCTTATTGGACTCCCGTCGCGACAACTTATTAGTCGCTCTGCACCAGTCTGGAGAAAACTACGGTATAGCATCCTTAGATATGGCGAGCGGACGATTTTTAGTGTTAGAAGTTAGCGGGTTAGATGCAGCACTCGGAGAATTGCAGCGTCTTAATCCTGCTGAACTCTTATTAAGCGATCACTTAACTACCACCTCTCTGGTGGAAAATCGTAAGGGCTTGCGTCGTCGTGGCCCGTGGGAATTTGATTACGAAACAGCGGAGCGCTTGTTGATCCAACAATTCGCGACTAAAGATCTTGCTGGCTTTGGTTGTGATCATTTAAAAACTGCAATTTGTGCAGCAGGCTGCCTGTTGAGTTACGCACGCGAAACGCAGCGCACTGCCCTGCCCCACGTGCGCAGTCTCGCCCATGAAAATCGCGATGAAGCGGTGATTATGGATGCCGCTACGCGCCGCAATCTGGAACTTGATATAAATCTGAATGGTGGCGACGAACACACGCTGTTTTCAGTGTTGAATCGCGCTGCGACCAGCATGGGCAGTCGGCTTCTGCGCCGATGGTTGAACCGCCCGCTTCGCGACATTAGTTTGCTTAACGCGCGGCAAGATGCCATTACGTCACTCCGCCAAAACTATGCTTTCGAAATCGTTCATGGAATTCTGAAACAAGTTGGCGATATGGAGCGGATTCTAGGCCGACTCGCGTTGCGGTCATCGAGGCCTAGAGATCTGTCTCGTTTGATGATGTCCATTGCTTGCTATCCTGAACTTCAAAATGAACTGGCACAACACGCGTCACCCTTGATGCGCGATCTCGCCAAACAAATCAGCACCTTCCCCGAGCTGGTTGATTTATTGTCGCGTGCGATTATTGAAAATCCTCCAGTGGTAATTCGAGAAGGCGGTGTAATTGCCGATGGCTATGATGCAGAACTAGATGATTTACGAAACATCAGCACCAACGCCGGGCAATATTTGCTGGACCTGGAAATCCGCGAGCGCGAACGCACAGGAATTCCCACGTTGAAAGTCGGCTACAACCGTGTGCATGGATATTTTATCGAGCTAACCAGCGCGCAGTCAGAAAAAGCGCCGGCAGATTATATTCGTCGCCAAACGCTCAAAAATGCCGAGCGTTACATCACTCCTGAGCTAAAAGAATTCGAAGATAAAGCGCTCTCTGCAAAAAGTCGCGCGCTTGCTCGCGAAAAAGCGCTTTATGAAGAGCTGTTGGATATTCTCAATGAGCAACTAATTGCATTGCAAGACTCGGCCAATGCGGTATCTGAACTAGACGTATTGGCAACTCTTGCAGAACGTGCCGACACGCTGGGATTCTGTCGTCCATCCTTAACACTTAACGCTGGCATTAATATCCAGGGCGGTCGCCACCCCGTCGTAGAGCAAGTCACTACCGCGCCCTTTGTACCCAATGATTTGGTGTTTCATCGCGACCGTCATATGCTCATAGTCACCGGTCCGAACATGGGTGGTAAATCTACCTACATGCGTCAAGCTGCACTGATTGTTTTGCTCGCGCACATTGGAAGCTGTGTTCCCGCGCAAAGCGCAGAGATTGGAATCGTCGATCGGATTTTCACGCGTATTGGTTCATCTGATGACTTAGCAGGTGGTCGCTCAACCTTTATGGTGGAGATGAC
>CBHTVU010000429.1:0-2032 GCA_966096785.1 uncultured Gammaproteobacteria bacterium | reverse complement strand
TGAAGGAATTGGAGCAAGCTTTGCTTGAAGATCAGGCGGACATAGCTGTGCATTCTATGAAAGATGTACCCATGGAATTTCCAGAAGGCTTGGGGTTAAGTGTAATTTGTCCACGTGAAGATGCCCGGGATGCATTTGTATCCAACCGCTTCAATAATATTGATGAACTGCCTATGGGCAGTGTTGTGGGTACTTCCAGTCTTCGTCGGCAGTGCCAGTTATTAGCGGCACGGCCTGACCTTAAGGTGAAGTTTTTGCGCGGTAATGTGCAAACACGTTTACAAAAGCTCGACAACGGCGACTACGATGCCATTATTCTTGCGGCAGCAGGATTGATTCGGTTGGAATTGCGCGAGCGAATCCGATCCTATATTAGCGTTGAATTTTCCTTACCCGCTGGTGGTCAGGGTGCTGTAGGTATTGAATGCCGCATAGCCGACGATGCAACACAGGAATTACTGTCTCCTTTGCATCATGAGCTAACGGCTCAACAAGTAGTTGCGGAGCGAGCCATGAATCGTCGTTTACAAGGTGGTTGCCAGGTGCCCATCGCCTGTTATGCAATTCATACTGACGAAGGTTTGTGGCTGCGCGGTTTGGTTGGCTCTCCTGATGGCGAGCGCATGTTGCGCGATGAAATTCGCGGTGAGGCTAACGATGGTGAAGCTATGGGTATAGAGCTTGCCGACAAACTTTTAGCGGCTGGCGCAGATAAGATTCTCGCCGAAGTTTACGCAGATGCTCCAGATTAATAGGTTCTAGCAAATTGATGGACGATTTAACCGGTTTACATGTCGTCGTCACTCGTCCTCAGGCGCAGGCACTGCCTTGGGCTGAGCGATTGAGTGAATTGGGTGCAAAAACTACCGTAATATCCCTATTGGAAATTAAGCCTGTATTAGACAACGCACATATTCAGGCCATTAAAAACTGTATTCTGGATTTAGACCTATACACTAAGGCTATATTTGTCAGCCAAAACGCAGTGGAGTTTGGTTTCGAATGGATCGACAACTACTGGCCGCAGTTACCTATTGGCGTGAATTTTTTTGCTGTAGGTGAAACTACTGCAAAGTTGCTGCAGGATCGCGGAGCGCCTGTAACTGATTTGGCGCACAGCCAAATGGGTGCAATGACCAGCGAAACTCTGCTGCAATCTCCCGCGCTGCAATCAGTAGCAGGTGAAAAGATAGTTATTTTTCGCGGCGTCGGTGGTCGTCCACACATCGGGGAAGTCTTAGTCGAACGAGGCGCGCAGGTAACCTACTGTGAGCTATATGAACGTTTGCTACCAGAGACATCGCGCGCGGAATTTACACGGTTATTGAAAGACGACATGCAAGAACTGGTGTTGGTACTGCATAGTGGCGAAGCATTGGAAAATCTGAAAAAAATAACGAAAGAGCTCGCGGTGTTTGATCGCGCATTAATGGAACGTATATGGTTGCTGGTGCCAAGCCAGCGTATTTTTGAATTGGCAAAAGCCGCTGGTTTAATCCACGTGCATGCTGCAGAAAATGCAACAGAGGCATGCATGCTGCAAGGATTACTTGAAGTGAAGCGCGCGCTTTTGTTATTTAAAACGCAAGTTTAAAAGGTGTAAAACTGTGAGTGATCTCGATATCCCAGTACTAAATGACAGCACACATACTGCGACTGTAAAAACAACTCCAGTGATTAAAAAATCGCGCCTTGGTGCATGGGTTGCCTTAATACTTTTCGCATTAGTGGTGGGCGTATCGGCCTTTTTATGGTACGAACATCAAGCTATTAATAAGTTGCATAGTCAGCTCATTTCACAAGCTGCCAATAACGACGTTAAACACAAAGCCCTGGAGGAAAAAGTTTCCGAAGATTTTGCCAATCAAAGCAAACAGGCGCAGAGCGATATCACGGAAATAACACAGCGTTTGGATAGCACCACATCAAAGGTCTTAGCGCTCACCAATTTAAATCACGACGATTGGAAATTGGCAGAAGTGGATTATTTGTTGCGTATGGCCAATCAGCGAATTTTAATGGAGCACGAGGC
>CBHTVU010000428.1:0-2044 GCA_966096785.1 uncultured Gammaproteobacteria bacterium | reverse complement strand
ATGCCCGCGACAACTTGCTGTTCCGGGTAGTAGGTAATGTTCACCCTGGCACCTTTTAAACTTTGGTACTTACCTTTGCGTTTGAATTTAAAAGGCACATCGCAACCCTCCACCATTAGCGTGTGCAAAATCCATTCACCTTGCTCACGTTGAATATGTGAAACCACTTTCAACAGTTCGGAGTGATTGAGATTGTTGTGTTTCTCTACCAGTTTTTTGGCGTCTGTTTGCATAATCATATTCATGAATTAAAGTTTGGCACGGATTAAAGTCTGAGGTGCATTATTTAGACGGGCCCGCATCGTCTGCGAGTTTGCTCAGCTTGGCGACCACGTCAGGTGTAGCGCGTAAACGAAAAAATGCACCCGTTGCATCAGCACGTTCTTCAAGCACGTCGCAAGAAGAAAATATTTCGCCGCGTAATTCTTGTGCTGACCAGGGTAAAAATATTTCTGACTCAATCAAATCTTTTTGAAAAAATTGCACAATGGCTTGATGCAAATTTTTTATATCATCCTCACGCTGCGCGCTCAGCACAATACAACCGGGGTAATGTATCTGCAGCTCTGCGGCACGCTCTGCTTGTGCAGCGGCATCAATCAGATAATCAATTTTATTGAACACGCGAATGCGCGGCACAGTGTCAGCGCCAATCTCGGCCAACACTTTATCCGTGACTTCTAACTGCGCCTCATAGTCAGGGTCGCCAGCATCAATAACGTGCAACAAGAGTGATGCGTTAAGGGCTTCGTCCAAGGTTGATTTGAAGGAGGCCACCAAACCATGGGGTAAATTTTTAATAAACCCCACAGTGTCACTCACCAATATTTTGGGCACAGTTTCCGGGTGCAAGGTACGAACCTTGGTGTCGAGTGTGGCAAATAATTTATTGGCGACTAATACGTCTTTGCCGGTTAATGCGCGCATCAATGTCGATTTGCCTGCATTCGTATAACCGACCAATGCCACTTGGGCTAGCGCTGTTTGTCCCTGACGTTGTGCTCGCTGGGTTTCGCGTCCAGCCTCCATCGCATCAATTTCTTTTTGCAGCTCGGCAATACGGTCGCGCACCTTACGGCTGTCCATTTCGCTACGCGACTGACCTGAGCCACGCCCACCGGTCCCGCTGCGCTGACGTCCTGAAGGGCCTTCGCGCTTCGCCGCCTCACGCAAACGCGGCGCCATATAAGTCAGGCGTGCGATCTCAACTTGTATCCTCGCGGCATGTGAGCTGGCGTTACGATGAAAAATTTCGAGAATCACAACCGTGCGATCCATCACCTCGCAACCCACTTCGTTTTCAAGATTGAGCGCTTGGGACGGCGAGATTTCATGGTCAACAAGAACAAACTCCACCGCATCATCTGATGCCTCTTCCTGCCCTTGTACGAATTGCCTTATTTCCTCGCGTTTCCCAACACCGATATAGGCCGCAGGGTCAAAAGATGCACGCTTCTGAGTAAATTGACCAACCACCTCCAGGCCCAAGGTCTTTGCTAACTCAGCCAATTCGACCAACGACGAGTTAAATTCAGTATCGCTAACACCGTCTAATTGCACGGCGACGATTAGCGCGCGCGGAAGACGTGGTTTTTCGGGGTTTACCATGGAGTAATTTCTCTAAGGGATGGAGCGCGAAGGTTTGCAACAGCGTCAGGAGATGAAGTGTACGCAATATTACGAATGAGCCCAATTATGGATGAGCCATTATGGATGGGTGTAAGTGCCATGGGAATAAATCTTTTAGCGTCGATCAACATTAAGTGAAGTTTTTGACAGCACATGCGAGTTCGTAGTTCACGGCTGCTTCATTGGTTTTTTCACATACCTCTAATACACGTGATTTCGCAATCGCTACTTTTTTTTACATCCATAAAATTTTCAAAAAATCTAATTTTATTCACTCAATCGCTACAATTAGCAAAGTTTATAATTTATGTCTTCTTATTGCCTCATGGTGAACACCCTAATTACTATCTTTGAATAGCGGTTCGACCTATGCTCGAGAGGACCTACTTTTGAGAGTAGGCATGGATAAAAAAAT
>CBHTVU010000427.1:0-2081 GCA_966096785.1 uncultured Gammaproteobacteria bacterium | reverse complement strand
AACACCGAGCAAATAGTTACGACCAAACTCCTCATACTTGTTGATGTGATCCGGATTGTTTGAAGATAGCCCGTACACTTTATAAGGAGAGTTGTTCAGGTTTTGCACCTGAAAATAGATTTTGTAGTTTTCATTCATTTGGTAGGACAAACTTAAATCTACATAACCTTCGCTATCGTTTACCCCAGCTTCCCCCTGCACGCGATTAACATCACGTTGGAATGCGCTGCGATAACTATAAGAAGCTCGCGCTTCAAAACCATCTTTGAAATACCACAGAGTCAAATTCCCTGTGTGTTTAGACAAACCCGTTAAGCCAGCTTTATCGTCAACATACAATGGAATTTTTTGTTTAACATCTGATTCGTTGTGCGCGTAATTGGTATAGATACCCAAACCATTAAATGGCGATGGTAAAAAATCAAATGCTTGTTGATATAAAATTTCGTAACCACGAATGTAACCACCACTGCCATTAATAGGTCGTGATACCTGATAGATGGTGCCGTTATAAACAATACTCTCGGCATCTGCAGCGCGCGCAATATAGCTGTTAAGGTCTTTGTAATAGGCATTGATTGCAAACGATGATTTTTCGTTGAAATACCATTCGTAAGTTAAATCATATTGCGTAGCACGGAATGGATTTAATTTCGGGTTACCCGATGTTGATTCTCCAGGGTTCGAACCATATAAGTCTTGATTCAAATTCAGGCTGGGGCTCATTAGATCCACTGGAGCACGCGCAATAGTTTTTGCTGCCGCTAAACGCAATAAATGTTCATCGGTAAGCGCTAATGTCAAATTCAAACTAGGCAAGGTGTCGCCGTAAGAGTGATCTACAGAAACCGGGAATACATCTTGTGTTGGTTGCCAGTTTCCTGGAGTTACTTCCACCCAAACATCAGGGCCTTGTTGCGCACCGCTGGACTCAGTTTCCGTTTCAACTTTGCGCACACCCAGATTTCCTGTTAAGGGCAATCCGCCAATTTCAGTGGCCATGTTGAATTGCACGTAACCTGAGGTGATGTCTTCAGTCACTTTCCAGCTTGCGAGTAAGTCGTTAGCGTCTCCTGGCGTTGGATTTTTCAAACTCCCGAAATACATGTTAATTATTGCATTTCTATCCAGCGTTAAATAAGTTGGTAAATTGCCCCAGTAACTTTCACTGTGCCTATCAATAATACTGGACGCCGGAATCTGTGTTCCCATATTAGCGGTGACACTTTGCGTCCAATTTTCTGCGTCCAAATGCTTTTCGCGATTTGATGCTTGCAGACCGAAGCCTATAGATGTGAAAAAACTGTCATCAAATTTACGACTAAAATCGAAGCGCGCTGCAGATAAATGATCGCCACCATCTGCGTCTGGTTTTACTTCAATACCGTTAACTGAATTGGTAGTTACATCTGTTAAATCTGCCGTTAATAAATCCAGATACAAACGATCGTCGCTATTTACACCGAAGGTTGCGTAACCAGGAGCGCTATTTTCGGTGCGGACAGTGCTCCAGCGTCTGCTGCGAGATGTTTGTGAATGAGAGATATCGCCAGTAAATGTCCATGCCTCTTGAGTCCATTTCACATTTAAACCGTTGCTGAAAAGCGTGTCGTCTTGTTCGAACTTTTCATTCAGGTTTCGTAATGATTTTAAAGGCACAGTGCCAGATAAAAGATCTACCGCGCCTTCACCTAAATTAGTGTTGGTGTATTTGGTGGGAGCTGTTTTATCAAGTGTCCATTGGTTGCTGAAATTATTATCAATTTGGAAATCGAAGCCGCGTTGATTTTCATCAATTTTAAAACGTGAATAAAATGCGTCGTAGGTGATTTCAAGGTTATCACTCGGCTTCCATTGCAATGCGAAGAGAGTACCGTTTCGGTTATCTTCGCCACCACGTAATAATGCAGAACCGCCCCATGGCGCATTTACATTTGCGCCGAGAGCTGTGTTCCATTGCGTGTTATGCCAGGTGTCGCCGTAGTTCCACAATTCGGCTCGCTGAGTCGCCAGCGGATTGGAGCGGGCCGCGTATCCCACTGCTAACCCGAGGGTGTTGTCATAAAATTGGTCGATATAGG
>CBHTVU010000426.1:0-2085 GCA_966096785.1 uncultured Gammaproteobacteria bacterium | reverse complement strand
CACTGATCAAATTTAATCCACTGGCAAATTGGAGCTCAAAAGAAGTTTGGGACTACATCCGCATGTGTGAGACCCCCTATAACGAACTGCATGATCGCGGTTTTATTTCCATTGGTTGCGAACCCTGCACTCGGCCTGTTGGCCCTAATCAACACGAGCGTGAAGGTAGATGGTGGTGGGAAGAAGCCACCAAAAAAGAATGTGGCTTGCATAGCGGTAACATCAAAGACTAAATATAAGTAATGGATTGCGGATTTTTACGCAGTTTTTTGCCCTGACTTTCCATCACTTATTTCAATCGTTGTATTGAATTGAAGAATAATCACCATACCAGGTGGTAGCGTCTAGGATCGATAAATTAATAGTTGGTGATAATTGGTAGGCGCATAAAGTTAAGGCATAATGCCGCGCCTTTAACGAATTGGTTTTAGCATGTCTCGCTTTTCAATAACAAAAATTATGCCGTCTGCTGAAACCATTAAAAGCAGCAAGTCATTAAGATTTTTCGGCGATCTTTTACATGACCCCAATCTATTTCACATGAATCGCCGTTCCGTCTCCAAAGCTTTTTTTTGGGGACTATTTATTGGGCTCATGCCACCAATACCGATTCACACTCCTGCAGCCGCAGTTGCCGCTTTAACTTTTCGCAGCAATCTTCCACTCACGATTGCAGTGGTATGGATTGGCAACCCGCTCACGATTCCTTTCATCATGTACGCGTTTTATCACCTCGGGCGTTTTATATTGCAGGTGGATGCTGTAACAGGTATGGAATTTTCGTGGGCGTGGCTTTATCACGAATTTGAAGTTGTATGGAAACCTTATTTGGTGGGCTGCATCCTGGGTGCCACCACCTGTGCAGCAGTCGCCTATGGCCTTTCAAATTTTATGTGGCGACTGAATGTGAAAAGAAAATGGCGTGTTCGTAAAGAACACCGCGCAAACTTGCACAAATAATTTTTTATTCGTAGCGTAGAGCGTCCGCTGGTTGCACTCGACTGGCTCGCCACGCGGGATATAAAGCTGCAAAAAAACAAATAAACAACGACACTGCAACAACTTGTGCAACGTCAGACCAATATAAATTGGAAGGCAAATAACTTATCGGATAGACATCCGAGTGGAGGAATTGAAAACCAATTAATTTTTCAATTGCAGAAATAACGTCGGTCACTATTAACGAAAAAAGTACACCTAAAATTGCGCCTATACCGGTGCCTATAAAACCTATAAGCCCGCCTTGCACCATAAAAATTCCAATAATTTCTTTGCTTGATGCACCCAATGTTCGCAAGATAGCTATATCACCCTGCTTATCAACCACCACCATAATTAGCGTGGATACCAAATTGAATGCAGCAATACCGATGATTAAAAATAGCAGCAATCCCACCAAATTTTTGGACATGTGGATAGCGTCGTAAATCGTCCCATGAGTGCGAGTCCAGTCTGAACCAAAATAGCCGACTGGCAATTGGTTAACAGCGTCTATAACAATAGATTGCGCCGCGAACAAATCATTCACCTTTAAACGAATACCACTCACTCTGTCAGGAAATCCGGAAGCCTGTGCAGCCGCACCCAAATTCATAAGGGCAAGCGACTGATCAACATTCGTATTGCTTTTCAGAGTCGCGATGACGTCGAGAGTAAGTATGCCTGAAGCTGAAGCGCCATCAATACCACTGGGAATAATTAAGGTAATAGTGTCGCCAATTTTTAAATGCAACTTATCCGCAATACCCTGCCCGACAATAACGGCTTGTGGATTTTTTGCTAATTGCGTAAATGTCCCGGCGGGAAGATATTCTTCCATCGTACTTATTTTTGTTTCAAGTTTTGGGTCAACACCAAATAAATTCACCGGAGCTACATGTTTTTCATAGGAAAATAATCCCTGGATTTGCACAAAAGGTGCAGCCTCCAGAATCCGAGAATCGCGCTTTAATTGCGTTATTAATTCAGGATACTCAACAATTCCATCGCGATGATAAATAGTTGCCTGTGGCATGATCCCCAAAATACGCTCACGCAATTCACGATCAAACCCGTTCATTACCGACATAACAACAATTAGCAGCG
>CBHTVU010000425.1:0-2163 GCA_966096785.1 uncultured Gammaproteobacteria bacterium | reverse complement strand
TACGGGGATGACGATTAAACTAAAGATAGCCATATAACTTGAATAGCTAAAATTTCTGTACGGTAGCATTATTAGCTAATACCATCATTGTCATCCCCGCAGGGGATCCAGTGACATTTTATAACTCTCTAAGCAAAAAGGCCTGCAATCGCAGGCCTTTTTATTTTAGGTTCTGAACTACAAATACGCTTTCTTAAACGCTTCTTTCGATTGCTGAATATAATTACGTGTTTTGGTTGCATGCATCTCCCAAGCTTTGCGGTCATCCGCATTGCTGAAGGGGTTTTGATCAGGTGCGATAGATTTATCAAACTTATCGTAGAAGGTAATCATCGCCGATGTGATTTGATTGAAACGCTCTTTATATTCTTGTAACTCATCAATGTTGCTATTCGCACGCAACATAAATTGTACTAATTGTGCATTTGATGTCGAGCGTGTTTGAACCGCTTCAGCTTGTTTTGCAAAACCTTCGTTGATGGATTTCAATGCGCCAGCACGAACTTGGTCGTCTTTACTCATCACACGATTAAAGTTTTCTGACTGCTTATCTTGACCGCCGTAAACTAGATAATCTTTCAAATGTTTACTTAAATCTTTACGGAATCTATCCACGTCGCCCTGGATGTCCGTAAGGTCTTTATCCAAACCGTTGGCTTTGAATAATTCCTTTTCAATTTCACCTAAAAATTTCTCAGCAGTTTGGTAGGTATTTAAGCCATTTTTTTCTGCAAATTTCTGAGCGTCTTTGCTTACGCCAGAATTTTCGTAAGATGATTTTTCAAAGGTAGTTGCTACGATCGATTTAAATGGCTCTGCGAACGCGGTGAACGCACCAGCGGTCACTACGTTAAGCGATGCAGTTGCAATATCACCGAATGGACGAATTAAAGAATCCAAGCGAGTTTTTTGAATGGGTGAGGATACTTTTTTAACGTCATCAATAACATGTTTGAAGGTTGCGTAACCTAAGGGGTTTGCCATTTTGCTACGCTCGGACGTGGCGAGCACGAGCGAAATTGTTGAATAAATTCCGTTGGAATATTCAATATATTGGCGCTGAGTTTCAATTTGCGACGTATAGTTTTCGCCAAGCTTTTTTAAGGCTTCGGTTTGTATTTGATAACTCTGGTCATCACGAAGCTTACCCATGACTTCATCAAACACGAGTTGCTGATTTTTTTGCAGCGCGGTGCTTAACAAAATTCGGTCAACCGAAATATCGTCGATATTTAATACACCGCCAACGGATTCCACGTCCAGGCGTAGATATTTTTTGCCGGGATCATCAACGGATACGCGTTTGGCATGGTATTCAGTATCGCTATTGGTTCCCTCAAGCACACCGGCTTGCACCCAACCAGCATCGTTACTGAGTGAGGTGTTTACTAACACTTTAATTTTGTAGTTGGTGACAGGTGTAGAGGTGCGCAACCAAATTTCCATAGTGCCCGCTTCGGCAACCATTGTTTTGGTTCGAATTGACGCTTCGTTTTCGATTTTAATAGATTTATCAGCAGAGTGTGCCTGACCGGTTTCTATTTCGGCGCCATACATCAATGCCCATTTGGATGATTCATTATCAAAATCGCTGGAAAATACGGAGGACTTATCGTCAGCGTAGGCTGAGATGCAGGCAGACAATAAACTCAGTGAAAAAATAGGAGCTGCTAGGCGTTTGGCGTAAGTCATGATAATCCCGTTAAAACCTAAAGAAGCAGAATTGAATCGGCGGTGGAACTATAGGGCGCTTTCAATGAACGCAATCTGAATACCACCAGTGGAATTGGCGGCTATAATACCGTTTATCAGAGGGTCACGCAGAGGTTTTGGGTAAGGTTTTGTTGATTAACGAACCCTAGCCGCATGTCTTTTGCTTCTCTATACTCGCTTCCTCTCGAGCCAATATTGGTTCAAAGCAGTTTTAGATACTTTTTAGATACTAAGGATTTTAACCATGACTAATAAAGCCATCATTCATAGTGATAACGCTCCCGCCGCCATAGGCACTTACTCACAAGCGGTAAAAGTAAATAATACTGTTTATTTGTCGGGCCAAATTCCGCTTGACCCGACGACTATGCAATTGGTTGATGGCGATTTTGCTGCGCAGGCGCATCAAGTATTTAAAAATCTTCGCGCAGTATGCGAAGCATCGGGTGG
>CBHTVU010000424.1:0-2165 GCA_966096785.1 uncultured Gammaproteobacteria bacterium | reverse complement strand
GAAGAACTTCATGCAGCAGGTTGGTATCACAAAACTTCACAAGCTTTCGCGGTGTTCCTGCCAGTTAAATCTGTAGGGGTAGTGGGCGATGGTCGTCGCTATGAATGGGTAATTTCATTGCGCGCCGTAGAAACCATCGACTTTATGACCGCACGCTGGGCTCACTTACCTTACGAGCTGTTGGAAAAAGTATCGGGCCGCATCATCAACGAAATTTCTGGTGTATCGCGCGTCTGTTATGATGTGTCCAGTAAACCGCCTGCAACAATTGAATGGGAATAATGCCTTGAGCAATAAAAAAGCCGATCATTTGATCGGCTTTTTATTTGTGCTTTAGTAAAGCGTAGCTTTTATTCTATCCGGTAATTCGCGATCATATTTTTCGCCATCAATTGTTGAATTAGTCAAATCTGACAGAATTTTTCCCGGCGTAGGGATTAGATGATTGTTAATTTCGTTGTGTGCTTGCCATAATTTTGAGCGATGAATCGCCCGCGAGCATTGGAAGAAAACTGTTTTAACATGTATCACTAAAACAGTTTTAGGAAGTTTTCCATTAACTTCAAATTGCTCTATTAAATCAGGATCTGTCGAAATAATTGCGCTGCCATTTACGCGCAAGGTTTCACCTAAGCCGGGCACTAAAAATAATAAAGCTATATTCGGATCGTAGATAATATTTCGCAGACTATCGAGGCGATTATTTCCTCGCCGATCAGGTAGCAACAAGGTGTGCTCATCTAAAATGCGAATAAATCCCGGTTCATCACCACGCGGTGAAGCATCCATGCCGTTCTTGCTATGAGTCGCTAAAATGGCAAAGGGAGATGCTTTGATAATCGCTTGATAATGTGGGTGTAAATAAGAAACTTCCTTTTTAATAGATGCCTCACTTGCATCGCCATATAAATTTTCCAGCTCTTCAATTGTAGTGATGTGTTGATTGGTCGCATTCATTTAATAGTTCCCTCTATCAGTTTTCAGTTGGGTGCGCAGGCGTTTCCAAAATTAATTGATAAAAAACAAAATCCAGCCAGCGGCCAAATTTATAGCCAGCTTGTTTGATGGTTCCTGAGTATTCGAAACCTAATTTTTCGTGAAATGCGATGCTACTTTTATTATCTGCATCAATAGCGCCGATGATAGTGTGGTAGCCCTGATGTTTTGCGCGTTTTATTAATTCCTGCATAAATATTTTCCCCACACCTTTTCCTTGTTGGTCATTTCGCAAATAGACTGAGTGTTCAACGCTGTATTTATAAGCGGCCCAGGGGCGGAAGGTTCCGTAGCTTGCAAAGCCGATGAGTTTGCCGGACTCATCAATCGCACCAATAATTGGAAAATTTCCAGCAGCTTTGGTTTCAAACCATGTTTTCATGGTTTCCATGGTGCGGGCTTTGTATTCCCAAAGCGCGGTGGTATTTAAAATAGCGTGATTGAAAATAGCGAGGATTTCAGGTGCATGTAGCTCATAAGTACAATCAATAAATTTCATGAGGCTTCCCTAAAATGTAATGGGCAAATCAGATGAGTTTTAAAATAAAATCCCACTCTGCTTTGGTTACCGGTTGCGTGGATAAACGACTTTGTTTTACCAAAACCATATCCTCCAACTCAGATTGAGCTTTAATTTCAGCGAGCGAAATAATGCGAGGAAAAGTTTTGGTGACCTGAATATCCACCGAAACCCAGCGTGGGTTTTCAGCAGTAGATTTCGGATCGTAATAATCGCTTTCAGGATCAAATTGAGTAGGGTCGGGATAAGCAGTTTTAACTACTTTAGCGGTGCCGACTATGCCAACATTTTTGCAGCTGCTGTGATAAATAAATACTTCATCACCCACTGCAACTTGATCGCGTAAAAAGTTACGAGCTTGATAGTTGCGGATACCATCCCAGCGACCAATTTTTTTCGGCGCGGCGTTAAGATGATCAATACCGTAAATATGAGGTTCGGCTTTGAAGAGCCAGTAGTTTTTGCTCATGGTATGAACCTCCTAAATAGGGAGTCGTGGTGCGGGCGCCCCGGGGGTGCATATTTTTGAATTTATTTTAAATGCGTGGGATGTGGCTGACGGAGCTTTGTTAGTTTAATAGGCCGGCGGAACGGTAAGCGTTTTTGAGGGCCAAAATAATTGGCTCTTTGGAAAAGAAATTATTGCAAC
>CBHTVU010000423.1:0-2176 GCA_966096785.1 uncultured Gammaproteobacteria bacterium | reverse complement strand
CATTCAACTTCCGTGAATTCTTGCATCCGGTCTTTTTCAGTAAAAGTAAACAGCGACATGTAAATATCAGTTGAACCATGCCAACTAATCGTGCGCTCATGTTCGTAGGGCTGCCGCCTACCCATATCCTGCACTATGCCGTTGTAAATATACTTGGGCAAATATCTGTACTTATACGCAAATATTCGCGGCTCATCAGTTGGAACAAATGCTGACCAATTACGTGATCGTTTAAGGGGCCAGCCTGGTAGAGTATATTTACCTTGGTTATCAGTAACCGTTTCCTGAACCTCTAATTCATCTATTTTATAGGCTTGAAATGCTCCACCGAACTCCGACCAAGTTGCAACTACTACGGCACCCTCTACAGGTTGCTTGCTGCCTGCATCAAACACCGTCCCGGAAATAGGAGTAGCTTCATAGACTGAGGGGTAAGAATCATAGATGTACACACACACTATTATTAAAGTAATTATTAAAAATACTATGCATGTTCGTATAGCGATTTTAAGCATTTTTTTCACAATTGATTTACCTTCCAACTACCGGAAGAATCTTTTAGAAATTTTATTGTATGAAGATTATCGCTACCGTCATCTCCTTTTTTGGGCACCAAAAAAAATGCCATATTCTCACTGATGTACAACGGTTGTATTTCACCAAGCTGATTACCAATTTCCGACAGCTGCTTTCCTAAAATATTAAACATAGTCGTGTAAGAGTTAATGACTCTAGGATCGAAATATTGCAACATGGCGTTAGGGTTGTTATTTATCATTCCACTGACAACACCCTGCCATGCTAGTTGAGGTGATCCAGCTGCGGGAGAGCTACTAGAGCTACTTTTAACATCCATAATTGGTAAACTTGTATTCGAAGAGCCAGTTAAAACTAAATCCCAAACTCCTGATACATTACTTTTTAATAAAAGCCTGCTTCGTCCAAGACTATCATTCGTCAAAACTACAAAATCGGTATTTAATTCGGCTTTTTTAAGAGAGCCATTAGCAAGTTTCGCAGCTATATCCGATTGAGAAAAAAGATTGAATTCTATGGGTAACTTAAAATTGTTCCCACTACGGAAAATTACGAAACCAACGCCTCGTGCAATAAGAATCGGTATCGCAATGTCTCCATGTAAAATAAGAGGCAACATCTTGGGCTTGAACAAAAAGTCTTTAGTTCCATCACCATCAATATCGCCAATGTAAATATCATAATTGTTGGTGTTTATGTCGGCCGCATGTGCATTCTCACTAAATAAACACAAAAAAAATGATAGAAATGTATATGACAATATAAAACGCAACATGAATATCTCCATAAGGCAAAGCCGGATTTAGAGAGGATAACTTCAGGATTTTTGGAGGGACCAGCGATGAAGGCAGTTAGGTTTATCACTTAGCATCCATGAATCCTTGTGTTTTTAGCTGCAGCTATGCTAATTGAATCTAATATCTAAAATCAATAATTTTTAGCCACTTCCTTAGAACAGTTTGTGTTGAAACAAAATAACGATACTAAAACACTTCTCATTAACACTCTATCACTCAAACGGCGAAAAATCCCCCCTACCCTGCCGGATTAGTTCTGGAGCGTCACCCGTTAAATCGATAATTGTTGTCGGATCTAATCCGCAGTAACCGCCGTCGATAATTAAATCGACATGTTTTTCTAAAACGTCGCGCATATCGTAGGGATCGGATAAGGGATATTCATCGCCGGGCATTAATAAACTGCTGCTCATTATTGGCTCGCCTAATTCTTCAAGCAGAGCCAGTGCAATTAAGTTGTCAGGAACGCGCAAACCAATTGTTTTGCGTTTGGGATGCAATAAACGGCGCGGTACTTCTGCAGTAGCCTCCAAAATAAATGTGTATGCACCTGGGGTGTAATTTTTGATAAGACGATAAGCAACATTGTCTACACGAGCATAAGTCGCTAACTCAGAAAGATCTCGGCACATGAGCGTGAAATTATGATCTTTATCTAACTTGCGCAGAAAGCGAATACGATCAAGTGCATCTTTATCACCTATGTGACAACCTAATGCATAAGCGGAGTCTGTTGGATAAACAACTACACCACCTTTGCGAATAATATCTGCCGCTTGCACTACCAAACGATGCTGTGGATTTTCAGGATGAATTTGAAAAAACTGAGCCATCTATTAATA
>CBHTVU010000422.1:0-2194 GCA_966096785.1 uncultured Gammaproteobacteria bacterium | reverse complement strand
CCAACGGTTCCTGTAGGTTCATCGCGGTTACGCATTACTTTTTCTGCAGCACATACAATTGCACAAGTTGATCAGCTTTTGAATGCACTCAGTGACATCCTCGGTAACGCTGTTCATGAGTGATAATGTTTACAAGCTCGCAACACATACCTATTCATGTGAGTCACCTTTGTGTGACGATATTGTATTGCTGCATGGTTGGGCTACTCATAGTGCGTCATGGTTTCCTTTAATTCCAGCGTTAGAAAAAATCGCCAGGGTTATTGCTATTGACTTACCTGGTTTTGGGCAAAGCGATTCCATCCCAGATTTTAATCTTGATGATGTTCTTTCGTTAATTGAGCAACAATTACCTGAAAAGTGCGTGCTAATAGGTTGGTCTCTAGGCGGTGTATTGGCTGTGCAACTTGCGGCTCGTTATCCGCAAAAAATAACGAGAGTGATTACGCTCGCTGGTAATCTAAAGTTTGTAGCTAGTGAAAACTATCAAGCGGCTATGACACCTTCAATAAATAAGCAGTTCAATGAAAGCTTTGCGCATGATCCGCACACCACTTTAAAATTGTTCAGCGGATTGTTGGCGCAGGGTGATACCAATGAAAGAGTGCTGCTTAAAAAAGTTCGCTCACTCATGCAGCCAAGTGACATAAATAATAATTGGCTGCAGGCGCTTGAGCTTCTCGCGCAATTAGATAATCGCGATAGGTTCATGCAGCTCACGCAACGAGGTTTGCATTTGTTGGCAGAAAAGGATGCTTTGGTTCCTGTGGCATCTTATGATGCTATGGCTAAGCTAAATTCCAAACAACAAATAAAAATTGTTTCAGGTGCCGCCCACGCTTTGCACTGGAGCAATCCGGAAATGGTTGCGCATTTAATAACAGATTTTTTACTGGCTTTACCGTCATCGCTTGATAAAAAGCGAGTGGCTTACTCATTTAGCCGTGCAGCTAAGACTTACGATTCCGTGGCGAATTTGCAGCGCTATGTTGGTGAGGTCTTGCTTGGGTTTGTAGAACAAAATGTTAATGCGGAAGTTGTGTTAGATCTTGGATGCGGAACAGGATATTTCACACCCAAGCTGCAAGAACTTTATCCGGATGCTTTTATTGTTGGTGCTGATATAGCTGAAGGCATGTTACGTTTTGCCGGTGAGCATCACTCCAATCAAAAAAATTGGCTATGTGCAGATGCAGATTTCTTGCCCTTAGCGAGTAACTCAGTCGATATTATTTTTTCAAACTTTGCGCTGCAATGGTGTACAAATTTACCGCATTTGTTTAAAGAGTTAAAACGCATTCTTAAACCCGGCGGTCAATGTATATTTACATCACTTGGCCCAGCGACACTTCATGAACTCAAAACATCCTGGGCAAAAGTGGATTCACACGTCCATGTAAATCAGTTTCAGGAATCACAACAGCTCCTTACTTGTCTGGAACAAGTTGGTTTTCAGATTGTTTATTTCGACAATAAAATTGAAATAATGGAATTTGAGCATCTGGCTGATTTAACCCGCAGTTTAAAATACTTGGGCGCGCACAACGTTAATAACGGTCGCGCTGCAGGATTGACGGGGCGAAAAAGAATTCAGGCGTTTAAACAAGCCTACGAAGACTTCCGCAATCATAAATTGCTTCCTGCGACTTATGATATTTTTTATCTGAAAGTGAAAAAATAATGGCCAAAAAAGCTTTTTTTGTAACGGGTACAGATACTAACGTCGGCAAAACAATGATTTCTGCTGGTCTATTAGTTGCTGCAAAAAATAAAGGACTAACAACTGCCGCGTTAAAACCTGTAGCCGCAGGTTGTGAGAAGACGACTGCGGGATTGCGAAATGAAGACGCGTTACTGCTGCAATCGGTCATCACCCAAAAATTAGAATACGAGCAAATTAATCCTATCGCCCTTGAAGCCGCGATTGCTCCTCATATCGCGGCACAGCATGAGAAACGTAGTTTGTCAGTTGATCGTTTGGCAGGTTTTTGTCGTGGAGTTTTATCTTCAGCAGACTTCACCATTGTTGAAGGTGCGGGTGGTTGGCGTGTGCCCATTAACCCGCGCGAAACCATGGCCGATCTTGCAAAAAATTTACAGCTGCCAGTTATTCTCGTGGTCAGTATGCGGTTGGGTTGTTTGAATCATGCACTTCTCACCCTTGAGGCCATTGTGCGCGACGGTTTGTCAGTGG
>CBHTVU010000421.1:0-2213 GCA_966096785.1 uncultured Gammaproteobacteria bacterium | reverse complement strand
ATTCCCACGTCGTAAATTTTAGAGCTGCATAATTTATGGACTACTTCCCCATTTTCCTAGACCTAAAAAATCGCCGCTGCTTATTGGTGGGCGGGGGCGATGTCGCCACACGTAAAGGTCGGATGCTTGCAAAAGCAGGTGCAGTTTTACGTGTGGTTGCGCCTGAAATTTCGGCGGAATTGCGGGAACTTGTTTCACAACATAATGGCGAATTATTTGAACGTGAATATCAAAATGAAGATATTTATGACTGCGTGCTCGCAGTAGCCGCGACAGATATTCATGATCTTAATAAAAAAATTTCTCTCGACGCAAAACAAAAAAATATTCCCGTAAATGTGGTGGATACACCTTCACTCTGCACTTACATCACCCCCGCAGTTATTGATCGTTCCCCTTTGATGATTGCAATTTCCAGTGGCGGTGAAGCGCCGGTGTTGGCGCGTTTAATTCGTACCAAATTGGAAACCCTTATTCCTATGAGTTACGGCAAGCTCGCGCATTTGGCGAGTCGTTGGCGAGACAGAGTTAAGGATCGTTTTGATAACGGAGATAGTCGGCGCAAATTTTGGGAAAAAATATTGCAGGGCCCAGCAGCAGAACTTGCGATGAACGGGCAAAGCGAACATGCGGATAAAATTATTGCTGACGAAATTGCAAATGAGGATGCATCCTTAACACAAGGTGAAGTTTATCTCGTGGGCGGCGGCCCGGGTGATCCGGAATTACTAACGCTGCGCGCTCTACGTTTAATGCAGCAAGCCGATGTTGTCCTCTACGATCGTTTGGTTTCCGATGGTGTTATGGATTTGGTGCGGCGCGATGCCGAACGTATCTACGTTGGAAAACGCCGCAGTGAACATGCTATGCAGCAGGAAAATATTAATCAGCTGCTGGTAGATTTGGCCAAGCAAGGTAAACGTGTGTTGCGCTTGAAAGGTGGCGACCCATTTATTTTTGGCCGTGGTGGCGAAGAGATTGAATTGCTAGCGCAAAATAATATTCCCTTTCAGGTTGTGCCTGGCATCACGGCGGCCTCCGGTTGTGCTGCCTATGCTGGCATACCCTTAACTCATCGCGATTATGCCCAATCGGTACGTTTTGTAACGGGGCATCTCAAAGACGACAGTATCAATGTGCAATGGCCTGAATTAGCTAATCCAACCCAGACCGTTGTTTTTTATATGGGTTTAGTTGGCCTAAAGGATATTTGTGAATCCTTAGTCGCCCATGGTCGAGCGTCCACCACACCCGTAGCGCTAATTGAACGGGGTACGACTCAAGAGCAGAGGGTTCTCATCGCAGATTTAGCAACTATAGCGACACTGGTGGCGTCCCAAGAGGTTCATGCACCAACACTTTTTATTGTAGGGGATGTGGTTAAACTTCACGAAAACTTGAAGTGGTTCAAGAATGGCGCATAAGGTGGTAAAGTTTTCGCTGGATTAGCCGATAAGGAAGTAAGTGCTGGTGATATCCACCAGAGACCCCAATTATTCGGTTGTTGATATGGTTTACATTCGCCCAAGTGCCCCGGTAGTTACACCTACTACTGTAAAGCCCACTGGAGAGGCTCCTCCCATTAATCGTGAGCACCCTTTGGCGGCGGACGCGCCTGTGGATGAGTTTGTACTCACTGCGCAAACGGAGCGTCGCAAGCAAAAAGATCGTCGCCAAGAACGCAAAGATGCATTATTTGAAACTAGAGCCAAACGCGACAGACGCAAAAGCAGTTCTTCGATCAGTCTTTCGATATAAGTTAAGTCAATATTATTTGCTTCAATGTAATTCAATTCGAACAGCTACAGATTTAAACGCCGGTGTTTTGCTGCGTGGATCATGCGCTGTTCCGATTAATACGTTAGCTTCAGGATAATAAGCCATCACATTTCCTCGCGGTAAATCAAAGACAGATACTTTTACGTTTTCCATTTCACCATGTTCAGATTTAATTTTTACATCATCACCAGCGTTAATCCTAAGCTCCGCCATATCTTCTTTGTTCATTAACACTGACCAGCGCGTATCCGTACCACGGTAGGTATCCTTTTCTTCATAAATAATCGAGTTAAATTGGCCCTCGCTACGAATGCTCGCCAACACTAACGGAAATTCATTGGTTGAAATCTCTGCAGGAGCGCTCGTGATTAGAAATCGCGCCTTACCATTTTTAGTTTTAAATTCTGGCTGCTCCAGTAAACGATTCTTAATCG
>CBHTVU010000420.1:0-2216 GCA_966096785.1 uncultured Gammaproteobacteria bacterium | reverse complement strand
AATTTAACACGCGGCCCTTATTTGCAGACTGGAACATCCACCAGTGTGATTGTGCGATGGCGCAGTGACGAAGCGACTAACAGTCGTGTTCGCATAGGAACAAGCCCTTCAAATTTAAATAAAATTATCGACGACACACAATTTACAACTGAACATATTGTTCAAGTTAGCGGTCTCGCTCCTAACACAAAATATTTTTACGCAATTGGTTCAACCACTGAAAGATTAAGTGGTGGAGATGCCAATACTTATTTTTCCACCGCGCCTGAAACCGGAACGCGCGAACCATTCCGTACCTGGGTTATTGGTGATGCGGGAACGGGCACAGAAGGTCAATTTGCCGTATACAACGCCTATCGCAATTTCACAGGCTCGACAGCAACAAATTTATGGTTGCAACTCGGTGATAACGCTTACCCCGATGGCACTGATTCAAACTTTCAAGCTAATGTTTTTAATGTTTATTCAGATATTTTGCGACAAAGCGTGACCTGGCCAACGTTTGGAAATCACGATGGACACTCAGCCAACGCGGCAACACAAACCGGCCCCTACTTTGATATGTTTTCCTTACCAAAAAACGGAGAAGCAGGAGGAGTCGCTTCGGGCACTGAAGCTTATTACGCATTTGATTATGCGAATGTGCATTTTATTGTGTTGGATTCAACCTCTAATAATCGCAGCGTCGGTGCTCCCATGTACAAATGGTTACAAGCAGATTTGCAAGCAGCTAAAAATGCAGATTGGATTATTGCGATCTGGCATCATCCTCCTTACACAAAGGGCGCGCACGATTCAGATACAGAAACCGACATGACTGAGATGCGGCAAAATTATTTACCCTTGTTGGAAAGCTATGGTGTAGATCTGGCGTTATCAGGTCATAGTCATTCTTATGAGCGTACCTACTTTATTAACGGCCACTATGACGTGTCTACAACATTTAATGCCGCAACTCACGTTAAGCAAGCTGGTGGCGGTCAAGCTGATAAAGACGGTGCTTACAAAAAACAAAGTACCGGTCTTGCAAATAGCGGAACTGTTTATGTCGTTGCCGGTGCATCGGGAAAACTAAAAGCTGGCCCACTCGACCATGCCGCTATGTTTGATTCTTTATATGAGTTAGGTTCATTCGTTCTGGATGTAAATGGTTTAAGGCTGGATGCAAAATTTATTAACGATACAGGTGAAGTACGCGATTATTTTACACTGACTAAAGGCAGCAATTCCTCTTTCGGAAGTATCAGTGGTTTAGTTTGGAAGGATTCAAATGCAGACGGTATTCGTAATACCAATGAATTATTACTGAGTAACGTTGAAGTACAATTATTTAGCAATAGTAATCAATTGATAAAAACAACATTTACGGATAACGACGGAGATTATAGTTTTAAAGATATAGCAGCAGGCTCATATTACGTGCAAGTAGTGAAAAATATTTACACTATTGCACCAAAAAATCAGGGCAATAATGACACCCTTGATAGCGATGCAACTACAGACGGGAAAATATCACTTTATTTAGCAGCGGGTTCGGATGCAAAAAATATTGATATAGGTCTTATCACTTTTAATACGAGTTCGACGGCGGCAACTTCTTCAAAAAGTGTTTCAAGCAGTAAATCAAGCACTGTATCCAGCAATAAAACCACATCGAGTATTAAAAGCAGTTTGGTTACAAGCAGCGCGCAACATTTAAGTAGCTCTAAATCGAGCAATGCATCCAGCAGCACTTCTGAACAAGCCATTATTGTAAGTTTACAAGAGGGCTTGAATGGTTATGCAGGTGCTTCGGATACTTACGTGGCAAGCGGCCAACCGAGCGCAAATTACGGCGATAGCGTAACCATTTCGGCAGATGGTGACGACAGCGCTAACGGGCGCTTGGTTGCGCTATTAAAATGGATCCCGAGCAGTATTCCGAAAGGCAAAACAGTAACTGCAGCGAGTCTTCAGATAAATGTATTTGATCCCACCACCGCAGCTTATGAAATTTACGCCATGAATAATAATTGGACGGAAGCTACAGCAACCTGGAGCAACACTAATCCGCTTGATAACAAAGGATCGTTCTTGGGAAGCTTTACTCCGCTTACTACCGGGGTTTATACAATCCCCTTTAATGCAGCGGGTGTTGCGCTAGTGCAGTCCTGGGTAAACGGTAATGCAAATAATGGTTTGATGATTTTGGATAATGGAAATACCAATGGTATAGA
>CBHTVU010000419.1:0-2225 GCA_966096785.1 uncultured Gammaproteobacteria bacterium | reverse complement strand
CGGCAATATGTAAATCCGCCGCAGATAATTTTGCATTTTCTGGATTGGATGACAGCGCACCCGCAACCAACTCAAAACGATCATCTATACGTGCCGCTATACGGTGTACCGCCCCGATAAATGCACCGCGTCCACCGCCAACCATTGCATAACGAATTCTTGGAGTTGTCATAACTAAACTCTTATCAAATCTAATTTATAGGGAGTCGTCATCCTCGCGAAGCGGGGATCCAGTTTTTCATTATTAGAAAGTAAAACTAAATCCTGCAACCTTACCTAGACGATAGTAAAAAAAAATAAATTCACATTATTTAATATAAATTTTGGAATTTTTTTCGCCTGCTGGCGAATTACTTTTCTTTGCTTATCCAAAGAAAAGTAATCAAAAGAAACGATACCCATGGCTTCCCATTTCTTGCGCGTTTCGGAAAATTCGCGCCGCTCCGGTGCGACATCCATGTCGCATCGTCACTAAAACAGACATCCTGTCTGTTTTGCACAAATTTTCCTGCAATGCTCAGAGAAGCCATAATGGGGGAGTAACATCAAAAGCTAATTAGTTTTATTTCAACCCTAAAATCCGACGATTCGCTGCGTGATCTGTACCACCACTCGCGAAATCATCAAACGCACGCTCAGTCACTTTAATAATATGTTGCGCAATAAACGGAGCGCCTTCCGCAGCGCCGACTTCAGGATGCTTCAAGCAGCATTCCCATTCGAGCACGGCCCAACCTTCGTAATTATAGGCAGCGAATTTTGAAAAAATCTGTTTGAAATCCACTTGGCCATCACCCAATGAACGGAAGCGACCAGCGCGATCTACCCAATTTTCATAGCCGCCGTAAACACCTTGTTGTGCGGTCGGATTAAACTCGGCGTCTTTAACATGGAACATTTTAATGCGGTCGTGATAGCGATCGATAAACGCTAAATAATCGAGTTGCTGCAACACAAAATGCGATGGGTCAAACAAAATATTTGCGCGCGGATGATTATCGACAGCTTTTAAAAAACGTTCGAAAGTTGCGCCATCGTGTAAGTCTTCGCCAGGGTGAATCTCGTAACAAAGATCAACTCCTGCTGCGTCAAATGCATCCAGAATTGGTTTCCAGCGTTTTGCTAGCTCACCAAATCCGGCATCGACTAAACCAGCAGGACGTTGCGGCCAGGGATACAAATACGGCCAGAGCAAAGCACCGGAAAAAGTGGCGTGAGCTTTTAGTCCTAAATTTTTACTGGCCTTCGCAGCCAACAAAAGTTGCTCGACCGCCCACGCTTGGCGAGCGGTTGGATTTTTGCGGACAGACTCAGGTGCAAAGCCATCAAACATTTCATCGTAGGCGGGGTGAACCGCAACCAATTGACCTTGAAGATGCGTCGATAATTCAGTAGGAACCAAACCGTGGTAAGAAAGCGTGTGCAAAAACTTATCGCAATATTCCTGGCTGTTAGCTGCCGCTTCCAAATCAAACACGCGCTTGTCCCACGTGGGAATTTGAACACCTTTAAAACCAAGACTAGCCACCCAACCGGCAATACTGTCGAGCGAATTGAAGGGAGGTGTATCGCTTAGAAACTGAGCAAGGAAAATCGCGGGGCCTTTAAGAGTTTTCATGAGTCACCTTTATATTTTACTTTTAAGGTTTAATGATCAGGATAGACGTTCGATGTATGGGCCATAGTCCCATATATAGGCTAATTAAAAAATGCTCTAGATACTGATTCGTTAGTATGTCTTATCAATCACACGGAAAAAGCACTTTATTCGAACTTGTCGTTCGATGCGATACCCAAAAACAGTTATTTACACTCACTGACGCGCCAATTTGGTTTTGTAATGCTGGAGGATGTGTAGCTGAGCATCAAATTGAAGTAATTAATATAGTTTATAAAAATATGAGTATCCTAAAGGTATAAAAAAATCCTCGTCAGCTTTCGCCAACGAGGATTTTTTAAAATTCGTTATTCATTAGAAATGGTAGGTAGCACCCACGGTAAATGCGGATAATTTTAAATCATCCCATTCTGCGTATTGGCTGTATTCGGCACGCAAACCAAATTCCGGTGTGACGTTATAGCTAGCGCCAACCCCGAATAACCCCCTTGTTTTGGAATTAGATTCACCGCTTGGGGAGCCGCCTTCATTAGTGTCGTAATCCACGTCAAGATTTGCAAAACCCAGGCGACCAAAAATATTCACGCTATCGCTTAAGGGAATTTTA
>CBHTVU010000418.1:0-2255 GCA_966096785.1 uncultured Gammaproteobacteria bacterium | reverse complement strand
CTGCAATTTTCAAGTCTTGCTAGTGGAATTTTTATAAAAGCGCGTTTAAGCTCCCTGCTTTATCACTAAAGAGACATCAATAATGCGCCATATAAAAACCTTAGCCTTCAGCGGGCTACTCATTATTGCTCCGCTTTCACATGCTGATTTTTTTGACGACTTTAATAATAAATCGGTAGCGGGCTGGCAAACCTTTACTGGTGACGGTGAGGCGCAATTGAAATTTTTACCCATGGATGGTTTTGCGCGTATGCAAGTGGATGCAACAAAAGACCAGCACAATATCTATTGGACCATCATCAAACGTGACGTTTCCCAATCACTCGATATGGAGAAGCTTAAACGCCCTGATTATGAATTGCGTGTGGAAGCGCGTGTGCGCCCAAGTCACACACCGCGTCGAGTCAACTTTATGATTAACACGCAGCGCACGACTGATTTCCACGAACACCTACGTGAATATGACCTCGCGCCAAATACAGATTGGCAAGTGATCAGTTTTACCACGCGCAACTTTGATGCGGTACCGGGTGATCAGGTCAATATTCAAATCGGTGTCACCGATTGGGGAATTGGCGAATACTATGTAGATGTGGATTATTTTCGGGCTCAAGTCGTAAAAGTGAAACGTGCAAAACCGGATGTTGGTGAGCCGCTTTTTTATCATCCTCCGCTTGCTGCAATCGATAGCTTTAAACAACATGTGAAAGTCAAACATGATTCCGTAATCAACTCAGCGTTTCCTACTGTTAATTTTAATAACTGGGAATCGGATAGTTCCCGTGCGTTAACAGTCAGCGTGGGCCAATTTCCGTTACTGCGTTGGGATTTACAAAACTACAGCGGTAAAAAAGTCGATGGCTCAGGTCTGCTGGAGCTTACGACACAATCGGTGCAAAAAGGTGGAAATTATGTTGCCGCACTCGGTGAGGATTTTGGTATTGAATTTGGTAAGGTACGCGTGTTTGAAATTTTAGGTGGCGATCCTAACTGGCAACAAAACAGCGTGACCTTCGCTAATTTTACGCAGGGAAAAGATTTGCAATCAACCATCAATGGCCAAACGATTTTTGATACTGACGTTGCTCAAGCTAACGGAAAAACGCTGATTACTATTCCGCGCCCCGTAATGCAACGCATAATCGACGGCACTACGCACGGACTTTTGCTGCAGCCACTTGGCGCAATTGAAGCGTCGTTCTACGACTCAGAAAACGGTGATGGCAGTCAAGCACCAACCCTGCATTTCAATACTCGCGCGAAATAAAAATCAACGGTCAATCCTGATTTTTAATGCGATGAAATAAAACCGGGGGGATTAAAAGATCCCGCCGGTTTTTTAATAGCAACTAATCAGCGTCGCATCCAGTAGTTTGAATAGCTGTACTGGAAACAAATGCTGCGCCGTTAATTATTGTACCGCGCAATTTAATACCCCCATCCCCACAAGTGATTCCAAGCTCATTAATTTTAAACCTCATCACCAAATCCGCAATCTTGTCACCATTAACATCCTGGCTAATATATTTGTAGGGCACGGCATTGCCTGCACCTAGCTGAAGTGAACTGCGGTCCACATCAACAACAGGATGGAATGATTTGATCGAATCGATACGCGACAAAATGGCAAGATCCACACTGCTAGTAGAGTTGGGTTGAATCGCTGGAATATTTCCAGGTAATTTAAATTTGATTTCAATCGGAGCTGCTTTTGCAGTGGAGTCGATCGCACCTCTGTCGCAACCGGTTCTGATATTGCCGCGCTGATCTGTAACAATGGGCATGCCGTCAAAATCAGTGCAAAGTTTTCCTTCGTTATCTATCGCAGGGCTACCGGGCAACAAAACATAATTTGGAGTAGGACCGCCGTAGTCAGACAAACGACCAATGACTTTTGTAAATGTAGTTGCATCTGGTACAACAATGTCTGTCGCTGAAGGAGCGTAGCAATTTGATTCTTCGGTGATCAGATTATTTTCTACCAGAAATAATTTCGGTAAATCATTAGGACCAAAATCATAACAAGGAGAAATGTTTGAATGCCCAAGGATCAAAGAACTTTTTATATAAACAAATGCGGAGCCGTCCGCGTTAGATGTTGCAGCAATGGCAGCACCCCAACCTCCCGACGTATTTTCTGCAATCGTCGAGTTAGCCAAATATACCGTGCCGCCATAATTGAAAAGGCCACCACCAATTCCATTGCCTTCAGCTTTGCCTCGCGCATGATTTTGGCTGATGGTTGTATTAATGAA
>CBHTVU010000417.1:0-2288 GCA_966096785.1 uncultured Gammaproteobacteria bacterium | reverse complement strand
TGTCAAAGGACGAAGAAGCAGAATTAATGAAACGCATTTGTTTGAAGCAACGCTTAGGTGCGCATGACGTAGCCAAGCTGGCGTTGTTTTTAGCATCTGACGATTCTGCAATGATTACATCGCAAGAATTAGTTGTTGATGGCGGACGAATTTAATTTTAAAAAGTGATAGTCTTTCACGCCCCGCGAGCCGGGGCGTTTTTATTTTGCTGAAATGAAAAAATTTAATTCCATGAAGAACTGAGTGTTATGTCTAACAACGAATATGCAAAAGCGATCGAATCAGAAAATACAATTGAATTGATTGCGCAAATTCCTTGCGCCAATATTTTGGGGGAAGGTGTTCAGTGGAACCATCACGAGCAAGCTGTGTGGTGGACTGACATCAAATCATCCAAAATTTTTCGCTATCATCTTGAAAGCAAACAATTGCAAACCTGGAATACTCCAGAAGCAGTTGGTTGTTTTGCGTTTGCTGAAAATGACGAGCGCATGTTGCTCGCTTTAGCGTCCGGTTTCGCCTGGTTTGATAAAGATACAGGCTCTGTTGAATGGATTGCGAAACCTGAAGCTAATCTGGTTGGTAATCGTTTAAATGACGGTCGTGTTGATCGCCAGGGCCGCTTTTGGTCGGGCTCAATTGTCGAACAAAAAAATGCGCCTGATCAAAGTGCGGGATTATTTTGTTTGGATGTTCAGGGCAACTCAAGTCGCCATCTAAGTGGTTTGGCTATTTCCAATAGTTTATGTTGGAGTCTGGATTCCAAAAAACTTTTTCACGCGGATTCTCCCAGCCATCAAATTAAAGTCTACGAATTTGATGCGCAAACTGGCACCTTGGGAAAGGGTAAGGTGTTTGCACAAACCAGTGATAGCGTCGAACCCGATGGCAGTTGTATTGATGCTGATGGCTGCCTGTGGAATGCTGAGTGGGGTGGAAGCCGACTGGTTCGATATAATCCCGAGGGAGCCCAGGTGTATGAACTCAAAACTCTTGTCACTCAGCCAACTTGCATGGCGTTTGGCGGTGAGGATATGAATCTGTTATTTATTACCAGCGCGAGAATTGGCTTAAGTGACGAGGCCCTGTCTGCGCAACCTGAAGCCGGAAACCTGTTTATTTACCGCACAAGTTTTAAAGGTGTGACCGAGTGTTGGTATAAAGGTGTGGCACCAAAATAATGCTCTTTTCACTGACGGGTTGTTATAAAATGGGCCCAACCTGCGCTTAGCTACTGCGGCGCTTTTAAAAGAATAATCTTGAAGTTAATGAGAGTATGTCGCTCTCCGTTAGATTACGTTATTGCAAGTCAGGAAAAACCATTGAAACAAAGCAACGCCAGCCGTAAACCACCCGTATCGGAACCCGCTAATAATCTGGGTTTGCGTATAGTCCGCGAAGGCCTGCTTATTGGCCTCTTAGCCGTATCTACTTATTTGTGTCTGGCCATGTTCAGCTATGACCCTGCCGATGGTGGTTACTGGAGCACGGGCGATAACGGGCAACTCTCTAATCTTGGTGGACGCGTTGGCGCTTGGCTTGCCGATGTGTTTTTCGGGTTTTTCGGCTACATGGCCTATCTGTTCCCGCTCATGCTTATCTACCGTATTGCCCTGATTTTTAAAGATCGTACTCATCTTCGCAGTATTGACTGGTTGTTTGTCAGTATTCGTTTTGTTGGTTTGATGATCGTTATGCTATCCGGTACCGGTATCGCAGCCATGCATTTCAGTGGTGGCGAGTCGGTTTTACCAAACTCTAACGGCGGACTTCTGGGAAGTGGAATCGCAACCCTGGTTGAGGGGGCATTCAGCTATACCGGCGGTACCCTGATATTGCTAGCCTTGTTTTTATTTGGATTAACCATTTTTACCGATCTTTCATGGTTTGCGCTTATGGATGAATTAGGCCGTTGGACCTTGATCGGTATCGAAAAAGCCAAAGAGCGTTGGATTCAGTATCAGCGTGATAAGAATGAAAAAAATATTGCAGTAGTGGCGCAGCAACATCGCAGAGAGGTAGTTGAAGAGCGCGCGAAAGTGGAAGCCAAGCGCATAGCTCCGGTAATGATTACCGAACCACCCAAGAAAAAGCCGGTACCCAGCCCACGTGTTGAAAAAGAAAAGCAGCCTTCGTTGTTCGATTCAATCGAACCTGCGGAAGGCACTTTACCACCCTTGAACCTGTTGGACCCAGCGGATAAACGCAGCGACAAGGGCTACTCAAAAGAGTCCCTGGAAGCAATGTCCAAGTTGCTTGAGCTGAAGCTAAAAGACTTCGGTATCGAG
>CBHTVU010000416.1:0-2334 GCA_966096785.1 uncultured Gammaproteobacteria bacterium | reverse complement strand
GCTTTTGATTTTTTTTTAACAGCTTGATCCCCGCGAGTGGGGGCGCCTAGCTGAGAATGACCACTCCCATATGATTTTAGTGTTTTCGTTCGCTCTGAGCGCGCAGCAATTGAATGGTAATTAACAATCAATGTATTTTACGAAAAACATTTCGACTGCAATGCTTAGAACGAATCGGGTAACTTACTCCAGAAACAAAAAAGCCCGCAATTGCGGGCTTTGTTTTTAGGTATGCAGATTTTACTGCGAGTAGCGTGATAAAAATTCACCAAATCTATGAATCGCTTTGGTTAAATCATCCTCACGCGGTAAAAATACGATACGGAAGTGATCTTTGTTAGGCCAGTTAAACGCTGTGCCTTGTACTAATAAAATTTTCTCCTGAATCAAGAAGTCCAACACCATTTGCTGGTCATCTTTGATCTTGTACATGTTCAGGTCCAGCTTGGGAAATAAATACAAGGCCCCTTTGGGTTTTACACAGGACACTCCTGGAACAGCTGCCAATGCATTTAGGGCTGCATCACGCTGATCACGTAAGCGACCTCCGGGAATAATCAGCTCGCCAATACTTTGATATCCTCCCAGTGCAGTTTGAACGGCGTACATCGCCGGTACATTCGCGCAGAGACGCATAGAGGCCAGCATATCCAAGCCTTCTATGTAACTTTTAGCGCGATGCTTCGCACCGCTGATGACCATCCAGCCTGAACGGAATCCCGCGAGACGGTAAGCTTTTGAAAGACCATTAAAGCTAACGCACAACACATCTTGCGCAATACGAGCCATTGGAATGAATTCAGCATCGTCATACAAAATTTTGCTGTAAATTTCGTCAGCAAAAATAATCAGGTTATGTTCGCGAGCAAGTTGAACAATTTGTTCAAGCACGTCTTTGCTATACACTGAACCGGTTGGATTGTTTGGGTTAATCACAACAATGCCGCGAGTTTTGTCCGTGATTTTGCTTTTGATATCGGCGACATCAGGGAACCAATCTGATTGCTCATCGCACAAATAGTGGCGCGCCTTGCCGCCCGCAAGATTTACGGCGGCGGTCCACAAAGGATAATCTGGAGCGGGTACTAAAATTTCGTCGCCATTATTCAGTAATGCTTGCATTGCCATAACGATAAGTTCGCTGGCGCCATTACCCAGAAAAATATCCTCAATTTCCACGTTAGGAATTTTTAGGCGTTGGCACTCTTGCATAATCGCTTTACGGGCCACAAATAGACCACGAGAGGCAGTGTAACCTTCGGCATTGGGAAGGTTGTAAATGACATCTTGAATAATTTCGTCGGGGGCCGCAAAACCAAAGGGGGCAGGATTGCCAATATTTAGCTTTAAAATGCGGTGGCCTTCCTCTTCGAGACGATAGGCGTGCTCAAGCACGGGGCCCCGAATGTCGTAGCAAACCCCGTTCAGCTTGTCGGATTTTTTAATGATGCTCATTGCAGTAAGATGCCTTTAGTGCGAGATATAAAATATAGTACGAAATAAAATTGCGAGCCGTGAATAATCGGTGTTTGCTGCCATTCATGTCAAGGAAATCGTAATGAGCATCTCGGGAAATTTAATTTTTGCAAGCTTGTCTGGTTGTTTTTGCATGCAAAGCTTGATTTGTAGTCCATAACCTCCAGCTCTCTGTATGAAATGATTAACACAATCGCCCGGAATAAATTCAAAAGGTATTTATATGTCTGAATCAGAATTTAACGATGAGTCCTATTGGTTAGAAAAACTAACTCCGGAGCAGTATCGCGTTTGCCGCCAGAAGGGCACGGAGCGACCCTTTACTGGCGAGTACTGGAATGAATTTAGTGATGGAACCTATCTCTGTCGCGGTTGCTCTGAGCCATTGTTTGTGTCTGAAACAAAGTTTGATGCGGGTTGTGGTTGGCCGAGTTTTTACGAGCCTGCCAACAAGACCGTTATTAAGGAAGTTTACGATACTAGCCACGGTATGCATCGCACAGAAGTGGTTTGCAGTAAGTGTGGTAGTCATCTGGGGCATGTATTTCCGGATGGGCCAGCACCTACAGGTCTCAGGTACTGTATTAATTCCGCATCAATCGACTTACAGAAAGATAAATAGAGCCTGCTCTGCTCTAATCGTACATTTGTTTCTTTTTCCAGTTATCCATGGGAGGCGTGAAGTTCTCCCACTCTTTAGCAGATTCTGTTTGCGGGGTGCTCTCTTGTGCATTGTCCGGTTCGCCGCTTATTTGCGCTCTCTCTTCCAGTTTGGCAATGATCGACTCGAGCTGGACAATTTGGTTGTCATAGATTCGACTGGCATTTTCAACAGTCAGCATTTTTTTTGCGAGGGTA
>CBHTVU010000415.1:0-2338 GCA_966096785.1 uncultured Gammaproteobacteria bacterium | reverse complement strand
GCGCTTGCATGGCATGCAAGAGGTCAGCGGTTCGATCCCGCTTAGCTCCACCAAATTAAAAAAGAAAACCCCATATGCCTCAGGCATATGGGGTTTTCTTTTTTCTTGGTTCCGTTAAGCGGGATGGTTCTTAATGCTCCGGTTCAAAAAACGGCAGGACAGCCGTTTTTCACAGCGCAGCTGCCCGAAGGGTGAGGCACATGGATGTGCTGAGTGCATCCCGCTGGTTTCTATCCGCCGAATGTAGAACACGTGCCGCAGTCCCAATACCACTCTCAACAACTTGCTCAAACAAAACAATAAAAAATAGCCTCTACTCCCCTGACTTTCCTATCTTAATAGTTAAAAATCCAACCCCTATCTATTTGTTTTATATAACAATAATAAAAAATATTTTCTTGATTTGAATTAAGTGCAAAAACTTGGGATTAATTGCAATGGAAATCGATTCGCCCACTAGTTGCGCTGAACAACACAACTCCTTCACCCGGCGCAACCTCGATTTTAAGGACATGATTTATTCAATAACGGCCCAAGAGAATGTACACATGCTAAAACTAATAATAACTTTTTTATTTCTCTCTTTACTTGTAGCCTGCGGAAGTGGAGGTGGCGGTCACTCGTCAACTTCACAGTCAGCGTCTACATCCTCAGCATCAACGGAATCATTTGTGCCAGCATCATTAAAAAATACAAAAATAACGCTAAACGAAACAGCAATCACTATCGCGTCTACGGGTACTAAACAAACTTCAAGCGACATCACAATTTTAAATTTTGATGATTCCAGACTTACCGTTAAAGCTTCCGATGGTAGAACCTTGCCGTCAATATATGGGTATGGCTACACCACAACTAACAACCTCATGATAGTTTCAAGTGTTGGCGGCTACGGCGATGGATATAAATTTGAATTGACATACAAAGACAATAAGTCTGGGTCATACAAGGAAACCTATACAGGCTTTGACGAGGTTGTAAATTTTGTGCGCGAAGGCAATTTTACTTTACAAGATGAACCTTTCTCTTTCTTACCCGAAAATGTCGTGAACAATGTTTATCACCTGAATTTTAAAACCGCCGAGTCGGCTTTAACCGTAGAAGAGAGTCCTATCGTCGGTGAAAATTTTGAAATGAATTTTTTTAAAGATAATCATCTGATTACCAAACCATCTAATCTACTGCCGCAAGAATTGGATGCAAACTATTCAATAACTCCAGTCGACAGTTTCACACTCGAAATAAATGGAGTTTATTCGGGCACCAAACACACCTATAAATTGACCGCACATTTTGACAGCCTAAGAACCGGAACATTTACACTTAATATTGATGATGGAAAGGCAGTTGCCACTGGCGATTTTGACACTATTAAAATTACGCCCATCAATAAGTCCAGCATGAAAGGAAATTTCGTCGGCGTTTCATCTATCACATCTGTAAATACCCAAATTACTTATCCCTACAATGTATACCTCCCACCAAATTATCAAACTTCGGGGAAAAATTATCCGGTAATTTATGTAACTGACGGGCAATGGTATTTCGGCTTTGCTTACTTACTCGATAAAAAATCGAAAGACGTCATTATGGTTTCTATTGATCAGGGGCCGATCAACAGAAGAATGATAGATTTTTTACCGGATGGCGCACCGCTCTACACAAAATTTTTAAAAGAAGAATTAATTCCCTTAATAGAATCAACCTACCGCACTAATTCAGAACGCACTTTTACAGGTGTTTCAGCAGGGGGATTGTTAGGTGCTTATTTGCTAAGTGTTGAGCCCACAGGTGTTCCCTATTTTAAAAATTATATATTAATTGATGGCGCGTTTTTCGCGGTAACTCCAGCCGTGATTGCTGCCGAACAAACTCGTTTTACACTGGATAAATCACTAGCGATAAATGTGTTATTGGCTGGCTCACCGCAAGGCAACGCTTGGTTCGTAAATGCTTTTGAGCAACGTTACAAAAATCGAAACTACAGCAATTTTCAAATATTCAATAAAGAGTTTAGGGTGAGTCATGACGAAATGGGGCCACTCGCTTTTGATGATTTGATTGATCGTATTTATTAAATTTGTGTCGCAGGATCGTTTTAATGCTTAACCTGCTTATCGAAAGATAAGCAGGTTTTTGCTTTTACAGTATTCGAAAAATAAAGCTCATATTAAATCCAAAAAAGCTCATTCCAATCGGCCATGAATCCGGCCAAATAATTACAAACTAGATGCTCTAAGTATAAAAATAATTTTTATTATCAGTAGCTTGGCTTATTTGTAGGCTGTCAACAAAACGGCCAAACCCCCGTGAGTTTCTATTGTATAGGTATGGTACA
>CBHTVU010000414.1:0-2369 GCA_966096785.1 uncultured Gammaproteobacteria bacterium | reverse complement strand
GCCTTACCATTTTTAGTTTTAAATTCTGGCTGCTCCAGTAAACGATTCTTAATCGTAAATTCTTGTTTGGTTTCTGCGATGTCTTTTAATTCGCTCATTCCCGGAATAGTTGCGGCGATAGCTGCGCGAATATTGTTGTGCTGTTTAAATTGAACAAAATCAACAGGGCAATCAGGCATTAATTTTTTTGCAAAGTCGCACAAAATACTTACTTCCGGGCGAACCTTCGCTAAACGTGTAATCCCTCCATCGCTCAAGCGAATATAATTAAACATAGATTCCTGAGTTGTAGGCTGCCATTCCTCATCACGCGCACTCACGGGCAGAATTAATGCTTCGCTAGATTCCATTCCCGCTACATGACCACGATTTAGTGTTGTTGTCAGGAACACTTTGAAACCTATGCGATCAAGCGCCTGCCGTGCCCATTGGCTGTCGGGTGTTGCAGAAAATAAATTTCCACCCATTAATAAAGCAGCATCTATTTTTCCATCAAAAGCTGCTTGCAAGCATGCGAGAGTATCCATACCTGCTTCACGAGGTAACTTCACATGGAGTGTTTTTTCAATCTGCGTAAAAACATCTTCTGCGAGTACAGGTTTTACTCCAACAGTACCAATGCCCTGTACATTGCTGTGACCGCGCAGTGGCAATAATCCAGCACCTTGTTTACCAATCATGCCTCGCAATAACGCCAGGTTGGAGATGGCTTCTACATTTTCAACGCCATTTAGATGATGTGTAATTCCCATTCCCCATGCGAAAACGGTACGGTGAGATACTGCATAGGAATTAGCGATTTTATAAATATCCGCTTGAGTAACGCCCGTATTTTCCACAATAAGCGACCAGCTAGTTGATTCTAAATCATTTAAAAATAGTTCGAAATTTTCGGTGTGCGTGGAGATGTATTCTTTATCAATTGCATCAATTTCGATGAGCGCTTTGGCAATCCCCTTTAAAAGCAGTAAATCACTGCCAATTTTTGGTTGAATATAATCTGATGCAATCCAGGTGCCGCCACTCAACATGGATTTTGCACTTTTAGGTACAGCAAAACGTATAAGGCCAGGTTCTTTTGCGGGGTTGATAATTATTACTTGCCCACCACGATCGCGGCAATTTTTTAACTGATGCACGAAGCGTGGATGATTCGATGATGGATTTGCACCTATAACAAAAATGCAATCACTCTTTCCTAAGTCTTCCAGCGAAACAGTCGCTGTGCCCGTACCAATTGCATTGTGTAAACCAACGCCAGTTGCTTGATGACAGTAGTAGGAGCAATTATTGACATTATTTGTGCCGTATAAACGCGCTAATAATTGCAATACAAAACCAGCCTCGTTGGAGGAGCGGCCCGAAGTATAGAAAAAACTTCGGTCAGGTTTTGTTTCAGAAAAACGCGCCACCATTACACTAAGGGCATCTTCCCACTCGATAGGTTCGTATTTATCATTCTCTGCGGATTTATAAATTGGAGTATTTAGTCTCCCCAAGTGTTCAAGTTCGTAAGCTGATAGTTGTGCGAAATCATTCAACCTATGTTCAAAAATTTCAACTGGGATAGGCGCCTGGATATCTGTAGATTGAGCTTGAATGCTTTTATTACACACAGAAGGAAATTCATCCATTTCATTTGTCATGCCTCCACGCTGGCCACCCATTCCTAATCCGCACGCTTTACAGGTGTTGTGACTATGAAGTGCCTTGGCAGAATTTAATAAGCCGATCCGTGCAACGGTTCTTAATGTATAAAGAACTTTTTTTGGGCCACCCCCTACGATGGTGATGGGTTCGGCGGCTACGACTTTTTGTTCGGACATGATAAAAATCTTTTAAGGTATGTGACACTGAGGTTAGGGGTAAATATCTCAATATGCAATAGAGTAAATAACGTAGCTGGTAGTTTTGCAAACACAGTTTTACGGTAGAATCGTCTCTCTATATACCAACATAAGCCTCGGTCATGACTCATATTCTTATCGTTGAAGACGAACCTTCAATTGCAGATACATTGATCTTTGTATTGCAAGCAGAAGGTTTTAGCGTCACTTGGAAAACTCTGGCAAATGAAGCGCTTGAGGTGGTGCGAAGTGCATCTATAGATCTTGTTATTATGGATGTTGGTCTGCCTGATATCACTGGCTTTGAAGCCTGCAAGCAATTGCGAAAATTTTCAAATGTTCCGGTGATTTTTTTAACTGCACGTGGAGATGAATTAGACAGGGTTGTGGGCCTTGAGATTGGTGCAGATGACTACGTTGTAAAACCTTTTAGTCCTCGTGAAGTAGCAGCACGTGTTAAAGCGATTTTGAAACGCGTGATACCACCGGTAGTATTCGCTTCCGGTAAAGTCGAGAGTGAAT
>CBHTVU010000413.1:0-2373 GCA_966096785.1 uncultured Gammaproteobacteria bacterium | reverse complement strand
GCTTGCGCATCAAAACTCATAGCCTGGATTTATCTGACGTTCGCCTGGGTGATTCAATTGCGACCAATGGTGTTTGTCTTACGGTCGTCGATCTACCTGGGGACGGTTATTGGGCTGATGTGTCGCGCGAAACCCTGGACAACACCAGCCTGCCGCTGTGGAAAGTCGGGCAGCGCGTCAATCTCGAAAAAGCACTTACGCCGCAAACCCGATTGGGTGGACACATTGTCAGCGGTCATGTGGATGGTGTTGGCGAAGTCATCAGTCGTCACCCCGATGCTCGCTCAGAGCGCTTCCGTATTCGAGCGCCCAAAACGCTTGCTAAATATATTGCTCATAAAGGTTCGATCACGGTGGATGGCACCAGCCTTACGGTAAACAAAGTTGACGGTGCGGAATTTGAATTAAATATAGTTCCCCATACACTTACACAAACAATTATGGACACCTACAAACCAGGTTCCAGCGTGAATCTTGAAGTAGATGTTCTCGCTCGTTACCTCGAGCGTCTACTGCTAGGTGACAAGGCTGCTGAATCTGCAAATGACAGTGGCATTACACTGGAATTTTTGGCGAAAAACGGCTTCGCTTGATTGTGGATGCTACCTATTGGATACCAACTACCTAAAGGAAGATTTATGAAGTTCATCCTCTTAATGATTTTTGTAGTGCTTGCCCAATTTACCTGTGCAGATGAAAGCGGGTCAGGCAAAAAAGCTGCCGATGAAATAAAGGTGTCGGCTAATGAAAACCCTGTGTCAATAAATGAAAAAGTATTGCGAACCAACAAGGCATTAAAAAGTTACAACGAAGAATATTTAGTTGCCTCACACAACAAAGCATTTGCACAGTCGCCGGAGGGAAGTTGGAATTGGCGCTCAGACCGTGTATCGATCGAAATGGCTAAAGAAGATGCATTAGCCGGTTGTAATAAACACGTAAAGCCAAAAGAAAGCGCTTGTGTCATCGTTAATGTAAATGGTGAATGGGTACAACCACCGCAGTAACTGGAATTGGAAATAGCATGCAACTGAATACGATAGAAGAACTCATTGAAGATTTGCGTCATGGGAAAATGGTCATCCTGATGGATGACGAGGACCGTGAAAATGAAGGCGATCTCATTATGGTCGCCGAGCAAGTGCGACCTGAAGATATTAATTTTATGGCGACCCATGCACGCGGCTTGATTTGCTTAACGCTGACTCGCGAACGCTGCTTGCAGTTAGATCTTCCTTTAATGGTGAGCGATAACAAATCGCAGCACACCACTAATTTCACCGTATCAATTGAAGCCGCTGAAGGCGTGACTACAGGCATTTCCGCTGCCGATCGCGCGCTTACCGTTCGCACTGCGGTAAAAGCCAACGCAAAAGCCGCAGATGTTGTGCAGCCGGGTCATATCTTTCCGTTAATGAGTCAACCTGGTGGGGTTATGAGTCGGGCCGGTCATACTGAGGCGGGTTGTGATCTTGCACGTTTGGCAGGTTTTGAACCGGCCGCAGTTATTGTTGAAGTTATGAACCCTGATGGCAGTATGGCCCGCAGGCCAGATCTTGAACAATTTGCCAAGCAACACAATTTAAAAATCGGTACCATTGCCGACCTGATTCACTATCGCGCCATCAAAGAAAAAACTGTTGCGTGTATAAATACCCGCAAAGTGAAAACCTTATTTGGTGAGTTCGAGTTGCGTACCTATCGCGACCTTGCTCGTGGTGATTTGCACTTCGTGATGGTGAAAGGTGAAATTACTGCAGAGCCCACACTTGTACGCGTTCACGTGATGGATTTAGCGCGAGATATTTTAAGTTTGCAGCGTCCTTCCATCGCCGGCGGCAAAGGTTGGACCTATCAGGATTCGCTCAAACGCGTAAGTGAAGAAGGTAAGGGTGTAGTTTTGCTTATTTGTCACGACGAATCTACCAGCGAAGTTGAAGAAAGTATCGATTGGTTATTGAGCGGAAAACAACAACGCCGCAGCCCGGAAGTTTTGTATAAGCAAATCGGCACCGGCTCCCAAATTTTGCGTGATCTTGGTGTACGCAAAATGCGCGTGATGTCCGCTCCCATGCGTTACTCCGCGTTATCGGGCTTTGATTTGGAAGTGGTTGAGTATGTTTGTCCTGATGCGTAAACGTAAACCCCACCCCAGCCCTCCCCTTCGCAAGGGGAGGGAGCAGATCTCACTACGCATAAAATAGGGAGTATGGCTCCTCTCCCTGTGAAGGGGGAGGTTGGGAGGGGGTAAAACTTATAAAAGAATTTATTGGAAATATTGAAGAGAAAAACTTATGAGCAACATTAAAGTAATCGAGGGCGATTTTTCTGCATCGAAAGGCAAGTACGCGTTAATTGTTAGTCGTTGGAATA
>CBHTVU010000412.1:0-2377 GCA_966096785.1 uncultured Gammaproteobacteria bacterium | reverse complement strand
AATAAAGTCCGCACCCTCCAGATTTTTTCCGTACTCCCAAATTTTCTTAAACATAGGAACTAGTAATTTATTTCCGTATTCGCTGAGATGATCATCGTCGTAATAAAGCGGGCGGCCATTAACCGATCCCAAACATTTTCCGTCGGCGCAAAGATAGTCCACCGGATCAATAATTTTCGCTTTACAAAATTCAGCGGATGTTTCAATGATAGTGCGTATTAATGCATTTTCCGCTAAATAAAATTCACGGTTAACACTCACATCGATTTCCCTGTTGTACAACATTTTTGCCCGGGCAATAGCCTGGGGAACAGCTACGCTCATTTCCGGAATAGGTTGCATAATAAAAACGGGGCGCTTTTTGGCAATTTCACAAACACGCGATTTATATTGAGCTGAAAATAATTCGGCAAAATCAGGGTGCGTATTGGGGATGCCATCAAGATACATGACTCGTTGCAAATTGGATGCAGGGCGCAATGAGCGTGTCGTTATATGATTAACAACAATCACGGGCACACCCGGTAAATTCTGATCAAGATATTGCAAAATAGTTTTATTATAGGTGCCGCAACTATAAAAATTAGCGGAGGATATATTCATCATCGCTGAACACCCATCCGCCCCCAGAAAAAGCACACCGCCTTTATCCGCAGGCAGCGATTCCGCGACAGCAGTAATTGTTGCATTGGAGTGACTGTCGCCAATAACTATGGCTGAAATAAGTGATGTATTTTTACCGAACACACACATGGGTGACTTGGGATTTGGTCCAGGCGCAACAAAACATCCTATATGTGGATTTCTATTTTCCTGCTCGGCGTCAGCCACAAATACAAAATGATCAACACGCGATACCACACCATCAAATTTCACTATGGCAAATCCCGCCACAGCGACAACAAATGTTGCGATAGCGTATCGCCCCAGTAGAAGAAAGTTTTCAGTATGTTTGCGGGAATTTGGTTCTCGCTTGACAACACTAGGTGAGCGCCAGCGGGACTCTACAAATTTGTAGGACAGATGGGCGAATAATAATGATATTAAGATTCCCGCAAATTTAAACAGATTATTTTCAAACACATCATAAAAATGCAAAGCTACAACAATCGGCCAATGCCACAAATACAATGAATAGGAGATTGATCCAAGATATTGTGCCAGGGAATTTCCGGTGAAAATTGACGCCTCACGATTTGCGAAAATAACCATGACCACGCCCATTACCGGAATAAATGCGTAACCGCCTGGCCATTGTAAGGACGCATCCAGTAACACAATACTCAAAACGATAATCGCAACGCCTAACACTTCCCAAACAGCTGAATACACAGGTTTTGCTTTAGGTGCAAATAAATACACCAATCCGCCAGCCATCATTTCCCATGCGCGCGTTGGTAACATATAAAATTCAAATGCACTAAAGCTGGCTGGCAGAACAACTGAAACGGCAAATGAAAATATGGCTGTAGCGCACACCCACCAGCGGATAGCGCTTAGCGAAAACATTTTTTGGAGCAGAACAATAACCACAGGGTAAATGAGATAAAATTGCCACTCTACCGAAAGCGACCAGGTATGTAGCAACCATTTTTCATGAGATGCAGAATCAAAATAGCCAGCGCCTTTTAAAAAAATAAAATTAGACAGAAAACTTGATGCACCAACAATTTGTTTACCGAGAGTTTTGAATTCTAGTGGTGGCAGAAAAAACCAACCTGCTATTAATAAGCAAAGACACAGGAAGAAGAGCGCAGGTATAATGCGTTTGGCTCTGGCGAGGTAAAATTCCAGAATGGAAAAACCATTCTTTTCCAATTTTCCAAATATAATACCGGTCATGAGGTAGCCCGATATTACAAAAAACATATCAACGCCGGAAAATCCTCCGTCAAAGCCTGCAATGTTAAAATGAAAGAATACGACAGCCAACACTGCAAATGCGCGCAACCCGTTAATATCCTTTCTAAATAACATAGCCGCTACCACAAAGTTTACAATTAACGAAATTTTTCCTTAAGGATCTTATTAAGAAAACAACAAAATTCTTGTAGCAATACTTTGGCCATTCCAACTAGCCCATTTCAATTCTTAAAACACGCCACTATTTTTTAAGAATTTTTATAAAGGTATCGACCATGATTTATATAGTCAAAATATTACACTTTCTTTTCAGCGCCACTTTATTAGTGTTTGCCAGTTTGCAATTTAATGATCCGGATCCAATTGTATGGGTCAGCTTCTACGCTATATGCGCACTGGTTCCCACTCTACTTTTATTCAACAGATTTTATCGCGCGATATTTTGGCTGGCTGTAACAGCTTGCGCTGCACAATTGATACTTAGTGCGCCAGGTGCCTACCAATATTTTTTACA
>CBHTVU010000411.1:0-2387 GCA_966096785.1 uncultured Gammaproteobacteria bacterium | reverse complement strand
TTATAAAAAAAATATTTTATTTTTAAATTAAAATTGCTGTATCCCCCCATCGGCTTTTTTCACGACTCCCTGATTTAAAATTCTTGACACCAAGCTGCAATTAAAAACTAATCCTCACCGAATCCGCACTGCGTTTACTTTCCCCATGATAAACCGCTTCAATATTATTCCCCGCTGGGTCTAATACAAACGCAGCGTAGTAACCCGGGTGGTAAGGTCGTTCTCCCGGTTTGCCATTATCTTTTCCGCCATTCTCCAAAGCAGCTTTATAAAAGGCGTCGACCACATTTCGGCTTTTTGCCTGGAATGCCAAATGTTGACGGCCAGTTAATTCGCCTTTTGCGGATTTGCTAACTGCTGTGGAGACAAATAATTCATCTACCCAAAAAAAATCATCGGCAGTTCCGCCGATAGGAATATCTAATACATTGAAAATTGCAGTGTAAAATTTTTGAACAGCAGGAAGGTCTTTTACTACTAGATGGACGTGGTCTATTAATCTGCCGCGATGTAATTCTTGAGTCGCCATTTTGCACCTCTTTTAACTTTGAACGTCAATAGGTTAATAATGTTCACTATTTTATGAGTGCAGTATGCTTAAAATGTTCCCGATGATTTATTCGCAGAAATTGCTCGCGCCAAATTCAAACAGATAAATAATTTTCAGCGCATAAATACGCAAATTATCTTTTATAAAAGTTAAAAATATTTGGGGCCCGCAGGCCCCGACATAACGGATAAGTAACAATTAAAAAAATTACTGATTTGCGTAGAGATGATTTAAATCTCGCAGCAGGCCAACACAACTACAAACCAAAACCACCATCTACATTCCAACTCGCGCCTGTAATGTAAGCTGCTTCATCGCTCGCAAGAAATGCTGCTACACCCGCTATTTCATCAGCTTTTCCGTAACGCGGTATCGCCATTATTCCTCGTAAGGTGTCAGCGAAATCTCCATCCGCAGGATTCATATCTGTGTCCACCGGACCGGGTTGGATATTATTTACAGTAATCCCTTTTGGACCAATATCGCGTGCAAGGCCGCGAGTGAAAGTGGCGACTGCCGCCTTGGTCATGCCGTATACCGCCATCCCCTGGAAAGGAACAATGTCTGCATTGATACTGCCGATATTAATAATACGGCCCCCTGCCTTCATGTGCTTCAGCACTTCCTGGGTAGCGATAAAAACGCCTTTCACATTCACCGCCAGTAAGTGGTCAAAGTCAGTCTCAGCAAAGCTCTCAACGCTGCCCATAACGGCGGCACCAGCGTTATTGACCAGAATATCAATACCGCCAAATTGCGTAACCGTAGTCGCTACCGCATTCCTCACCTGTTCGGATTGTCCGCTGTCGGCCTGAACTGCAATGGCCTCACGCCCTGCCCGCTGAATCTCTTCAACAACCGCCTGAGCAGCAGTCGCATTATTTGTGTAGGTGATTACTACATTCGCACCCTCGCTAGCCAAACGCCTGGCTATGGCAGCGCCTATACCACGTGAACCACCCGTAACCAGGGCTACTTTCCCCTGTAAACGACGGGAATTACTTACTGATTGATGTTGACTGGTCATGTTTGCTCCGATGTGTTTGTTTAAGTACGGAAAGCAGTGTGCACTTTTTATTACTTGAAAATTAGTGGGTAATTCAGGCAATCTTTATCAACCAAAAGTTGAAAATAGAGGTTAGCCGTGGAATCCCTCGTCAATATTGAATCCTTTGTTCGCAGTGCAGAAACAGGCAGTTTTTCAGCAGCGGCACGGATGCTGGGACTCACCCCGGCGGCTGTCAGCAAAAATGTAGCCATGCTGGAGCGACAGCTAAACGTTCGATTATTCCAACGCAGCACCAGAAGATTGTCCCTCACCGAAGCCGGAGAGCGATTTTTGTCTGAAGTAGGTACGGGATTGGAGACGGTGCAGATGGCACTGGCAAATGCCAGTCGTAATCAGGGCAAACCGTCCGGCACCTTAAAAGTGAGCGTGGCTTATGCGTTCGGCCAAAACTATCTCTTGCCATTGATGCCACAATTTTTAGCGGAGTATCCGGATATTCAACCCGATTGGCGATTTGAAAATCGCCAGGTGGATTTGATTAACGAGGGATTGGATGTTGCGATTGGTGGCGGGATTGAATTGGCATTGGGTGTTGTGGCTCGCGAGCTGGCTCGGCCTCATATGATGGTGGTGGCATCGCCACAGTTTTTACAGCAGCGAAAAATACCTAAAACACCTGTAGATATTCAAGGCTGGCCTGCGATTGTACGGCGATCATCTAACACCGGGCGCATTCAACCCTGGGAATTATTTAATCAACATAATGAGCGTGAGCTTGTGGAAATTAAAGCGCAACTCATCCTTAATGATCCTGAAGCTATTTGCCAG
>CBHTVU010000410.1:0-2397 GCA_966096785.1 uncultured Gammaproteobacteria bacterium | reverse complement strand
CAAAAACACCGCAAATATCAAACTACATTTTTTAATTAATCTGTTCATATACGTGATCCTTTGTGTGAAGAAATCATTTGTATTCAGGCTTTGTGTATCGCCTTGAATTAGCCTCTCACGTATATTGGAATGGCATAAGAACCAATAAACACGAATTTTATGGAACCAATTTTTTCTATTGAGCTGAAGGTGTTGCGCAATTCCAGCAATCTCGTCGCGCAAATCCACCACCAACTCAGCAACGCAATTTTGCAAGGGCGGTTAAGCTCAGGCACGGCTGTTCCGCCCAGCAGATTGTTAGCCGCACAACTCAAGGTCTCGCGCAATACAGTGTTGCAAGCCTATGCACGTTTACAAAGTGAAGGGCTGCTGGTTACGTGCAAGGGCAGCGGCACAGTGGTCGCTAATATCGCGACACTTCTTCCCCATCCGTCCTCCGCAATCAATTCGCAGGCGCGAATAAATAGCCATTGGCAAAACACCGGATTCTTTGCGCAACAAATACTGGCACCTGTCGAATTCGATTTTTCCATGGGCATTGCTGATACCAGCCTGTTTCCATTTGCGTTGTGGCGACGCTGCGTTAGTCGGCAGTATCGAAAAATGGAAACGCGCACTATGGAAATTGGTCACCCTGCCGGACAACCCAGTTTGCGCAAAATGATTTCAGGGTTCGTGTCGCAATCGCGCGCGGTGAGTTGTAACCCTGAACAAATTTTTGTGTGCAGCGGCGCGCAACAAGCCTACGTTTTACTAGCGCAATTATTTATCAAAGCCGGCGTTACCTGCGTCGCCATTGAATCGCCAGGTTACCCCATGGCGCGACGCGCATTTGTCGCAGCTGGTGCACGCGTGGTCGATGTACCAGTAGATGGTGAAGGATTAATTGTGGATGCAATCCCTGCAGACGTGAGCATAGTGTTTGTCACACCGACCCATCAATTTCCCACCTCGGTGCCCATGTCAATTGCACGCCGTGCAGCACTGCTACAACTGGCGAACCAGCGGGATATGATTATTATGGAGGATGATTACGACAGCGAATTCCGCATAGGTGCGCAACCGATTGATGCGTTACAAACACTGGATTCACAAGGGCGTGTTTTTTATGTGGGGACTTTTTCAAAATGCATGTTCTTTGACATACGCACAGGATTTATTGTCGCACCTGAATGGGCAATTCCCTATTTGGCCAGCGCACGTCAGGCGCAGGATTGGCGCAATCCTTTGGTCACGCAATTGGCATTGGCGGAATTTATGCAAACGGGAGAATTGCGTCGTCATATTTTTCGGATGAATCGCATATACGAAGAAAAATACAACACTATAGTTTCATCGGTTAATAAAATTGCAAAGGAAATATTGAAGCCCACATTGATGCTGGCAGGTGTTCATCTCACACTGGATTTACACCCTAAATATTCCGCAGAAGAAATTTGTAGCAAGGCTCTACAACAGGGAATCAGACTGCATTGCGGAACAGAGTTCAGTGTAAGGCCTGACATTCCAAATCAATTAATGCTGGGATTAGGGCGCATAGCGCAGCATCAAATCGAACCAGCAATAGCGCGGTTGGTAAATTGCATTCATAGCGGCGACTTTCGCGATTAGCTTAATTGCTGTGCTAATGAGCGCTTGGCGATCTGCATTTTTTGCATCAGTCGTTTTAAAACCTTTAAACACATGCCTCAATCAATTTAAAAAGCAATGTTGAGTTGTTTATTAATATTGCAATGGAATTTTGTATTCATGTCTTACCCCTTTAATGCCTAGTTCAGCAACAAGGCATCCTCGGCATTTTTTAATTCGTAGTTTTATGGAAAACTTTTGCGCAGGAAAAACTATTCAAAATCGTACAGCGCAGGCACGGAGTGTTGGAGGATGATGCGGGAACTACATCTCACATTTCTTACAAGGGGAAAAAAGCAATTGGGTAAGTAATGCTGGTTTCTTTTACTCGTTCTTTACCGAAATTTATTGCCTTGAACTCCGATAATATTTCACTTTCAAACTCAGGATCGCCCAAATCTGATTTTATTAGCGATGCCTGATTTACGACCCCGGAAGGTGCAACAGAAAGCTTAACTGTACACTTACCATTTAGTGATGGATTTCTTTTCAAAGCTTTCATATATTTCGCGAAAATCTTACCTTTATGTATGTCAATTGCATTGCGCATGCTTTCCAGAGTTCGATCTGACAGTATTTCAATCGTACTAGTGGATTCAGCTTCGCTATTTGAAGGCGATGTATCAGTGAAGTGTTTACGACCGTCTTTATCTGTCCATGAATGAATTTCTGCTCCAGATGCGGCTTGGGCGAAAATCAAAATTAGAACCACCAAACTAAATTTCATAGAATTTCCGATGTTTCATAGCGCCAAGCTGACATCGTGAC
>CBHTVU010000409.1:0-2425 GCA_966096785.1 uncultured Gammaproteobacteria bacterium | reverse complement strand
TCTAGCTACTCAACCTACCCCAGTCTCGCCTACTAAGCTCGCGACACCAGACTTTAATAAACTCTTACGCACCTTGACCAACATCAATAATTCCTGTAATTTCAGTAAATACTGAAATTACAGGAATTTCGAAATGAGCAAAAATCTAACTCCCATGATCCAGTCCTGCGTCATGCATTTTGGTGAAATGGGCAGTCGCTGGGGCATTAATCGAACTGTCGGTCAGATGTACGCATTAATTGTGCTTAATGAGTCCCCTCTTTGTGCAGATGACATTGCTGAGGCACTGGGATTTTCACGCTCTAACGTCAGCATGGGCATTAAAGAATTGCTTTCATGGGAATTGATCAAGCTTCAGCATCTGCCTGGTGAACGTCGGGAATTTTATTCTGCTCCCGGAGATGTTTGGGATATTGCCAAAATACTTATTGAGCAGCGTCGGAAACGAGAAATTGATCCAACGCTTTCTACATTGCGCAATTTATTAATTGAGGCGCCAGCCAACTCTGAGGAAGAGTATGCACAGCAGCGTATGCGCGATATGCATGAACTTATCGAAATGCTCACGCTTTGGACGAGCGAAATTCAGCGCCTTGATTCTGCGAAGCTGGGGAAATTACTTAAGCTGGGTAGCAGTATTGGTAAGGTTTTAGATTTAAAGGACAAACTTCTTAACCGTTAACAAATTACGTGTCATTTAGTTTGAGGTGATTTTATGTTGGACACTTTGCTCCTTTCGCGCATCCAGTTTGCCGCAAATATTTCCTTTCATATTTTATTTCCCACCATCACCATTGCGCTTTGCTGGTTTTTGCTATTTTTTAAAATTCAATTCAATCGGACCAATGACGAAGTCTGGATGCGCATCTATCGCTTCTGGGTAAAAATTTTTGCGCTCACATTTGCACTCGGCGTTGTAAGTGGAATAACCATGAGTTTTCAGTTCGGTACTAACTGGCCGGGATACATGAAAACCGTTGGCAATATTGCGGGGCCACTACTGGGTTATGAAGTTCTTACAGCATTTTTTCTTGAGGCGACATTCCTGGGAATTATGTTGTTCGGAATAAATCGCGTTTCAAATCGAATTCATACTTTCGCAACTTTTCTTGTGGCATTTGGCACCAGCATGTCGGCTTTTTGGATTATCGCTTTGAATTCATGGATGCAAACTCCCGCTGGCTTTGAAATGCGAAACGGTGTTGCCCACCCTGTAGATTGGCTTGAAATTATTTTTAATCCTTCAATGCCCTACCGGCTAGCACACATGCTCACAGCCTCAGGAATTACCGCAGGATTTTTAATTGCAGGAATTTCTGCGTATCGTATATTAAAAGATGACCACAAACCTGCACCGCGCCGGGCATTGAAAGCAGCGGTCTTCGCGCTAGCGTATCTGATTCCGCTACAAGTGTTAATAGGTGACTTGCATGGGCTGAATACATCGCATCACCAACCCGCAAAAATTGCTGCTATGGAAAGCGTATGGCACACAGAAAAAGGAGCGCCTTTAATCCTGTTTGCAATTCCGGATGAAAAAACTAAAAGTAATTTATATTCAGTTGAAATTCCGCACGGAGCGAGTTTAATTTTAGGACACAGTTACGACGCGGAAATCAAAGGACTGAATGAATTCCCTGACGCACACCCGCCCGTTAAGCCTTTATTTTATGGATTCAGGATTATGGTAGGTATGGGTGTATTGATGCTATTGGTGTCCTGGGTTGGAGCATGGCAACACATGCGAAAAAAAGAATTATCTCCGATGATGTTAAAAGTATTTTTAGCAATGACGTTTTCTGGATGGATAGCAACTCTAGCAGGCTGGTATGTCACTGAAATTGGTCGTCAACCTTATCTGGTTTCCGGAATATTAAAAACAGCAGATGCGGTAACCCAAATCCCTAGTCAAAATGTAGGTATATCACTCGCATTTTATTTAATTCTCTACGCATTTTTGCTTACGGCTTACATTCGCACTTTATTTGTTGTTGCTCGAAAGGCTGTATTAGTCGACCGACCCGAAAACATTAAAAGTCTGCAGGAAAAAATTCACGACGCTGAAAATGTTCCGTTATAGCTTGAAGATGTATTTGAGACAGAGAGGATTTTGTTATGACAGAAACAACATTATTAACGGGTGAAGCCTATTGGTTACCCGTGATATTTATCGGCCTAATGGGCTTGGCTTTTTTTCTCTACGCTATTTTGGATGGCTATGATCTAGGTGTAGGTATTTTATTACCAAATGATTCCGAAGCCCATCGCGATATGATGATTGCATCCATAGGACCTTTCTGGGACGCCAATGAAACCTGGTTAGTATTAGGTGCGGGAATTTTATTGATCGCGTTTCCACAAGCACACAGTATTGTTTTATACAATTTATATTTACCTGTAGCAGCGATGTTGATTGGATTGATTT
>CBHTVU010000408.1:0-2485 GCA_966096785.1 uncultured Gammaproteobacteria bacterium | reverse complement strand
ACTTCGTTTTGCTCTATCGCCGTTTGGCGAGGCGCGCATATTACGCTATTTTTTATCTTTGTAAACCCTTATTTTCATTCGGATTTTACATTTCTCGCTGAACAATCATTTTAATTCGAGAATCAAAACAGCCTGCTTGGCGAGGGCGCGAACTATAGGCACCCACCCACAACCTTGCAAGCTTTTTCTTGAGGGATTTTTACTTTAGTTGCGATTTAGAATATTCGCCAACCGGAATGAATATTTTTTAAACGACATCAAACAAGTGATATTTTTTCTTACCCAATTTCGCCAAATAAAAACGTTTAAAAAAAGCTTTGTCTGCAGCAAACGAAATTGACGATTGCATATTGTCATCAATAGATTTTGCTTCGCCGTTTATAAATACAGCATTGCGAACCAATGCATCTTTAACTTGTTTGCCAGATGCAGCCATTTCCACATCAGCAAGGATTTGCGTGAGAGGTGTTTCACCAATATCTGCACGAACCAACCTGGATGACGGCAAACCATCTTGCTGAAGCTGTTCAAAGTCCGATTCACTAAGACTCGCGAGATCATCACTGAATAATGCTTGCGTAATTCGTTGTGCAGCAAGCAAACCCTCTTCTCCATGAACCAGACGAGTCATTTCCTCCGCCAAAATACGCTGAGCCTCAGGCTTAGACTGACGAGCTGCATCTTCAGCTTCAATTTGTGCAATTTGCGCAACACTTAGGAAAGTAAAGTAACGCAAGAATTTATATACATCAGCATCGGCGGTATTCAGCCAGAACTGATAAAAAGCATAGGGTGAGGTTTTGGATGCATCCAACCAAACAGTACCCGTCTCAGTTTTACCGAATTTGGTTCCGTCAGCTTTGGTGACCAAAGGCATCGTTAAACCGAAAACATGGCCGCCGTGCATACGGCGGGTCAGGTCAATACCGCCGGTGATATTTCCCCACTGATCACTACCGCCGATCTGCAAAGTACATTGGTTGCGCTGGTATAACTCAGCGAAGTCGTAAGATTGCAGCAACATATAGGTGAACTCTGTAAAGGAGATGCCCTCACCTTCACGCTCAATACGCTGCTTAACAGACTCTTTATTGATCATGTTATTGATAGAAAAATGCTTGCCTACATCGCGCAAAAAACTAAGTACATCGACGCCACCAACCCAGTCGAGGTTATTAACAACTTCAGCTGAAATCGGACCTCGATCGAAATCAATAAATCGTGATACTTGCGCTCGTAACTTTCCAACCCAATTCGCAACAATATCCGGAGTATTGAGCTTACGCTCTTGAGCCTTAAAGCTCGGATCTCCGATCAAACCAGTCGCACCCCCAACTAGAGCGATGGGCTTATGGCCAGCCAATTGAAATCTTTTCAACATTAATAGAGGCACAAGGCTTCCAATATGCAAACTATCCGCGGTCGGATCAAAGCCGCAATATAGTGTTCGACTTGCAGAATTGAGGTGCTCAGCTAAGGTATCACCACCAGTTGTTTGTGCAATTAAGCCGCGATCTTGCAACTCTTGTAAAAATTGTGTGTCAATTGTCGCCATAATTCACCAAATAAATCTTGAAAATAGTCCTTAGAACTAAAAAAGCTGACAACAATACCGGATGTCGGTGCGAAATCACACCCTATACATAGACAAGTTACAAAAAGTGAATTTTAAAGATGTGTTTAAAAATATTTTCTGCTATATATAACTGTCAGCATTCATTACGAGTCGGAAAAGCCTTTCAATTATGCATTCAATAATAAGAACCTCGAAGAAAGTGCTTTGCACAACCTTGGAACAAATCCCTCGTGGCCATTTAATTGCTGCAGGTGCCCTTATGGCAAGCCTGGCGGTGATTTTGGTATTGAATCCGGCGAATTCCGATAGCTCTACCATATCTGCAGAAGTAGCAATTCAAGCTGAGGTAGCAGAGGCATTACTGAATGAATCGGATGTACAAGTGGTTGAGACCAGCGCGGCTGATGCTCCCAACACACCATTTTCATTACCCGATTTAACAAATTCTACAGCTGATGCAACACCTGCAAAAACAAAATCAACCCAACCTTTATTGCAAGAGCTTACTATTAAATCGGGTGATAATTTGTCCAGCGTGTTCGCTCGCATGGGTCTTAATGATCGCGATATTTACGAACTATTTGATGGAAACAAAAACGCAAAAGACCTAAGAAGCATAGCGCCGGGACAAAAATTTGAATTTCTAGTGGATGCCCAAGGCAAACTACAAGAACTTAAGTACTACAAAAATACGCTGGACTCATTGAAATTTACCCGAAATGAAACCGGCTTCAGCAGCGAACAAATCTCCCTAAAGCCCGAAATCAAACGCAGTTTCCGCCAGGGCACTATTAACAGTTCATTATTTCTGGCTGGAAAACAAGCAGGCCTTCCAATCACTCTCACCATGGAATTGGCTAATATTTTTGGATACGACGTCGACTTTGCCCAAGACATCCAAAAAGGCGA
>CBHTVU010000407.1:0-2492 GCA_966096785.1 uncultured Gammaproteobacteria bacterium | reverse complement strand
CTTGCCAATTTAGGTTTCACTGCCGTGTTCTGCTTTATTGGTTTGGCACTGGTGGTTCCTATGTGGCCTATTTACGGTGTGCTGCCCGCCATATTTTTAATGACCATGATGGGCTTTCTCAGCTTCACGCTCAGCCGCGTTTTGCATCAGGAGGCTGACTCAGAACGACGAGCAACTGTGCTATCGGTAAAAGGTCTTATCTTCAATCTTGGTTACGGTCTTTTCAGTTTGGCGTTTTCAGCGTTACTCGCTATAGCAACAAAAAAATCTGCGGACACCGCATTGCATCATGTACTTCTATTACAGGTACCTTATTTTTTATTGGTGATGCTAGTGCTATTTTTGTGGGCTCACACATATTTAAAGCGCAAGTCCTAGCCTGCTAAACAAATTGGGTAGTCTGACTTCTTAAAATCAATTTTGTAAAAACATCCTCCTCTTATTGCCAAATCAATATTGAAGCGACTTGGCCGTATGAGTAGACTTCGAATTCGTCTGAGCTACGCATACTCAATTAGTTTGGACTTCATTTAACTTTTTATTTAATCAACAATAACATCATCAGGATCTAGTCATGGATGCTATCTACCCCGCTAACCCTACCCATATTCCCGCTGATTTAACTTTGCAAAGCCCCGGTATTCGTCGCCATGTATGGCTAGCAGTCGCAGGTCTGCTTGGTTTCGTGCTCGTTTATTTTGCTCTTAGTGCCTGGTTCGGCTGGGCTGCTTTTCACTTGTTGTTTGGGCTGGAGCCACACCAAACTTCTCTTTTTACCTATGTGGTGGGAGGTTCTTCCGGCTTTCTCGCGCTCTTTATGATCAAAGCATTATTCTTCGTAAAGAAAGGCAGCATGGGAAAAGATTTTGAAGTGACTGCTGCTACAGAACCGCAGCTATTCAGTTTTTTAAATCGCCTCGCCGATGAAACCGGCGCACCGCGTCCGCATCGGGTATTTTTATCACCGCGCGTAAACGCTTGCGTGTTTTACGATTTGTCATTATTGAATTTTATATTTCCTTCAAAAAAGAATTTGGAAATTGGTTTAGCGCTTGTGAACGTGCTTACTATCACCGAACTCAAAGCAGTACTTGCGCATGAGTTTGGTCATTTTGCGCAACGTAGTATGGCGTTGGGTAATTGGGTTTATATTGCGCAGCAAATAGCAGCGCATATTATTGCCAAGCGCGATGGGCTGGATAAATTTTTGCGCTTTGTGTCTAACGTAGATTTGCGCGTGGCCTGGATTGGCTGGATCTTGCGTTTAATTGTTTGGTCACTGCGCGCCACTATGGAATCAATTTTTACGCTAGTGCTGCTTGCACAGCGAGCGCTTTCTCGCGAGATGGAATTTCAAGCAGACTTAGTCGCCGTTTCAGTAACAGGAAGCGATGCATTAATTCATGCCCTGCACAAACTGCAAGCAGCAGATGAGGCGTGGGATGATGCGCAAGATTTTCTTAACGAACAAATAAATTCGGGCAAAGCTCCGAAAGATATTTTTGCAATTCATTTACACGTTATAGAGCGCATCGGAAAAATTCTCAACAAGCCAAACTATGGCAAAGTGTCTGACCTGCCAGAAAATAATCCCCAAGCTCACCGCGTATTTAGTGCCGAAGTTGCACAACCGCCTCGCATGTGGGCTACGCACCCTTACAATCATGAGCGCGAAAACAATGCTAAAAAAGTTTACGTGTCTGGAGTGTTAGATAATCGTTCAAGCTGGATTATTTTTGATGATGCTACAGCGCTGAAAGAAAAATTCACCGCCAATTTGCTGGAGCGTTTCGAAGTTGAATTTTCTCCATTAGACGAAGTTGTAGAAAATCTCAATAAAAAGTATGAGCACGAATATCTTAACAGCCGGTATCGCGGTGCATACTTAGGTCGCTCTTTTGTGCGTCATGCTGCCAAGCCTGCGTTGTTTTATCAAGGTAAAACCGAATCGGCTATCACTGCATTAAGCAAGCTTTACCCGGAATCCCTTTCGCAACAATTAGAGCAATTGCGCAACCTTGAACGCGAACGCGATTTACTGATTGCTTTGCGCGATGGTGTCTACACGCCGCCCGATGGAATAATTCGATTCCGTGGCAATGAGTTAAAAAAACGCGATTTACCCAGTGTGATTGAAACACTACGCAAAGAATGCGAATCCGCACAAGACATTATTTTCGATCACGATAAGCAATGCCGCACCGCCCACAAATTAGCGGCGGATGAACTCGGCCAAGGCTGGTCAGATTATTTAAACGGACTTTTACAAGTTCTGCATTACGCGGATCATATGCAAGCAAACGTCAGCGATAGCCGCGCATTACTCAATAATGTATACGCCGTTGTCACCGCCGACCGCAATGTCAGCTCACGCGAATTAAAACGTTTAATTGCTGCGAGTAACGAAGTTTTCAAAGCCTTGGCAATTGTGTATCGCGATGCAGAAAAAGTGATTCTCGATCCACAATTACTCGAACAGTTAAAAGTAGAAA
>CBHTVU010000406.1:0-2502 GCA_966096785.1 uncultured Gammaproteobacteria bacterium | reverse complement strand
TTTATATTTCTTGGCTTTTAAAAATTTACAATTCGAATATTTTATTCATGCGCCGAAAATTTTATCTGCACAATAGACGCTCCCACTGCCCAGATACCTCTCACTTCAAATGATAAAATCTAATTGTTAGCCAAATGAAGAAAACATATTGAAAATCTAAGGAATGAGAGACCATAAATTCTGTCTTGAACAAAATCTGGCAGCATATGACTGGAATATAAAAACTATTTACGATTTTTTGCCCCCAATATGCCCCAATTGATTTAAACCCAGAGCATTAGTGTCCCCTAGACTGCTTCATTTCAATCAAGCAGACGACGTAGGAGGTGCAGCATGGGTCACTCAACCTTGATGCGATTGGTTACCCATGGATTTTGTAAACAGACTTATTGCTCTACGCGAACAGCGTGGCTTGACGCAACAAGTATTAGCCGATGCTATTGATTTACACGTGACCCAGATTAAACGGTACAAAGCAAGTACGCACGGCCCACGTTGGACACCCTGGCGAACGAGCTGCGCACAACACTGGATGATTTGGTGTTTGGTGAAGATCACCGCACACCGGAAGATGAACCCAAGTTGCAGTTTGATGCGCTGAGTTTATTTGATGAGGAAGAAATAAAAAATCCCGGCAATTTCCTGTCGGAAAGTTTAATTTTAAAACACAATGCCAAGCGCGCTTTTGCGGACCAACTGCAAACTAAAAGCAGTTAAATAATTTCAGCAAGTAAAATAAAAAAGCCCGACACATTTCTGTATCGGGCTTAGTAAAAATAAAATAAATGCTAATTGCTTTTGTGCACGGCTTCATGAGCAGGGACGCTAGCATTAGCATCTTTTACAGGTGGAGTTTTTGTGGCGAAACCACTTAAAACTACTAAACATAAAATAAAATATTTCATTCACACTCCTACCTATAACTTGGGCGGATAAACTTTTTTAGGGATCTCTTTATAGCCTGGAGGCAAAGCTTTACAAATGCCACCCGTAACTTTAGGTTGCAGAATAGCGTCTTCTTCGTCACCTGTGTAATTAAGAGTGCTCGTTCTTATAAAACGGCCTGTTCTCGATGCAAAATCAAGTTTGCCAAGACCCGAACACTCAAGAACGAATCCACGAATTGAGCAAAACATAGCGGGCACTGTCTCGCCTAACTCAAATACACCGTATGGCGTCTTATCATGATCATTAAAGCCTGGATCATCCTCTTTAAGTTTTCTAATTAAAAAGTCAGTCTCGGAGATTTGCGAAGTCGTCCACTTACCTTGATTTAAAAGAAAACCTGTTGAAATTTCTGCAGCGCAAATATAGGCGACTTTTAAGTCTGTCGAATATCCATTTAAAGAAAACAACAACCCAAATATAAAAATTAGCTTCTTCACAATTTCACCTTTAGTAAGAGACTCCTCCATGACGGAGTGAGTCTTAATATGAACATTACAATGAATTAATTTTATCTTACGCTATGGATTTTCCCAGTCATGACGAGATACAAGATCACCACCAAGTTGATAATTTGAACCATTCCATGTTTTAAATAAATATAGTCAACTTAACGTGTCAGGAACTCAACTAACTAGATCCTATGAACAAAGCTTTAGTTCCTCACTAGCCCTATCTAATACTCTTTGAAATTCAGAAAGCGAAAATTTCATAACTGAAGATTTTTGAACAACATAAAGATCTGTCAAAAATTCAATTTCCAAAGCCTCATTACCATTTTCTTTATTGATCTGACAAAGACGTTGCCCATCGAATAATATTTCCGCAGCTAAGTATTCATACCGCGTTTCACTTACAAAAAGTATCTCAAAGCTTTTAGAAGTCATAACTATAAATTCCAAGAAGGATCAACAAAATTAAAGTTTCCGTTTGTCTCAAGCCTGAATCCTTGGCCAGTTGGCAACCGTGACTCTAAAGCACCTCCAGAAAGCTCACGATGCACGGACTCTGGATTTTTTAATACACAACAAACAAAATTTTCGGCAGTTGCATTTTTTTGAGCGACATTTCCAGATAACGGAGTAAATGATCCCCCAGGACGACCAGCATGTTTTTCCCAAGCTCTAGCAGCTTGAGAAAGACCAGATTTATTTATTGCTTTATTCGCAGCATTGAGAATAAGAGCAGTTCTTTCTGCCCCCAAGCCAGCAACGGCCGCTCTCGCAACAACAGCTTCTGGAGCAACAACAGTGGTAGCCACAGTCGCTGCAACTACAGCGGTGTCTTTTAAATTTTCCTTCGCATTTTCAACTTCAATTTTTGCTACTTTTCTCGGGTCGTAAGTTGATCTATCAGGCGCAGCCATCATTAGACCAGCACCCGCACATACACTTCCAATCCCATTTGTCATTGCAAAACATCCGCCTTGCAAGCCTGTTGGGTCGGTTCGATTAATTGGATCATTTCCCACATAACTGTAGAGATCCATATCATCTTTGTACCCAATCGGATCCGTTTGCAAAAAGCGACCAAGCTTCGGATGATAAACCCGCGCCT
>CBHTVU010000405.1:0-2505 GCA_966096785.1 uncultured Gammaproteobacteria bacterium | reverse complement strand
CCGCCATCGCTGGAATAAATTGCAAAACCGGCGATAGTCGCATTATCAACCTGAGTACTCAGGCTAATCGTTAACTTGCCATCAGTAACTGCAACTCCATCAACTCGTTGATCGTAAGCGGTGAAACGACCAACCGTATTGAACAGATCAAAATTCGTTAATACAGATTTGCCCTCAACACTCACACTGAACGAACGAGCACCTGCAGCAGTTTGATAGAGTTCAGCGAAATGCAATACAACACTGTAGGTTGCGTTGCTCACTGGAATTTCGTAATTGTAAGTACCGTAACGTTCAGATTGATAAAGCGAATCGATAATTGTGCCTGCAATTTCATTGGTAACGGTTTGCGTCGTACCGCCAGAAGCGTAACGATCTGCCTGATACAAAACACCGTTGATGTTGGCTGCTGACGAAGCACCTGCGTCAACCGCATATACAAAAGTGCCATTACCAGCACTTGAACTGCTGGAGCGAGATGAACTGGTTAGACTGGAAGAACTCATTAAACTGGAAGAACTTGAAATCCTTGATGAGCTGCTGGAGCGCGATGAGCTACTAAGACTCGATGAGCTAATTGGGCGCGATGAACTACTCGAAGCAGGCGCGCTGCTGATTGAACTAGTTCCACTACACACCAATCCACCTTGATTAACAGGCTGACCGCTACACGTAGCTTTACTGATACAACTCTTATTATTTTCCCAACCCCAACCGCTTTGAGTGGTTACACAAGTTGGATACAAAGTGCCGTACCAATTACATTGGCATTGAACACTTGAACTGGCACTTGATGATGTGAGTGACGAACTACTTGTTACCGAGCTATTACTGCTTGATGAACTACTGCTGCTAATTGTGGTTCCGCTAACCGTAATGTCTGAACTACCCGTACTTTGATAGCCTTCAGTCGAAACAATTTGGTAATCGTGAGTGCCTAATTGCATACCCTTACTCGCCCAGAACGCAGCGTGATTAGCAAAAGTAACCGTACCGGAAATATTACCGAAACCTTTTTTGGGATTTCTGACACTGTAATAACGAACGTAATTATTAATTCCATCTAAACCAGTGTATGGGCAGCGACTCACATTGTAAGTGGCACCATCACTTTGGAAACTGCCAACATTAGTACCACTTGAACAAGTAGCGGGATTGTAAGAACCGTAAGTTTCTACTATGTAATATTCGACTAACGGACTTTTTGTCCAACCGTACACCGAGAGAAAAGCATTCTGGCTACCGCTAGCGTTGAAGTTACCGGAATAATAGATAATTCTTGAACTACTACCCGGCGCCCATCCCTTTCCTCCGAACCAGTTATTGGTGACATTAGTCCACTGTGCTGTATAACGACCACCAGCCTCCAGTGTCATGGAGGCGTCCCCCGAATCTTTCCAAAAATTGTAGTAAAAACCCTGGTGAGTACCAGTGGTGTTGGTAGTTAAGGTTTGTGATTGTGCATGAGCCGCAGTTGCGAACAATGCTGCAAGACTTATAACAGAAATACTTTTTAAGACCGCATGCTTAACTTTTAATAGCTTCATTAGACATTACCTTTCGAGAAATGAGCCGATGTGAATTTTTGATGATTTTTATTTGCGTTATTAATCTTCAAAACAGCTTCTAATTAATTATTCATGGAAAGCTTATTTGGAAGACATTTTTTCATTGCGAATGGAGATTGAAACACGAGCTTTTTACTAACTTTTATTTTCAAAACAATCTAACAACATCAGATTGGCTTTTATAGATTCAACAACATATTGTCAATATAACTATTTCTATATTGAGTTTAAAACTAATTGTAAGGATTACATATAGCGAACTTGTTTTTCCAGTTAATACTGGATCATTGTTTTTTCTTACAGGATAAAGTAGCAGTACATAGGTGCGCGCCAATTTAAAATTGCAGACAGTTACTTTTTAAAAAAATTATCTTGGAATATTTTCAAAATCAATCAAATCTCACTTAAGAGTTTCGCCGCATAAAATGAATTTTTATTAAAAATTTAATGAAGCAGTAAAACGGTAATCTGCTTGTGCACCAGATTACTAAATAACATTTTCGAACTCATCGTTTGAGCAAAAAAAATCCCCGCAGGCAAAAAAACCTGCGGGGATTTTCGAAGGATTTAAAATACTACAGCTGCATTAAAATCCTTTGTTCTTCATCACCCATGGCGATTTGCACAAACGGCAATTGCTGCCGAAGAACATACCTTTGCCAGAGCTTGATTGATCGTCTTTCAACATGTAGTTCAACCAACCTACAGCCACTATTCCGAATTCACCACCGTTATCTTGGTAGTAAGCATCGCCGTGACCTTGCGGGTAATTCGCGTGATAGAACGGAACATTGTTCACTTCGCTGTATTCCTGTAATCCAGGATTGTAAGCAACATCGCGTGAGTCACCGTTGAAGATAGCCATTGGTGTGTGGAAGCGTGGATAGTAGCTGGATCTGTCACCGTAAATTCCAAGACCACTGTTCAACGCAACTGC
>CBHTVU010000404.1:0-2506 GCA_966096785.1 uncultured Gammaproteobacteria bacterium | reverse complement strand
GCGCGGAGCGGGGATCCAGCCCTTCTTTGTAGTTCGTTAACGACTGCACCCCCGCTCCGCGAGGAGGACGATTCCCTACTTTATGTAAAATTATTAATTAAATTATTTTGCCTCTAAGGCTTTTTGGCGGGAGTCCCGATCATGGATATTACAAGCCACACACTTCACATATCACAGCAATACAACAATGAGCTGGATGATATCCGCAAGCACCTCGCAGAAATGGGCGGCATGGCGCAGCGTCAGGTAAATGATGCTATTACCGCTCTGGTGGACGCCGACACCACGCGCGCTGAGCAAGTAGTTCGTGCGGATAAAACGGTTAACTCAATGGAAATGTCGATCGACGAAGAATGTATTCGCATTCTCGCTCGTCGTCAGCCTGCAGCGAGCGATTTGCGTCTTGTTATTGCAGTGACTAAAGCCATTACAGATTTAGAGCGAATTGGTGATGAAGCTACCAAAATTGCTCGTCAGGCCATCGCGCTAAGTACAGAAGGCATGGCTCCGCGTGGTTACGTTGAAGTACGCCATATTGGCGGTCTGGTATCGCGCATGTTGCAAGATGCCTTGGACGCTTTCGCTCGTCTCGATGTGGATATGGCCAATGAGGTGGTGCAAATGGATCGCACTGTCGATCTGGAATACGGAACAGCTATGCGGGAGCTGGTGACGTTTATGATGGAAGACCCCCGTAGCATACCCCGGGTTTTAAATATTATGTGGTCTTTGCGCGCCCTTGAGCGTATCGGCGACCACGGGCGTAATCTCGCGCAGTACGTAATTTATTTGGTGAAAGGAGAAGATGTTCGCCATTTTGACATCGAAAAATAACTATTTAATTGCGCCACAAAAACCCATATCCTCTTGCTATGGGTTTTTTTTCGCCTTGCGTTTGTGAAATATGAGCGGTATTGCTAATCCAGCAATCAGTTGCCCTTCAATCTTGCGAAAATGCTCATAAGTATTTGGCTATTCAGACGCCAACGACTCGGCATATAATGTATATTCATAATATAAATAGGCAAAAAGCAATGCTTGATTCCGGTCGCAACCTCACTCACCAACTTACCCACCAGCTGGGCGCTGCTATTATTCAAGGCAATTACGCCGTTGATAAAAGTTTCCCGACAGAAGCCGAGCTCTCGCAGCAATTTAATATTAGCCGTAGCGTAACTCGCGAAGCTGTGAAAATGCTTACTGCTAAAGGCTTACTGGCCTCGCGTCCGCGACAGGGCATACGTGTTATGCCGAGCACGCAATGGAATATGTTTGATCCTGATGTGCTGTCATGGACTCTGAATGCACGGCCTTCTCTCGACCTACTGCGTGAATTTACCCAACTGCGTCTGGCTATTGAACCTGAAGCGGCGCGCCTTGCTTGCGAAAATAATCAAGACAAAATCAAAATGAAGGCCATCGGAGATGCTCTTGAGCGCATGCGTAAAGCTGATCTTGGCCAGGACGATCCTCTCAGCGCCGATATTGAATTTCACACTGCGATTTTGGCAGCCAGCAACAACCGTTTCTTTTTGCAATTGCGCCAATTTATTCAAGTCGCGTTACGCGTGAGCATTGCAAGCACTAACCAGCTTAAGGGTGTATTTACGGCAAGTTATGAAGATCATAAAAAGATCTACGATGAAATTCTTGCGGGCCGACCGGATGCCGCGTCTGATGCAGTCAAATATCTACTCAATGAAGTCATGCAATTAATTAATTTATCATTAGAGCAGACGCCCAGGGTGGAGTAGGCGCTTTGAGTTGCCGGTCACTCAGACAACCCTATATTAGTGGGCATGTAATCTACAGAGGTACCTATGTATAGCTATTCGTCACACGAAGGTTACACACGCTATGCCAGTTTGAAAGGGCGAACAGTTTTTATTACCGGCGGTGCTACAGGTATTGGTGCGAGCCTGGTTGAAGCTTTTTTAGCTCAGGATGCATCAGTGGCGTTTGTTGATGTTGACCTTGAAGCTGCTGATGAACTGTGCAAGTTGTTAGCATCCAAGGGTTTGCCTCGCCCTTTGTTTCAAGCTTGTGATGTAAGTGATATAGGTGCTCTGCGCAACAGCATCTATAACGCGCAAAAGCAATTGGGTGATATACGTGTGTTGATCAACAACGCCGCCAATGATCAACGCTTTGAGACCCACTCCTTGACTGAAGCTCAGTGGCATAAAGGTCTTGCTGTCAATTTGCATCCGGTGTTTTTTTCGGCGCAAACGGTTCAACCTATGATGAAAGCCTTGGGTGGTGGATCGATTATCAATATATCGTCCATCAATACGCATTTTAGTCCACCCAATCTTGCCGGTTATATAGCGGCTAAAGCGGGAATTCTGGGTATTTCCAAGGCACTGGCCACAGATTTTGGTGTAGATAATATTCGCGTTAATTCAATTTTGCCGGGTTGGGTAGCAACGCCTAAACAATTGGAAAAATGGTTGTCAAAGGACGAAGAAGCAGAATTAATGAAACGCATTTGTTTGAAGCAACGCTT
>CBHTVU010000403.1:0-2510 GCA_966096785.1 uncultured Gammaproteobacteria bacterium | reverse complement strand
CTTCACCTTAATGGTGAAGCTTATTTAAAATCATTTAATCAGTTACAAAAACTCTACCCGAAAGCCTTGCTTGAACAAACCTGTGTTATAGCAGATTTGTGTGATTTTTCCATGGATGAACTGCGCTATCAGTATCCCAAAGAATTAGTGCCAGAATCACTTACGCCTATTATGCATTTAAGGAACTTGGTGGAGGAAGGAAAACACAAACGATGGCCAGAGGGAGTCCCTGAATCTGTAGAACCATTGCTTAAAAAAGAATTGGATTTAATCGAGGAGGTCAGCTACGAATACTATTTTTTGACGGTACATGACATAGTGCAATTTGCCCGCACGCAAAATATTTTATGTCAGGGGCGCGGCTCAGCAGCGAACTCCGTGGTTTGCTATTGTCTGTTTATAACCGAAATAAATCCCACTCAAATCAATGTTTTGTTTGAACGGTTTATTTCCAAAGAGCGCGATGAACCACCTGATATAGATGTAGATTTCGAACATTCCCGGCGCGAAGAAGTTATCCAATACATATACCAAAAATATGGGCGAGAAAGAGCGGCTATTGCCGCGACAGTTATTACTTATCGAATGCGCAGTGCTGTACGCGATGTGGGTAAAGCTTTGGGTATGGAACAATCATTGGTGGATCATTTAGCAAAATCCCTCGCCTGGTGGGATAGATCTACGGATTTGTATAAACGTATTGAAGCTGCAGGATTAAAAATCCAGCAAAAACTATTGCAGCAATTTTTTATTTTGGTTGAGCAAATTCGTGGCTTTCCACGGCATTTATCGCAACATGTTGGCGGTTTTGTTATTTCCGAAACTAAAGTCAGCGACCTTGTTCCCATCGAAAATGCATCAATGCCTGATCGCACACTTATTCAGTGGGACAAACAGGATCTGGAATCCATGCGCTTATTAAAAGTCGATGTCTTGGCGTTGGGCATGTTGACCATGTTAAGGAAAAGCCTGGATTACATCAGCAGTTATGACGCAAACATTAAAACCATTGCAGATATTCCGCGCGAAGATCCCGCAACTTATGAAATGTTATGTCAGGGCGATAGCGTGGGGACATTTCAAGTGGAATCGCGAGCGCAAATGTCTATGCTTCCGCGTTTACAGCCGCGAAAATTTTATGATTTGGTTGTTCAAATTGCGATTGTTAGACCTGGGCCAATTCAAGGTGGAATGGTTCACCCTTATTTAAAAAGAAGACAAATGAATCCCGACGACATTCCCTACGAAAGTGCTGCCATAAAAGAGGTTTTACAATCTACATATGGAATTCCTATTTTTCAGGAACAGGTGATTCGTTTATCCATGGTTGTGGCAGGTTTTAGCGGCGGTGAAGCCGATCAATTAAGGCGCGCCATGGCAAGCTGGGGTAAAGACAGCACACTCATGCTTTTTGAAGAAAAATTTATTAATGGCATGTTAGCTGGCGGATACACATTGGAATTTGCCAACCGCTTATTCGAACAAGTGAAGGGCTTTGGTGGCTACGGATTTCCCGAATCCCATTCAGCCAGCTTTGCATTATTGTGTTACACATCCTCATGGATAAAATGCCATCACCCCGCTGCGTTTTATTGTGCGTTGTTAAACAGCTTACCCATGGGATTTTATTCCGCTTCGCAATTAATTCAGGATGCAAAACGGCACAGGATTAAAATTCTACCCATAGATATTAATCGCAGCTATTACGAACACCGGCTGGAAAAATATAACAACACTCACTCACCGCATAATCTGGCTGTTCGATTGGGGTTTTGTCTTGTGAGTTCTCTGGATAAAAATAAAGCTGAATCCATTGAAATTTGGCGCGGTTCTATTGCTTTCGATTCGGTACAAGATTTAGCACGCCGCTCAGCCTTAACATCCATAGATTTGCAATACCTTGCTTCTGCAGATACCTTGCGCTCACTTGCAGGCAATCGTCATCAGGCACGCTGGAAAGCCGCCGCTATTGAACCTTTCTCTTCTTTGTTGGAAGAAACAAATATTGCAGCGCAGGATGATTTATTAACGCCATCACCCAGTATAAAACAGGATGTTATGAATGATTACGCTACAACAGGATTAAGTCTAAGGCCGCACCCTATGGCACTGCTGCGAAATGAAGAACCCTTTAATCGCTGCACCAAAAATAGTGATTTGAAAAATTTACATCATGGTGGTTTTGTTCGTGTAGCCGGCCTTGTCACTGGCCGTCAACGCCCTGGTACTGCCAGTGGCGCTATGTTTGTAACACTGGAAGATGAAACAGGAAATATGAATGTCATTATCTGGAAAGGCACACAACAAACTTTTCGAAAAGTTCTGCTTACATCCCAATTATTGCTAATCAAAGGAACTGTAGAAGTGAATAAAGACAATGTCGCACAACCTGTTGTTCATATTATTGCCGGGCAATTACACGATTATTCTGAACGATTATTGGATCTCAACTTGAAATCCAGAGACTTTCATTAAGATCTCAGGTAGTTTTTTGCTCGGTAGCTTCATTT
>CBHTVU010000402.1:0-2532 GCA_966096785.1 uncultured Gammaproteobacteria bacterium | reverse complement strand
TCACTTAACGTCAAGAAACCATGAGCAAAGCCCTCCGGAATCCAGAGCTGGCGCTTGTTTTCGGCTGAAAGCAAAACTCCCACCCATTTCCCGAAAGTGGACGAGGACTTTCTAATATCTACCGCAACGTCAAATACTTCACCTTGAGTAACCCGGACTAGCTTCCCTTGTGCCATTGGAGGAAGTTGATAGTGCAAACCGCGCAACACACCTTTTTGTGATTTGGAGTGATTATCCTGAACAAAATTAACCTGATAGCCAACAGCCTCTTCGAATACTCTTTGGCTAAAGCTTTCAAAGAAAAAACCTCTGTTATCACCAAACACTTTCGGTTCAAATATTTTTACATCCGGAATTTCAGTATCAATTATGTTCATTTGTCTCTCAAGAATAAGATTGAATATTTTCTAATGCTTTTTTCCAATCGCTCATATCTACATTAAAATTTTTCTGGATTTTATTGCAGTTGAGTCTCGAATTGGCAGGACGTTTAGCTGGAGTCGGGTAATCCTTTGTAGTGATTGGGTTTAACACCGGAGATTTTTTTAAATATATAGCTTGCTGTTCCACTTCTGAAAATATTGATTTAGCAAACTCATACCAACTTACATGGGGCTCACCAGAAAAATGATACGTACCCCAGGGTATGTTTTTTTGCAATTCCTGCTGAGATGCTAATTCAATAAGTACTTTAGCGATATCTCCCGCATAAGTCGGACCACCAAATTGATCAGCTACTATTCCCAACTGATCACGATCCCGCCCCAGGCGAATCATTGTTTTAACAAAGTTATTACCGTGCTCGCCAAAAACCCAAGCCGTACGTAAAATAATATGTTTTGGGTTCGCGTTGGAGACGAGCAACTCACCTTCCAATTTCGATTTCCCATAAATACCTTGCGGACGAGGTTCATCGGTTTCCAAATAAGCTTTTTCGGATTCACCATCAAATACATAATCGGTTGAAATATGAAAAATTGCCGCACCAATAGTATTTGCAGCTTTTGCCAAATTTTCAGGGCCGCATGCATTTATTTCAAATGCAAGTTCAATTTCCGATTCTGCCTTATCAACGGCCGTGAACGCGGCTGCGTTAATAATAAGGTCAGGTTGGTAATCACCAATAATTTTTTCTACTTGTTTAAGGTCACTTATATCTAACTCCTGACGAGTCAGAGCCAAAAAATCCCAATCCGTATTTTTCAATTGATTAACAAGACAAAATCCGACTTGCCCATTAGCACCTGTAACTAAAATCTTCATTATCTGGATTGTTCCGCAAGCTTCAAAAGATATTGACCATAACCTGTTTTGGATAACATTTTTCCTTGACGCATCAGATGATCCCGTTCAATCCAACCCTGGTTGTATGCAATTTCTTCAAGGCATGCTACTTTAAGTCCTTGACGATGCTCGATAGTTTGAACAAAGTGCCCCGCTTCCAATAGGCTGTCGTGTGTACCAGTATCCAACCACGCATGACCGCGACCAAGAAGCTCCACGCTTAAATCACCACGCTCCAGATAAGCGTTATTAACACAGGTAATTTCTAGTTCACCACGGGTGGATGGCTTAATACTTTTTGCAATATTTACTACATCATTATCGTAAAAATATAATCCGGTCACCGCATAATTCGATTTTGGTTTGGAGGGTTTTTCTTCGATTGAAACAGCGCGCATCTGATCGTCAAACTCGACCACGCCGAAACGCTCGGGATCTGTCACATGATAACCGAATATAGTGGCGCCCTTGGTACGTTGTGCTGAATTCAATAACTTTTGTGTGAGTCCATGTCCGTGAAAAATATTATCACCTAAAACCAGACAGACTGAATCGTCACCTATGAACGATTCCCCAATAATAAAAGCCTGTGCCAATCCATCAGGAGATGGCTGGATTGCATAATTAATTTTCAAACCAAATTGCGACCCATCACCCATTAAACGAGCGAAACTTTCAACATCTTCAGGCGTAGTAATAATGAGCACATCTTTAATACCCGCAAGCATAAGCACGGATAAGGGATAATAAATCATAGGTTTATCGTAGATTGGTAAAAGCTGCTTTGAGACACCCTTTGTTATAGGATGCAATCGCGTACCACTACCACCAGCAAGAACAATACCTTTCATATAAAACCCTAATTATTTTCCGAACCAAGCCTTTCTCTTTGATAACTACCATCTTGGACTCTATGTGCCCATTCAAGATTTTCCAAATACCAAATAACCGTTTTGCGAATACCAGATTCAAAAGTTTCTTTTGGCGTCCAATCCAATTCACGCTGAATTTTCGATGCATCTATCGCATAACGCAGATCATGACCGGGACGATCTTTTACAAAAGTAATTAATTCTTTGTGGCTACTTATTTTTAAATCTGTTGAAGATACGGGTCTTAACTCATCTAACAATTCACAAATTTTATTAACGACATCAATATTTTGTTTCTCGTTATGACCGCCGATATTATAAGTCTCGCCAACGATACCTTCTGTTACAACTTTGTATAGAGCTCGCGCATGGTCTT
>CBHTVU010000401.1:0-2538 GCA_966096785.1 uncultured Gammaproteobacteria bacterium | reverse complement strand
ATTTTTTTCTAAAATTAAACACCCTCCCACGGCGGCCCGCTCAGGGCGAACGGCGATATTTGGAGGGTGCAATGGATTCAGGGTTAACTGTAATTTGTGAAGGTAAGATTGACATAGGGCGACAGTAATCTTTGAGAATTAATATGTTTCAAAGAGCGAATCATTTGACGTAATAGATGTTCGGCCTAAACTGCGATTTTATGAAAGAAATATAAATGACGACTTAATATGTGTTTACTTCAACCACGCCAAACGTTCGTATTGAATTCGCAAACGTTGCTTGGTAGCTTTTGGTAGGCTTTTCACGACGAGATCATATGAATGATCAATCAAACGATGGATTTCGCTTTTGGGGAGTTGGCCTTTGAGATCCAAAGTATTCCAATGTTTTTTATTCATGTGATAACCGGGCGTTATCTCGGTGAATACAGATCGTAATTCCTGCGCGTGTACAGGGCCGCATTTAAGATTAATGCTCTCACTCTCTTTATCTTTAAAATAAATTGCGAAAACTTTGCCCTCTACTTTATAAACATGAGCATCTGGCCCGAACGGATATTCCAATACCGCGTTGGGCAGGCTCACCAAATACTTGTGGAGGGCTTTGTTAGTGTTCATAAATATTCACAGGAAGTAGCTTTGATACTCCGTTGGAATTTTTTTAATAGATTTAATTTTCACGCCTTTGAAAAATGCTTCACCCGCTTCACTTTGCAACAAAATTTTTCCTTTAGTGAGAGGAATAATTTTTCCGTCCTGTGTATATCGTGAATTGGAAAGCGCCATAACGACTTGCCCATTTACGATGTGCAAACTTTTATCGCCGACGGTAATGAGTTCGAGAATGTTCCATTCACCTTTGGGTTTTTCTGCATCTTTTCCGCGCATACAAGTAATGCCCGCGCCACCTGGACCGTAACTCAGTAGCGGAGCTTTAGGGTTGTAAACAGGCACAGTTTCGTTAGCAACTTTTTCGCAACGGATATCAATTTGTGAACCCGCAATTTGCCACCAGTCGCCGGTGTTGTGTTCCATAATTTGGAATTCTTGCGAGAGCGCCCATGCTTTCCAATAATCCACGCCGTGGTCGCCAATCACATGGTAGAGGATGCCGGTATCCAATGGCTCCGTCAGGCGTGGTGGCCATTTTTGCGTTCCCCATTTGAACTGCACCACCAAATGATAATTTTCGAATTCTTGTTTGGTGTGCACGCTCCCGTAAATTTCGCCAGTGACATGCAATACGGGTTCGCCATCGACGACACTCGTTGTGAATACTTTGCGCTCATCTTTATCGAAGCCAACCGCGTGGGTATAGTTTCCTTTTTCATCCTTTGGTATGCCGGTGACGACTGTTTCCGGGTTTGGAATTCCGAGATAGGTTGTCCATTTGCTCATGTCTTTATCGAACAAATAAATCCATTCATTTTTAACCACTTTTTCAGGTTTTACTTTGCTGTCAGCCTGCGCCATTGAAGATGTAAAAAGGAGGGTTGATATTGCTACGAATGCGCTAGCGATTTTCATCATAAAGATGGATACCTGATTGAGGGTGTTTCAATTTATGGAAGGAGATAGATAATTTGAGCCAATGATAGCGTTATCATTGGCACGGAGGTAGTTGAGCTGTGTGACCTTAACAAAAATTATTTGAGCGCGAGATCAGCCGCAATGCCCACAAAAATGACAGCGCCCACCCAATTGTTGTTGAGGAACGCAGTGAAGCAAGCGGTGCGTTCACGGTAGCGAATTAGCCATTGCTGATAGCAAAACAAACCTGATGCCATCGCAAGGCCAAGGTAGAAAACAAGTCCCAATGCGTAAGCTTTCCCGACGAGTACTAGCGAGTAAATAACCATGACTTGTAGTGCGCCGGTGATAACCAGATCCTGTTCGCCAAATAAAATCGCAGTAGATTTCACGCCGATTTTAAGGTCGTCATCGCGATCAACCATTGCGTAAAAAGTATCGTACACGACCGTCCATAAAACCACGGCGAGGTAAATCAGCCACATGTTTTTATCGAGTGCGCCGGTTTGCGCAGCATAAGCCATCGGAATTCCCCATGCGAAGGCAGCGCCAAGGACCACTTGTGGCAGATGCGTGTAGCGCTTCATAAAGGGATAGCTACAAGCCAGAAGCAAACCGCCCACTGAAAGCTTTATGGTCAGCGGATCAGTTAAGAGCACGAGACCGAACGCGATCAGACAGAGCGTCACGAATAAAATAATGGCTTCACGGCTTGAGACAGCGCCCGTCGCTAACGGACGGCCCTGCGTGCGTGCAACCTTGCCATCCACTTTGCGATCGGCAAAGTCGTTAATAACACAACCTGCCGAGCGCATCACAACCACCCCCAAGCTGAAAATAATCAAATTCTTGATGCTTGGAACTCCTTTTGCTGCCAGCCATAGTGCCCATAAGGTTGGCCAGAGTAATAACAGAATTCCGATCGGCTTATCGAGCCGCATCAACTGAATAAAATGCGGAAAACGTGCGCTAAATCCCTCTAATGCGGGGTGAAAAGGCTTGTGCTTG
>CBHTVU010000400.1:0-2539 GCA_966096785.1 uncultured Gammaproteobacteria bacterium | reverse complement strand
AAGGTTGCAATATAGTCGCGAATTTTTTCAGGGTTAGCATATTGATCAAAAAAATCGACCGAATAAATAACTTTCGATTTTAAACTGGATTCCTGATTAATCGCGCGTGCAATTTGTTGCATGGCCTTATCGGTATCCTGACTCCAAACATTACCGTCAATCATTACCAAAAAATCTTTTGGTAATACGCTCATTAGACCTTGAATATAGGAGATCATCCCGCTGGAATAAATTATCGCAGACCCGGAATTTCCGTCAAAATGCTGATTACCCAAACCTATAATAATATAATCCTGATAGCCATATAAGGTATTGTAAATATCTTTCCAGTATTCAGCTGTCGCAGTTGGGCTCGCCGAGCCTTCTACACTACCAAAGCCAGCAACATCGTTAGGTTCAAGTACACACACCAATTTTTCTTCAACACAGGTTTTAATAATATCTTTCAGTTGATTGACAATTCGTCGAGGAAACACGCCATCATATTTGATAGGAAATTCAATTTGCGCTGAGTTTGCTCCCAAAGCCGCGATATCTTTTAGTGATTGAATTGTTTTTTCCGGCGCGAGGGTATGATCGATTGTCACACCGCGAAAAATAAACGGATTACCTTTGGCATCAATGAGCTGTTTGCCATTAGTAGTCCAGGCTGCCATAGCCGCGTGAGAAGCGAATGCAAGAATGGTCGCGAACCCTAGTGATGTAAAAATTCCAGGCAGTTTTTTCATAGTAATCTCCATTAGCGTTGATTTGTTGTAACAATAGATCCCTGCAGAAAACAGGAAATTTTTCATATCCTTAACGCATTATTATGTTATTTGCGTTATCGAAAACTTCTTTATTTAGATTTAACAAAATATTTCGATGAGTCTAAAATGGCGCTTAAACTATTAATTTTTGTTGTAATATTGTTTGGCTTTGAGCAACCAAATTCCTCATTATTTTTTCAGGATAATAGTTTATAAAATATTATCTTGTCATCCTGATGTTACAAGCCTTTCGTTTCTTTACAGACCGAAGCCGCATTAGTTTTTGAAATATTTTTTAGCTTAAATCAGAGATCCAGACTAAATCTGTCATTAATGTGAAGCGCTACCATGTCAACTTTAATAAAAACACTAGAATCTTTTGCGCTCATTGACTGCGGGTTTAAAGCAACAATAATTATTTTGTAATAACCACTGTGATTTTTATTAAGTAACTGATTTCCTGATATAAATGTTTACAGAAATTTTTAATTTTCAGGTTGCTGTTATTTTAAGGATTATTAATTACTTTCTGACAAAAAAGGAGTGAGTGAAACATGGCTCTGGTATCCAAACTTTTTTCAGCTAACAAAAAACTTCAAGCATGCCTGATTTCCGACAGTGCTCACATAGTTCCCGGTGACCGAGGGGATCACGTCGCGCTTATCCAATCCGCCCTGGTTCGCCTGCGAATACTTAAAGCGGAAGACGCAAGTCTTGAGGCCGGTTTCTACGGCACGCGTACAGCTAATGCTGTGCTCCTTTATAAACAATCACTCAAAGTGATTAATCGTAGCTACCAAAATAAGGCCGATAATATTGTCGGCAAAATGACAATCGCCTCTCTTGATCGCGCGATTTTTGTACTTGATGGAGGCAATGGGGCTCCGCGCCTTCCACAGCGAGGGGGGCCGCATCCCAAGAGTCCACCCGCGCCTCCACCCGCGCCAGCTAATCCGCCACCTGCCCCACCATCGGCAGGTTCGTTTTTACCGCCTTTGTCAGATTTGCCTGAAGACATACAAGATGTAGTTCGCCGTAGTAATGCTGCAAAAAAGGTGAACGAATTAATGCTATTTCCTTTTATCGGCGCATCCGAGGGGCCTTTACCACCTGCGGTCTTATCGGCCCGCTTTGGTGGTTCTAATGCGGGTGCTACAGCGAAGCTATTGGAATTGCATTCGAGAATGAAACCTTTCGGTATTTGGAAAAATATAAAAATTATTATTAATGTTTATCAAGGTACTGGTTCGCGAGGTATTTTTTGTGAGCCTTTCGATCACAGCCTTTTTCTCGCACAAATGATCAGGCTAACTACCGGCCCTACCATTGGCCCGTCAATTTCTCCTTTGACGGATTCAAAATTTTGTCGTGATCGCTTCAATGTACATGGGCCACGTGACTCATTCCGTGAAATAGTGACCCAAGGTGCTGGCCTGCATATATGTATTGCCCAACCTGCTGTGCGCGCTTCTACCTCATGTGATCTACACATAGATGAGGTGCAACAGGGTCAAGTATGCGCTGGTGGATTTTGCGTGCCTTTAATAAATGGTCAAACAATTGATCATCTCCGCACAGTTGCTCCATGGCTAGCTGACGAAGCAAAAAAATGGCTGCCAAAATTTTAAAATAAATCTTAAGGTTCTTTGGTTAAAAATAATTTTTACAGAGAACCTTAATTTAAAACCTTTAAATGTTTATTTTATTGTAGTTTCTTGCCGTCCAGTGGATCCACCCTCGCGAGTTCTGCTTCATCCAAACCGTAACCTTCACCTATCTCATCCTCAGTG
>CBHTVU010000399.1:0-2552 GCA_966096785.1 uncultured Gammaproteobacteria bacterium | reverse complement strand
ACTAGAGGTGCGCTCCCGTACAATTCGCGGTTAATTGCGCTCGGCACTGCCGCGCCTGGCTGTAAAAAGATTGTAACGTTCGGTTCAAAAAGTAGCCCACAGAAATAAAGCGAGATGGAATTCAGTTTCATCTCGCTTTTTTACAACCTGCAGCCAGGCAAATTCACTATAGCCCTGTAAAACAACTCGATTTTCGCGCCTTTAGCCTGTGCGATTGTCTTTTTGAGCCTGAAGAAAGTGAAGTTTATTTTTGCGCACCAGCTTTAGCTTTAAAACCACTGCCAAACCCAGGAGGTTTACTTGAATAACCGGGACCTAAACCCCGCTCTCGTAAAGAGACCCGCGCTACTCGTGCTTGCTGACGGTAGCATTTTTCGTGGTACTTCTATTGGTGCCGAAGGCTTATCTGTTGGTGAAGTAGTATTCAATACTGCTATGACCGGTTATCAGGAAATCCTTACCGACCCATCTTACGCGCAACAAATCGTTACTCTCACTTATCCTCATATCGGCAACACCGGCACCACATCTGAAGATGGTGAATGCGATAAAGTGTGGGCGACTGGCTTAATAATTCGCGATTTACCGCTGATCGCCAGCAACTTCCGTAACCAGCAAGATCTTTCCAGCTATTTGAAAGAACGCAATGTGGTCGGAATCGCAGATATCGACACCCGCCGCTTGACCCGTCTGTTACGCGATAAAGGTGCTCAAAACGGTGCAATTATCGCTGGCGATGTAGACGAGGCTAAAGCCCTAGCCGCAGCCAAAGCTTTCGGTGGTTTGAAAGGTTTGGATCTAGCTAAAGAAGTCACTGTCAGCGAATCCTACAAATGGAATGAAAGCAGCTGGCAACTCGGTGAAGGCCACAAGACGTTAAACGGCGCTAAAAAATTCAAAGTAGTTGCTTACGACTACGGCGTTAAGCGCAACATTTTGCGCATGTTGGCGGATCGCGATTGTGAGCTGATTGTAGTCCCTGCCAAAACTTCAGCCGCTGATGTGTTAGCACTGAATCCTGACGGCGTATTCCTATCCAACGGTCCTGGCGATCCAGAACCATGTACATACGCCATTGAGGCCATCAAAACTATCGTGGATACCGATCTTCCGGTATTCGGTATTTGCCTCGGTCACCAATTATTGGCGCTAGCTTCTGGTGCTAAAACGCTCAAGATGAAATTTGGTCATCACGGTGGTAATCACCCGGTACAGGACCTGGTTTCAAAACGCGTGATGATCACGGCGCAAAACCACGGTTTTGCGGTTGAAGAGTCAAGCTTGCCAGCCAATCTAGTCGCGACTCATAAATCGCTGTTCGATGGTTCATTGCAAGGTATTCATCGTACTGACAAGCCCGCGTTCAGCTTTCAGGGTCACCCCGAAGCGAGCCCCGGCCCGCACGAAGCAGATACATTGTTCGACCACTTTATCGAGCTGATGGCCGCGCGCAAAAACTAAATTGCTACGTGCATTTAATTGTTGAATTGATACAAGCTCGCCCACGAGCAAAAGAATTACGCAAAGGTTTTTCAAAGGGTTGTCGATGAAATCGATCAGACCGTGCGCTCACAGGACGTGAGCGCCGAGCCTCCAGGGATGGGTCTAAGGCGTGTCTGAGTGGTTTCGTCGGCAACCCGGACACACGAAAAGCCAAAGAACCGGAGCAGACATGCCAAAACGTACAGACATAAACAGTATCTTGATTCTCGGTGCTGGCCCAATCGTTATAGGTCAAGCCTGTGAGTTTGACTACTCAGGCGCTCAGGCCTGTAAAGCTCTTCGCGAAGAAGGTTATCGCGTTATTTTGGTGAACTCGAATCCTGCGACCATCATGACTGACCCGGCTATGGCGGATGCAACTTACATCGAGCCGATTGAATGGCAAACCGTCTCCAAGATCATTGAAAAAGAGCGTCCTGATGTAATTCTCCCTACCATGGGCGGGCAAACCGCATTGAACTGCGCTTTAGCATTGGCTAAACATGGCGTGCTCGAAAAATACAATGTCGAGCTGATTGGCGCCAAAGAAGAAGCCATCAATATGGCAGAAGACCGCAATTTGTTTGATCAGGCGATGAAGCGAATTGGTTTGTCCTGTGCGCGCGCGAAAATCGTTCACACCCTGGAAGAAGCAAAAGAAGCGCCGAAAGAATTTGGTTTCCCGTGCATCATTCGCCCATCATTTACCATGGGTGGTTCAGGTGGTGGTATCGCTTACAACTGGGATGAATTCGAAGAAATTTGTACACGCGGTTTGGATTTATCACCAACCAATGAATTATTGATCGACGAATCTCTGCTCGGTTGGAAAGAGTACGAGATGGAGGTTGTGCGCGACAAAAATGACAACTGCATTATCGTCTGCTCGATTGAAAACTTCGATCCTATGGGCGTGCACACAGGTGACTCAATCACTGTAGCTCCAGCGCAAACACTCACGGATAAAGAATACCAAATCATGCGTAACGCCTCGATTGCGGTATTGCGTGAGATCGGTGTTGAGACTGGTGGTTCCAACGTGCAGTTCGCCGTTAACCCGGTTGATGGTC
>CBHTVU010000398.1:0-2552 GCA_966096785.1 uncultured Gammaproteobacteria bacterium | reverse complement strand
CTGAATGATGAAGAGCTTGATACAACACTCGATGCAACGGAGCTCGATGATGCAACTGAGCTTGAGGCAACTGAACTTGAGGCAACTGAACTTGAGGCAACTGAACTTGAAGAAATAATTGACGAGGCTACAGAGCTGCTGCTTGAAGATCTAACAGACGATGAAGAACTGTTATCACCAATGAGCGGAGCCCAACCCAGAGTAATACTCTTCGCCAAAGCACCTGACGCAGTCAATTGTGATGATACCCAACTACCATTAACGCTCGTACCAGGAACCAGTGCAGAAGCACCTTCCGCTTTATCATTCAAGGCCCAGTTGGCGTTGCTGATATTGTTTGCTTTCATGAAAGCAACCCAGGCATTAGCTTCACTGTTAGCGACACCACCGTTACCATCAGCATTCACAGAACCCCACTCGGTCACAAACAAAGGAATACCTCTGCTCAATGCCGTGCTTGCCTTGTCACGCAAGAATTGGCCGTGAGTACCCGCATAGAAGTGCAAGGTGTAGGCAATATTTGCGTAACCGGTAATCGGGTCTTGTGCTGCAACATCCACATCCTGAGACCAGGTTGACGTGCCCACAATAATCAGGTTGTCCGGGTCAATCGCACGAATCGCCTTGATCACCTCAACCGCGTAAGGTTTGATGACGCTGCTCCAGGAAACTTGTAGCGGTTCATTGTAGATTTCATAAATGATGTTGTTGGTCTTGCCGTACTTTGTTGCCATTTCCTGGAAGAAGGCAATGGATTGCGACTGGTACTGGTGAGCAACATGTGAGTGGAAATCCACAATCACATACATGTTGTTTGCGATAGCAGCATCAACCACAGCCATAGTGCGGGTTTTGTTCGATACATCGCTCAACAAGCCACCAGAATCGTTAACGCCCATAGCTGCGCGAATCAACTTGGCGTTCCAGTCTGTTTTCAACCAACTCACTGTTGGCGCGTTATAGAATTTATCGCCACCCCAGCCAGTGTTGCTCCAGAACAAACTCATCCCGGAAACACTACCCACCTGACCGCCGAACAACACTTTATTGCCTGATGTTGAAATGGGCAGTACACCGCCAGAAACTGAAGATACCGAGCTGGAAGAGATAGAGCTTGAGCTCGAACGAATCGAAGACTCTACCGAAGAAGATGAGGATGAAGGTATTGAAGATGAAGACGGTTGGCTGCTTGAACTGACCGAGTTCGAGCAGATGGTACCAGTGACCGTTGGAACGGGCGCAGGCGCCTTAAACACGCCTTTATTGCCCTGAACACCGAACTCTACAGTTTGGCCGGGAGCGATCCTGGCATTCCAACCCATATCTTTAGCGGTATAGGGATTGCTACCACTGATTTGCGCATTCCATCCGCCAGTTCTCGTTGAACCGTCAGTGTATGCCCAGCTAACTGTCCAACCGTCAATAGTAGTACTCGTATTGTTGGTAAGTCTGATTGCGGCCGTAAAGCCACTCTCCCACTGACCATTAACCACATATTCGCAACGAGCTGCATAACTTGCCGCGGACTGTAGCGCTAAACCACCCAAGGTGATTAGCGCTACGCCCCGACGCAGCATGTGTATTGACCTTTTCATTTGGTTTCCTCGTTATTGTTTCCAGGAGAAATTATTTTTCCAACACCAAAAAATAATTAAATGCGAGGACTCGCCTAACTTTTTAATTTCTAAAATTATTTGATTAAAAGTATGGCCACCGCTTCTCAGTGTCATCGAGACTATATGCAACAAATATCATCAACAAACACTGAGACACTTGCGCCGACAAATGAAATTAATTCAATCAACGGACGCTCATTGCTATCGGATTTATTGTTATAGGAAGTTGTAATAGCAGTGTTATTTGCGCTGGTTATTTTTAGAAAATCAATAATCTACAACTAGGAAGTAAATTAAAGTTAGCAAAGACCTTTTTAATGCGGCTGTATCATTGCATATAGATTTTTTTTTACAACGCACCAATTTTTCTTCACACGAAGCATAAGTCTTATTTTCTTTGCCACTGGCAGAAGATGTTTAGTGATAACGTCTTGATAAGATGATCAGCGAAAAATCACTTTTGTTAAAAACTTGTGATAAATGATAGAAAGAAGTGATGCATGATAAGCAATCATTGAAAATGATTTGTAACGGGATTCGATGATAAATGATTTTGAAAAACAAAGTCGCTGATGAGCGGTTTTCCGAAAATGCCTGACAATATTAATTAATTATTTTTTGAAGTAATTAAGGCGGATTTTTAAGTGCTAAATTACGTAAATTAGTGTAATAAATTGAAATCCATTTTAACGATTTCCTTTGCATTTGCATAGTGCAAATAATATTGTGAATTTTGTCGCGAATATTTGTAAAGGATATGAAGATGAATTAATTTTTGTAAAAACTTTCTTTACATTGAATTTTTGCTTATACAGATTTCAGAAATGCACTTCTTAAGAAAAACCATAAGGATGTTTACGAAGCTTTAGAATTTGGTATGAAGAAAGATATGCCAGATAAAAAGAAAGGAAATGTATGTAATATAAATAAGAATAA
>CBHTVU010000397.1:0-2559 GCA_966096785.1 uncultured Gammaproteobacteria bacterium | reverse complement strand
GGCCAAGTGGGCATTTCGTGTGTGCCGTAACATTTGGATAGATGAATATCGCGCACGTAAAATTCGCCACAATGCAGCGCAATTGCCCGAGTTGGAAGAACCAACAGTGGATGGCGAAGATATTGTGTATCAGCAAATTACGCTGCGCGAGGTAAGCTCTGCTATGGATAAACTTCCGGACGACCAGCGTTCCATTCTGGCGCTCATTGCAGTGCAGGGTATGTCTTATAAGGAAGTTGCTGAGACACTGAGTATTCCGATGGGGACCGTAATGAGTCGGCTTGCACGCGCACGTGTGGCGCTGCATGAATATTTAAATAAGCCCCAGGCGAAAATGAATTGATGAGAGATGAGCCGATGAATATTTCTGATGAACAATTGTCAGCATTTTTAGATGCGGAGCTCCCTGAAGCGGAGATGGAAGCTATTCGCGAACAATTAATCCTTGATGAAGACATTGCTAACCGTTTGGCAGAGCTCGCCATGGTTGATGAAGTTGTTGCTGCGGCTTACGCAACAATTGATTCACGTCCCTTGCCAGATTCTGTTACAGAGCTTCTTGCGGACGACACTCAAATCGTAGAGGAAAAACTTTCAGTTAAAGAAAACCCTGTTAAAGAAAAATCCGGTACTGCAAAAGTTATTGCGTTTCCAGTACTTCAAACTTTTCAAAACGTATTGCAAAAAAACATGGCTATTGCGGCCAGTGTGGTTATGGTTCTCGGTCTTGCTGCCATTCAGCTGTTGCATGAAACTAATACCAACGGCAATTGGCAGGAAGTGGCCAAAATATTAGATACCACACCCAGTGGCGTACAAATTACTACTCATGGGGTGGAAATAAAACCGCGTTTAACATTTGCCAATAAGCAGGGTGAATATTGTCGTCAATTTATTATGGCGAATGAAAAGTCTACAACCGAAAATATTGCCTGCCGGAAACAGGACCAATGGAAAATAGCAGTGAGTGTTACTATCGATAAAACACAGGAAACCAATACTTACCAAACTGCAAGTGGTGGTTCGTTGTTGGATTCTGCGATAGAAGAAATGGCTGATGGTGATTTTTTTGATGCTCAGAGTGAAGCGCAGATAATGGAGAGACAATGGGTTGAAAAGCATGAGTCTGCAAAAAGTGGATCTGCAAAATAGGTCTGAGAAAAAAGAATCTGAAAAATAGATATATAAAGTTCTGAATTCTCATCCATATGAATGAGGCGATATTTTATGAAAAAAACGCTCTGGATTTTGGTATCACTTTTAATAAGCGCATGTGCTTCAGAACCTTTATCTCCTTATAGGGCTGCTAAGGGGTCAGGCTACGGATACACAGAAAAATCCCTGAGTAGCAATGCGTATAGCGTAGAATTTAAGATTGCAAACGGGAATCTTAAGACGGCGGAGGATTACGCGATTTTACGTGCAGCTGAACTAACCACGTCTCAGGGTTACGATTGGTTTGAAGTAAAAAAGCGCTATAGTCGCGATGACAAACTAAATCAGCGTGATAGAAAATTAAACGGGCCTGATATTTCATCGCGTGAACAAGTTACTCGCGAATGCGATCTGTTAAGTTGCCGTACGCACATAAATAACACACCGGATGCGGATTTCGATAATGAAGCATTATCTCAGGACACATCGATTATTGTAGAAATAAGTTTTGGTAAAGGTGTACGCCCTGCCAAACAAAACATTTATGATGCGCTTGAAACTAGTGAACAATTACGCGCGAAACTTTTAGTTCAGTGAATATACAATTTAAATATTTATGCGACACCTTTTGTCTACAACAATCTTACCGAAGCTCTTTATTTCATATCTTAATTAGCATTAAGGCTGGCAAGTCATTCAACTCAATTCATCTAGCGTTCGTTTAAATATGAACTAGCCTTATGCATATAATTCTTATTATAGGAAATAGGCTATGAAATTACGGAAGCTTGCAATTAAAAGACCTTTGTCTTTAGGAGTCGCTGCGGTCTTCACGAACTTTTTGGCGCCGCAGTTTGCATTTGCAGTAGATTATTTTGATCTTACTATTGAGCAATTGCTCGATACGCGTGTATTGAGTGTTTCTAAAAAAGATGAAGCCATATCAGAAGCACCCGCAGCAATTTATGTGGTAACCAGTGAGGATATTGCGCGTTCAGGCGTCACTAATATTCCTGATGCCTTGCGCATGGTTCCCGGTGTTAATGTAGCGAGGTCTGACGCTAATAGTTGGGCGATAAGTATTCGTGGTTTTAACAGCGGCCTTGCTAATAAATTATTGGTGCTGGTGGATGGCCGCAGCATTTACAACCCGGTGTTTGGTGGAGTGCTGTGGGAAGCGCACAACCTTATGTTGGAAAATATTGAGCGCATCGAAGTAATCCGTGGTCCTGGCGGCGCCTTGTGGGGTGCAAATGCGGTTAATGGTGTAATCAATATCATCACCAAACATACGCGTGATACTCAAGGGGAAACTGTTAGTGCTCTAGTGGGTAATCAAGGAGCTAGCGTGAACCTGCGTCACGGTGGAAAGATTGGCGATGATGGCACCTATAGCGTCTATGC
>CBHTVU010000396.1:0-2568 GCA_966096785.1 uncultured Gammaproteobacteria bacterium | reverse complement strand
TAATTACCATTCAATTGCTGCGCGCTCAGAGCGAACGAAAACACTAAAATCATAGGGGAGTCGTCATCCTCAGCGAGGTGCCCCCACTCGCGGGGATCAAGCTGTTAAAAAAAATAATCAAATGCTGGATCCCCGCGAGCGGGGGCGCCTAGCTGAGGATGACGACTCCCTTTTAAACTAAATTCTATATACCAATAACTTCAATTGTTGCTCCGGATTAACATCCGGAAAATCCGGGTGCTGCTCGAGCCTTTCCACAAACTCAGCCTGAGGCAATTGTTCCTCGAATTGTTTTTTCAAAAAATCATCGCTTAATTCAGGTGCATTTAAACAGGCTAACACCAAACCACCTTTTGGTATTAATTCGGGTAAACGACGTATAACTTTTCCATAATCTTTTTCCGCAACAAAACTTCCTTTTTGATAGGAGGGAGGATCTATAATGACCAAATCATAAGGCCCAGGTTTTTTAACCCTACTCCAGGACTTCAATATATTTTCTGCAGCAAATTCCGTTTTTTCTTTAGGCAGGTCATTAAGTTGATGGTTGGACCTGCCGAGATTTAACGCAGGGCTGCTCATATCCACATTAACAACTTTTTGTGCACCCGCAGCCACAGCCACTACAGAAAATGCGCAGGTATAGGCAAATAGATTTAATACGCGTTTATTATTCGCGTACTTTTCAATCCATTGCCGCCCCACTTCCATATCCAGAAAATATCCGGCATTTTGTTGAGTGTCCAAATGCAAGTTAAATTGTAAATTGCCTCGTCGAGCGAAAACTTTTTCTGGCATGACTCCGAGGATAACTTCCGATGGCGAATTGGCTAAATAACGACGCTGCACTAACACACAAGATAAATTTTCACTTAACTTATCCTGTAAAAAAAGTAGGAGCCCATCCAACCAATTCTCTGGAGGTTCTTTGTATAGTACAAACACCAGTACGGGTTGAAAAAAATCAACGTTTAAAAACTCCAAACCTTCGAAACAACGGCCTCTTCCATGTAAAACCCTGTAGCTGTCAATTGAAGGTGTAGATTTTAAAGCGTGAGTTAAGGCAGTAATTTTTTCGAACAATAATTTCATATGCCTACCGGATTTGCATTTTCGCTATTCGAATCCAAAGCACCAATGGGATACATAATAAACTCATCGTAACCAACCAACACAGTCTGGTAACCGGAAAAAGATTTATCCAATTCGGGATCATTTGAATCCACCAAAAGTGGCCTGTGCTCTAGCGACAATATTTTTTCTTTAGTGGCAATAATGTGAATATTAGAAGCATCTATCTTGCGTAAGATTTCGGGTGTTAGTTGCTGATTGCCGCGACCAAGGATATGTCCCTGACCACCAATAGCTGTAAGGATTAATTTAATGTCGCTATTGTGTTCATTGATGATTTGATAGAGCTGCTGAGCTGTTACATCCGCCGCGACTAATTGACGATTGAATACAACATCAATACCCAAAAGCGTTCCTTTCACACCTAATTGATCCAGAAAAACTTTAGTCGTAGAACCTGGGCCAACTATATAAAGAGTTTCATCTTCAAAATTATCGATTAAATAATTAGCTATATCGAGTTTGACCAGCTCATCTTGCGCAGCACCACTATTTTTCACCTGCTGCAAAAACTCTGGCACTACAGGCGCTTTCATTGAAGCATAGACTCGTGTCTTTACTTTTCCTTCGCGAAAAGCTGCTTCATCAATATCGCGCACATCACATGCCTGCACATTTACCAGCTGTTTCCTTAACAGGCGAAGCAATATCTCACCCGCCGCTTCCGGTGCAATAGCATAAACACCGGAATGCATTTTTACACCAGAAGGAACACCCAACACCACCTGTTGCTCTGCATGTTCCTGATGTAAGGCATCGGCAATATTGCGCGCAGTGCCATCGCCACCAGCAAATAAAATAATATCAACAGACTCTTTCACTAAAGCTGCCACAGCTTTAAAAGTATCTTGTGCACTTGATGGATTCGCTTGTGGATGACCAACCAGAGTGTAATTAAATGTGGTTTGCTGCAGAGCAACTTCACCCATGTCTCCAGCAAAACAGTAAACGTGAATATCGGAGATAAAAGGCTGTAACAATGTCAAACAGCGCTGCATACGTGAAAGTGCACGCGGTTCAGCACCACGCGCAAACGCCTCTGCTCGAATCTCGTCGCCATCACTGCCTTTTAACGCTACACTACCACCAATACCAGCGTAAGGATTAATAATGAGGCCAAGCTTGAATTTATTCATTGTTGGAATTTTTTACACCGAAACCCAAAATACCTAACCACTCCGCAGATTCTTGACTAGCATTAATTATTTCGTAATTCTGAAATTCACGACGCACTGGATAGTTTTTACGCAAGCCATCAAAACCGATTCCAAATTCCTGCCTACCTGCACGAGCATCTTGTGCAAGCAATCGCAAATTTTTATCATCATTTGCAATTGAGTAAATTTGGGAAATGAGCTGCTTTACTTGCTGCCATGTCGCATCATTGCTTACAGTCAATTGATTATCAGCAAGCGGAGGAACTAAATCTTTTATGGA
>CBHTVU010000395.1:0-2576 GCA_966096785.1 uncultured Gammaproteobacteria bacterium | reverse complement strand
CCTTTAAATTTATGATGATTGCGGAAGAGGAGCATGGCGAAGAAAAAGTACAATCGGCTATTGCACATCAATACCGTAAGGAAAGTTTACCTGCGGGTTTCGATGCAGGACTCATCGCTGAATTACCGAACACGGCTGGTGTTTATTATTTTTGGAGCGAGCATAAAGAACTTCTTTATATTGGGAAGAGCATTAATATTCGCAAGCGGGTTTTATCGCATTTCACTTCCGACCATAAATCGTCGCGAGAAATGAAAATTTGTCAGCTTACCCGCAATATTACCTTTGATAAAACGGCGGGCGAATTATCCGCGCTGATTCTTGAGTCAAAAAAAGTTAAAGAACTAAACCCGATTTACAACCGCAGGCTGCGCAGAATCAGTCGGTTTTATAGCATTCACCTCGAAGAAAAAGAAAATGGTTTATTAACGCCCCAGATTTTTCCTGTATCTGAAATGCCCTCTGGACGAAAAAAACTCTATGGGCTATTCCCATCAAACAAAAAAGCGAAGGACAGCCTTCAATCCATTAGTGACGAATATAAACTTTGTTATCAGGTGTGCGGATTGGAACGCTCTATTAGTCGCGCCTGCACGAGTCATCAATTAAAAAAATGCGCAGGCTACTGTGTTGGGAGGCAGCCAGCCTTGGTGCATAACGTAAAAATGTTGGAAGCGCTATCCGGGTTGGCTTTAAAAACCTGGCCGTATCAAGGCCCAGTTGCGCTTATTGAAAGATGTTCGCAAGATCATATTGAAAAGCATCTCTTGATAGATAACTGGTGCATTTTGGGTGTTGCTGATTCGGCGGATGAATACCATGAAATATTAAATACAATGTCATCCCCAGAAATCGACAGGGATATTTATAAATATCTTGTGAGCGCCATTTTCAATAAAAGCTTCAGCGTGAAATTGCAACCTTTGTAGCGCGCTTGTTTGCAGCAAAAAAAAGCCCCGACATCGGGGCGAAAAGGCAACGACCTACTAAAAAATTAAACGGTTTTACGCGTGACCCAAAGGCTGGCAAGAATACTCAAGGCTATAACCGTAATTACCACGCTGAGTGAAATACTTACCGGCATATGGAACCAGGGCATGATCAACATTTTCACACCGATGAATGTCAAGACAATCGCCAAACCGTATTTGAGTAAATGAAATCTTTCGGCAATATCTGCCAATAAAAAATAGAGTGCGCGTAAACCCATAATCGCAAAAATATTCGATGTGGCTACTATGAATGGATCAGTCGTGATAGCGAAAATCGCAGGAATAGAATCTACTGCAAAAATCAAATCCGACATTTCGATAAGAATCAACACTAAAAATAATGGCGTAAAATACCGCACACCATTTTGGCTTATCGTAAATCGTTCGCCGTGATTTTCTGGCGTGACACGCAAATATTTTCGAGCGAGTTTTAAGATCCAGCTGTTTTCCATATCCGGTTTTTCATCGGACGGAATCATCATTTTGATTCCTGTGAAGAGCAAGAACACACCGAACAGGTAAAGAATCCATTTAAATTCTTGCACGACCCAACTGCCGAGTAAAATCATCACAATGCGCATCGCAATCGCGCCGAGCACACCGTAAATTAATACGCGACGTTGATATTCAGCTGGAACCTGGAAGGCAGAAAAAATTAATAGGAAGACAAAAACGTTATCAACCGATAAGGATTTTTCAATGAGATAACCCGTGAGAAATTCGAGCGCTTTTTCATCGGCAACTTCAGCGCCTAATGTTGATTGCAAGTACCACCAAAGAACTGCATTAAAACCCAGAGCCAAGGTAAACCACACCAATGACCAGGTTGCGGCTTCCTTGATGCTTACCTTGTGTGCTTTGCCCGCGCCGAACACAAATAAATCCAGCGCGAGCATCACGAGCACAAAAGCGAGGAAACCGGACCAAAGCAAAGGGCTGCCTACGCTCAATTCATTCATCGTCCATCACTCCTTAACGAGCTTCACGCAAGGCTTGAATGCGTTCGTTCAGTGGAGGATGCGTTAAAAACAAACGCTTCAATCCCTCAGCACCACCGCCCGAAATACCGAAAGCCGCCATACGATCTGGCAGGGGCGCCGGGTGTAAGGAGTTCAAACGCTCAAGCGCAGCAATCATGTTTTGACGACCGGCAAGACGTGCACCTCCCGTGTCCGCACGGAACTCGCGCTGACGCGAGAACCACATAACAATAATCGAAGCCAAAATACCCAGCACCAATTCAGCAACAATCATAGTCACGTAAAATGCAGGGCCGTGTCCGTTTTCAGTTTTGAAAACCACCTTATCAACCACGTGACCAATCACGCGCGACAGGAACATCACAAACGTGTTCACCACGCCTTGAATCAACGCGAGCGTCACCATGTCGCCGTTAGCAATGTGCGCAACTTCGTGGCCGATCACCGCTTCCGCTTCTTCGCGAGTCATTTTATCCAACAGGCCTGACGACACAGCAACCAGAGAATTGTTTTTACTCATCCCCGTTGCGAACGCATTGACTTCAGGGGTATTGAAAATTCCCACTTCCGGCATACCTATGCCAGCTTCCTCGGAATAGCGGCG
>CBHTVU010000394.1:0-2582 GCA_966096785.1 uncultured Gammaproteobacteria bacterium | reverse complement strand
ACTTCGTTTTGCTCTATCGCCGTTTGGCGAGGCGCGCATATTACGCTATTTTTTACCTTTGTAAACCCTTATTTTCATTCGGATTTTACTTTTCTAGCTAAACCTACACATCAACCCGAAGGTAAAAACAGCCTGCTCGGCGAGGGCGCGAACTATAGGCACCCGCCTCACGCCTTGCAAGCTTTTTTGAATTTATTTTGAAGGATATTTGTCGCTTCGCTTAACGAGCAAACAAAAGCGATACAAAGCAGTCAATTTGCAGAACTTACAAACGCATCAAGATGGTTTCAAGACGCCAATTTTTCTCAAGAGCCACACACCAGGAGCGGACAATCCGTATGCAATAGAGATAGCCAACAAACCTTCTTCCTGAAAAATTATCAGTAGCGCGAATGCCATAACAATTAATAGCATTACACCAAAAGGGACTCGGCCACGGAAATCCACACTCTTAAAACTTGTGTAGCGGAAATTTGAAACCATCAAAAGACCCGTACAAATCGTTAGTATCGCCAACCCTGCCTTTGCCCAAATATTTTCAGGCTGATAATTGGATAAGGTCAAAACAGTTGCCGCAATAATTGCCGCCGCCATAGGACTGGCAAGACCCATAAAATATTTTTTATCGACTACGCCAATTTGCGTATTGAAGCGCGCGAGACGTAAAGCTGCACAGGCGGTATAAACAAATGCTGCAGCCCAACCCCAGCGCCCCAAATCGTGAAGCACCCAGCTGAACATTACCAATGCCGGAGCAACTCCAAAGGAAACCATATCCGCAAGACTGTCGTACTGCTCACCAAATGCTGATTGCGTATTGGTCATGCGGGCGACGCGACCATCCATACCGTCAAGCAACATAGCGATAAAAATCGCCACAGCTGCATGACCAAAATTACCATGCATACCCGAGATGATTGCATAAAACCCACCGAACAGCGCAGCCGTGGTGAATAAGTTAGGCAACAAATAAACACCTCGATGACGAACTTTTTGTCCGCCCTCAGAAACTTCTTCCTCATGATCACCAAATAGCAAATCGCTGTCGCGCTTTTTAGCTTCGATGGTTTCGGTTTGTTCGCTATGGTTATTCATTATCAACCTCTTCTATTTCGCGGAAGCGCCATTGTACACATCAAAAGTAAACTGCATATGTTTTCAAGCCCACCAAAATGCAAAAGCCCCGCCTCTTTAAATATTAAGAGGCGAGGCTTTTTAAAACAGAATCGAATGATTAGTTTTTAGTCTGATCAACGATTTTGTTCGCTTGAATCCAAGGCATCATTGCACGCAACTTGGTACCAACAACTTCAATACCGTGCGCAGCGTTGTTGCGACGAGCAGCAGTCATTGAAGAGTAGTTAGTTGCACCTTCAAGAATGAACTTCTTGGCGTACTCACCAGTTTGAATATCTTTCAACGCTTGACGCATAGCTTTACGCGATTCTTCGTTGATAACTTTCGGGCCAGTCACGTATTCGCCGTATTCAGCGTTGTTAGAGATTGAGTAGTTCATGTTCGCGATACCACCTTCGAACATAAGGTCAACAATCAACTTCAATTCGTGCAAGCACTCGAAGTACGCCATTTCTGGCTCGTAGCCCGCTTCAACCAAAGTTTCGTAACCCATTTTTACCAATTCAACAGCACCGCCGCAAAGAACAGCTTGCTCGCCGAATAAGTCGGTTTCAGTTTCGTCTTTAAATGTGGTTTCGATGATACCGGTACGGCCGCCGCCTACGCCTGATGCGTAAGAGAGTGCAGTGTCTTTAGCTTTGCCTGATGCATCTTGGAAAATTGCGATCAGATCTGGAACGCCACCACCACGAACAAACTCAGAACGCACGGTGTGACCTGGTGCTTTTGGAGCGATCATGATTACGTCCAAATCTTTGCGCGGAACTACTTGGTTGTAGTGAATCGCAAAACCGTGAGCAAAAGCCAAAGTAGCACCCTTCTTGATGTTCGGCTCGATTTCGTCTTTGTACAATTTTGATTGGAATTCATCTGGAGTCAGAATCATAACCACGTCAGCAGAAGCAACTGCAGAAGCAACATCAGTTACTTTCAGGCCATGAGCCTCAGCTTTCTTAACGGTTGCAGAACCAGAGCGTAAACCAACAACAACGTTCACACCTGAATCTTTCAGGTTGCATGCGTGTGCATGGCCTTGTGAACCGTAACCAATAATGGCTACTTTTTTGCCTTGAATGATAGAAAGATCGGCATCTTTATCGTAATAAACGTGCATGGCAGACTCCTGAAATGCGGTTATGTCGAAATCGACAGGGTTTTAACAAGGCGCGCAGTGTAAAAAAAAACCAATATCACGTAAAATGATATATTTGCATGTTAATGTTGCACTTTATGCAACATACTTCGACAGGCTCACCATGAGCGGAGGAAGAGGCGCATGAGCATTGGCAAACCAATGAAACCGTGACGAACGCACCATAAACGAAAGCAATCTCAACATTATTAATTTGTTCCGCTCAGCCTGAGCGCGAGACAGTCGAAGGGCATTTTATGGATATCACCAAACTCAAACTCTTCTGCGCCCTTGCTAGCAGCCTGCACTTTGG
>CBHTVU010000393.1:0-2627 GCA_966096785.1 uncultured Gammaproteobacteria bacterium | reverse complement strand
AATAAATGGTGGGGATGGTTTAGGGCGTTACATTGGCCTTAATACAACCAATGATGCGGTGATAAAAGAGACCGGTGAATTAGAAGCGATTGGCACCACGGGTGGATTTATTTCGTATCGTCATCTGTGGAACGATCAATGGCGTTCCAATTTGGTTTACTCGAAACAAAGTATCGATAACGATATTGCACTGACTGGCACAGGTGCAACAAAAAGTACGGAGAGCACTCGCATTAATCTTTTCTACAGTGCAACACCGAAATTAAGTTTTGGTGGTGAAGTGACTTACGCAACAAGAGAAATTGAAACAGGTTTAGATGGAAATATGACGCGCTTGCAGCTAGTGGCAAAACTGGATTTCTAATGCGGGACAATGTTTGAAAGAATAAAAATCGAAATGCTCTCCCTCAAATTTTTTGAGGGAGAGTTATCGACGAATTAATCCTCAGATTTTTTGGGGAACCAACGCTGCGAAAATTTAAACACTACAATAAAAAATACCGGCACAAAGAAAATCGCCAAGGTGGTTGCAGATAACATGCCGCCAAATACACCGGTGCCAATCGCATTTTGACTGCCAGAACCTGCGCCGCTACTTATCACAAGAGGCGTCACCCCCAACATAAATGCAAGTGACGTCATCACGATTGGCCGTAAACGCATGCGCACCGCGTCCATGGTTGCATCGAATAAACTCGCGCCTTGTTCGTGAAGCGATTTTGCAAACTCAACAATCAGAATTGCATTTTTCGCCGCGAGCCCAATCGTTGTGAGCAAGCCCACCTGAAAATAAACATCATTGGAAAGCCCTCGACCCAACGCAAATAAAACCGCACCTAAAATGCCGAGAGGAACAACTAGCATAACAGCGAAAGGTACTGACCAACTTTCATAAAGAGCCGCTAAGCAGAGAAAAACCACAAGAATCGATAAGGCATATAACATAGGCGCCTGGTTGCCAGACTGGCGCTCCTGAAACGACATGCCTGTCCATTGAAAGCCAACTCCGTTTGGTAATTGTTTAACAATCTCTTCTGCCGCCAACATAGCATCACCAGAGCTCACCCCTGGAGCCCCCTGCCCGATAATATTAATCGACGATACGCCGTTGTAACGTTCAAGACGTGGCGAACCATAAATCCAATGACCACTCGTGAACGCAGAAAAAGGTACCATTTCGTTTTTGTTGTTGCGCGCGTACCAATTGCCCACATCCTCCGGCAACATGCGGAAACGCGCATCGCCTTGCACATAGACTTTTTTAACGCGGCCTTTGTCGATGAAATCATTCACGTAAGCGGCAGCCCATGCAGTATTAAAAATGCTGCTGATATCCGAAAGAGAAACACCGAGTGCTGCGGCTTTTTCCTGATTTACATCCAATTTAAATTGCGGATTATCCTCCTGACCATTAGGACGAACACCGACAAGACGTGAATCTTTTGCAGCCAAGGCTATAAATTGATTACGCGCATTCATCATGCCTTCATGACCCATGCCACCCAAATCTTGCAACTGTAAATTAAAACCAGTTGAGGTTCCCAATTGGGTAATAGCAGGTGGGACGAATGGAAAAACCATAGCATCTTTAATTTGCGAAAACGCGCCCATCGCACGCTGTGCAACTTTCTGAATGTGCTGTTCCGGATCGGTACGATCGCTCCAATCTTTCATACTGACGAAAGCAATACCGTTGTTTTGGCCACGTCCGCTAAAGCTAAAACCAATCACCGAAAATACAGAACGAACCGTATCTTTCTCATTTTCCATGTAATGTTTTTCAATTTGGTTCATCACTCCAATTGAACGTTCTTTGGTCGCACCAACCGGCAATGTCATTTGCGTAAACATAATGCCTTGATCTTCGTCCGGCAAAAATGACGTTGGCAAACGCGTGAATAAAAATCCTAGCAACAACACGATTGCACCGTAGATCACCATGTAGCGACGCGTCTTTCCTAACATGCTACGCACACCGGATTGATATTTCGTACTCGTACGATCAAAGACGCGGTTGAACCACCCAAAAAATCCGGTCTTATGATAATGATCAGCGTTTACCGGTTTAAGCATGGTGGCGCAAAGTGCGGGTGTGAGCGTAAGCGCGACGATTACCGAGAGCAACATGGCAGATACAATGGTGATTGAAAATTGGCGATAGATAACACCCGTTGATCCACCGAAAAATGCCATGGGAATAAATACGGCAGACAACACCAGTGCAATACTAATTAAAGCTCCCGTAATTTGATCCATGGATTTTCTAGTGGCTTCACGCGGTGACAAGCCCTCTTCTGCCATTACCCGTTCGACGTTTTCCACCACGACAATGGCATCGTCCACCAGCAAGCCAATGGCGAGCACCATGGCAAACATGGTGAGCGTATTGATAGAAAAACCAAACATTTGCAGTACTGCAAACGTGCCCAATAAAACTACCGGCACTGCGATAGTAGGAATGAGTGTCGCGCGAAAATTTTGCAGAAACAGATACATCACCAGGAACACCAATATTATGGCTTCAATAAGTGTGTGTACTACTGCTTCAATGGAAAGGCGAACAAAAGGCGTAGTGTCGTAGGGATAAACAATTTCCAAGCCCTGCGGAAAATACGCCGATAAATCTT
>CBHTVU010000392.1:0-2628 GCA_966096785.1 uncultured Gammaproteobacteria bacterium | reverse complement strand
ATTTCTGTTAACGCATTCGGTACTGGAAAATTACCAGACGCAGAAATTATTAATTTAATTCGCGAGCATTTCGATTTGCGTCCACGCGGTTTGATTCAAATGCTCAATTTGAAACGTCCTATTTATCGCCAAACTGCCGCCTATGGTCACTTTGGTCGCGAGCTTCCAGATTTTACGTGGGAAAAAACAGACAAGGCAGATGCGTTGAAGAAAGCGCTTTAATTATTTAGAACTTTATCGTCATTCCCGCGAAGGCGGGAATCCAGCTTTTAGAAATGGATACCCGCCATCGCGGGGATGACGGAACAAAAAAATACATGAATAAATTCATTGAATCACAGGAAATAAATCATGAGCTTCACCGACTACAAAGTTGCCGACATGTCCCTCGCCACTTGGGGCCGTAAAGAAATTGAAATTGCTGAAGGCGAAATGCCTGCACTGATGGCGTTGCGTCGCAAATACAAAAGTTCAAAACCATTAGCCGATGCAAAAATCATCGGCTGTATTCACATGACTATCCAAACTGCCGTATTGATTGAAACATTAGTTGAGCTGGGTGCAGAAGTGCGTTGGTCATCGTGCAATATTTTTTCTACGCAAGATCACGCTGCCGCTGCAGTTGCCGCTGCAAATATTCCGGTGTTCGCGTGGAAAGGCGAAACTGAAGAAGAATTCTGGTGGTGTATCGAGCAAACCATTTTGAAAGATGGTCAGCCGTGGGCGGCTAATATGATTTTGGATGATGGTGGCGATGTAACTCAAATCGTTCACGAAAAATATCCGCAAATGCTTAATCGTATTCATGGTATTTCTGAAGAAACAACTACTGGCGTGCACCGTTTATTGGATATGTTAAAGAAAGGAACATTAAAAGTTCCTGCTATTAACGTGAACGATGCTGTCACAAAAAGTAAAAACGATAACAAGTATGGTTGTCGTCACAGCTTGAACGATGCCATCAAACGTGGCACTGACCATTTGCTTGCCGGTAAAAAAGCACTCGTGATTGGTTATGGCGATGTGGGTAAAGGTTCTGCTGCATCATTGCGTCAGGAAGGCATGATTGTAAAAGTTACCGAGATTGATCCAATCTGTGCAATGCAAGCCTGCATGGACGGTTTCGAAGTTGTGTCTCCATACAACGACGGAATTAACACGGGCAAATACGAAGATATTAATCACATTGTTCTTGGCACAACAGATTTGGTTGTAACAACTACTGGTAACGTAAATGTATGTGACTCCGCGATGTTGCGTGCATTAAAACGCAGTGCAGTGGTTTGTAATATCGGCCACTTCGATAGCGAAATTGATACCGCTTACATGCGCAAAAATTGGGAGTGGGAAGAAGTTAAACCACAAGTGCATAAGGTGTATCGCGATAAAGCGACTAATGATCATTTGATTATTTTGTCCGAAGGTCGTTTGGTAAACCTCGGTAACGCCACTGGCCACCCATCACGTATCATGGACGGTTCATTTGCAAACCAGGTGCTCGCACAAATCTATTTGTACGAACGTAAATTTGCGAATTTACCTGCCGAACAAAAAACTGAGCACCTGTATGTTCGAGTGCTGCCGAAAAAATTGGACGAAGAAGTTGCACGAGACATGGTGGAAGGATTTGGTGGCGTCATAACCAAGCTAACCACACAACAAGCGGAATATATCGGTTATGCTGTTGAAGGGCCGTTTAAGCCGGATTCTTATAAGTATTAATTAATGATCCCTAACCCTCTAGCTACGCGCCCCGCCCGAGGGGAGAGGGAACTGATTGTGCCACTTGAGATATTTATTCTTTAGTTGTGTACGCCCCTCTCCTCTGGGAGAGGGCTGGGGTGAGGGTAAAATAGTCTCTAGGGTAAAATCATGACCGATTCACAACCGCGTTTAAGCTTTGAATTCTTTCCGCCGAAAACATCGGAAGGAAAAGAAAAACTTATTAAAGTGCGCGACCAACTAAACGAATTTGAACCGGATTTTTTTTCGGTAACTTATGGTGCTGGCGGTTCAACACGTGACAATACTAAAGGTGTGGTCACGCAATTTAAGAACGATGGTATTAGCATTGCGCCGCATTTATCCTTTGGCAGTGATGACGAAGAAACAGTTTTAAAATTGCTGAATGAATACAAGTTTTTTGGCGTTGATCGCATAGTCGCTTTACGCGGTGATGTTCCATCAGGTATGGGTGGCCAGCAACAATTGGTGTATGCGAATGAGCTTGTTGCTTTTATTCGTCATCACTTCGGCTCACATTTTCATTTGGAAGTGGCCGCTTATCCGGAAATTCATCCACAAGCTAAAAGTTACACAGATGATGTTGGTTATTTAAAAGGTAAATTTGATGCTGGTGCGAATAGCGCCATCACGCAATATTTTTATAATCCGGATGCTTATTTCTTTTTTATGGAAGAGTGTCATAAGGTCGGTATCACACAACCGATTTACCCAGGTATCATGCCAATTATCAATTACCGTAATTTAACGCGTTTTTCAGATTCCTGCGGTGCGGAAATTCCGCGCTGGTTGCGAAAAGCTCTTGAAAATTATGGAGATGATGAAGCTCGCTTGAAATCGTTCGGAATAGACTTGGTAGCAGAGCTCTGTGAAGTATTAGTTGAA
>CBHTVU010000391.1:0-2638 GCA_966096785.1 uncultured Gammaproteobacteria bacterium | reverse complement strand
ACGAACTTGATCGCCTCACTAGCGCACAAGGTATTTATGGCACCCTCGGTTACACTTACGATGCAGTAGGCAATCGCCTTACCGAAACGGCGGCTGGTACCACCGCAACCTACACTTACGAAACTACCAGCAACCGCTTGAGCAGTATTGCCAAAACCAATGCGAACCGCAGTTTCTTGTATGACGTAGCAGGCAATCGCATTCAAGGTACAAGTGATGCCTTAAAAGTACAGGATTACACCTACAACAATGCCAATCGCTTAAGCACAGTAAAAGAAACAGGCAGTCTGGTCGCTACCTATAAATACAATGCACTGGGTCAACGCGTGAGTAAATTACTCGCAAGCCAGGTTCAGGAGTTGTATCACTACGACGAGGCCGGGCATTTGATTGCGGTGACTAATGCGAGTGGCAATACCACCCGTGAATATATTTACAATGGCAATGAGTTATTGGGCTTTGTGAATGGCTCATCAACCGCTATTCCAACCACAACCATTACACTCACAACGAATCAAGCTACTTTGCAAAATGCAGTGCTCTCCAAAACCTACAGCGGTTACACAGGCACTGCGGGTTACATTCAGTTTAACGGTGAAGGGCAAGCAAGTTGGCCAGTGACCATCGCAGCCACAGCGAATCACACCATTCAAATAAGTTATGCCTTAGTATCTGGTACACGGGCAATGGATTTGTATGTGGATGGTGTTAAGAAAACGACCGTGAGTTTTGCAAGCACTACTGCCTGGACCAAATGGAGTGCGGCCTCAGCGACTTTAAACCTCACGGCAGGCAATCACACCTTAATGCTCAAAACCACCGGCGCCAGCGGCCCGAATTTAGATCGCATTCGCGTGACGCCGGTGGCTGGTCAAACCACAGGAACGGTAAACACTTATTACGTTCACAATGATCACAAGCTCACACCGCAAGTTGTGACGGCACAAAACCAAAGCGTTGTGTGGTTTGCGGATTATCAACCTTTCGGTAAATTGCAACCAAATCAAACTAACAGTATTGAACTCTATAGTCGTTTCCCCGGCCAATTCGTGGATCAAGAGTCTGGAATTTATTACAACTACTTTCGGGATTATGATCCAAGCATTGGGCGATATATTGAATCTGATCCGATTGGGTTAAGAGGTGGAATTAATACTTACGCTTATGTACAGGGGAATTCGATTAAAAAAACTGATCCACTCGGTTTAGCAACAGACCTGTGTACGCAACCACTTCATGCGCTTGGTGGCTCCGGTTCAAAATCTGGTCCCGACGTTTCGTGGAACCCTCTATACCATGAATACATTCAAATTAGACGCCCTGACGGTTCGGTTGATAGATATGGTCAAGATCGTGCTGATGGGCCTTGGGGTAAAGGCAAACCGAGCGAAGGCGATGGTGCTTCTCCAGAAAATACATCGTGCCAACAAGTGGAACCAGATAACAAATGTGTTGAGAGTTGTATTACTGATGCGGCCTCATTGCCTCGCCCCAAGTATGCTTTAATTGCGGGAGGTGTTACTAATAACGGACAAAGTTGTCAGGACTGGGCTGAAGATACAGTTAAGCTTTGTAAAATTGTCTGCGCAAGCAAAAAGAAGTAAAAATGAATAAGCTTATATTTAAATTATGTCTAATTGCCATATTCTTTTTTTTTCTGGTCTCGATATGTATTGGATTTTATAAAAACGAATTGAGTGGTTATTTATTTTGGGCAATTATATCCCTTTCAGTATTAACTGATATTTTGATTATAATTTCGTTTTTCTGCACAAAAAAAGAATTCAGTATTTCACGGAATATGTGGATATTACTCAGCGTTTTAACATTAGCCCTAAGTTTTATTTTTATTTCTTCATCGGATCACAATGCAAATTCAGAAATAGGTGTATTGATAGATTATCCCATGTCTATATTATCCATGCCGTTTGGCATAGCTGCTAATTTAATACTATCGGGAATGTTCGAAATGAGACCTGATGGATTTTATTTTGGAAATATTTACGATTGGACCCTGTTTTTTGTCTTTGGTTATTTGCAATGGTTTTTAATTTTTCCGCGAGTTTTCAAAAAATAATCTTTCACCGAGTACGGCGTATCAAGTACGGCGTACCTCGTATGGCGCATACCGTAGGGCGAACCTAAAGCAAAGCGTGGTGCGCCGTATTTATCCGTACGGTGCATGTAATTTAATATCTTCGATCTTATTTTTTAACGGTGATTCGGCGTATTCGTTAAGGAAGATTTAATTTCAATATTTTTAAGTTTTTACGATTATGGAGTGGCGCATTACGCTTCGCTTTAAATACGCCCTACGGAGTTTTTATATTAAGGAGGATGAGATGGATTATCGGCGGGTGTGGGTTGCGGGTGGGACTTATTTCTTTACGGTGAATTTATTGGAGCGTAAAGGGAACGATTTGCTGGTGCGGTATATTGTTGTGTTACGGGATGCGGTTGCGCGCGTAAAAGTTAAATACCCGTTTGTTATTCATGCTTGGGTTGTATTACCTGATCATCTTCATTGCGTTATCGAGTTGCCAGAAGGTGATTCTAATTTTGCTTTACGTTGGCGACTAATTAAAATTTTGTTCTCAAAGGGCTTACCTATTCATGAATATCGGTCGGCGGTGCGTAT
>CBHTVU010000390.1:0-2647 GCA_966096785.1 uncultured Gammaproteobacteria bacterium | reverse complement strand
GCTCCATGCCCAAGCAACGTAGCTGAAGCTGTAATCGCTAAAGAGAAAGAGAAAAAAGCTGCCGCTGCTGCCGCTAAATAATTTCTAGTTAGTATTTTCAGTGGTATCTGAAGCCCCGCAAGTGAAAACTTGCGGGGTTTTTCTTTACCCTGGAAATAATGGCAACTGAATGCAGAAACGATCATCTGATTTAGGTGTAACTGAATACCGATACAAGAAAAAAACTTTCGATTAGACGCCTTGATCGCCATTTTTAAAGTGGGTGATATTTATAACCAATAGAAATGCTTAGACGGTCACAAATTAAATTTAAAACATTGATTGGCTCTCACAACTAACGTAGTGTTCTCCGTCGTAGAAGTAAGCCTTCTACACATACACTTACAAAAATAATAGTGTGATAATTTCCGCGTTAAATAAGCAATTGTTTTGGTCAATCCGTCCTTATTACATAACCAAGACGGAGAATAATTATGTTTGTAAAACAAACATCCAACGCCCTGAAAAATGAAGTCATGTTTTCCCTAAAGACACTCACCGCAGCTGTAGCCTTATTTACAGCTGGCAGTGCACTTGCTGCCTCAACCGGTGGATTCTCCACAACAGATGGTGGAAACATATCTGGCTCTAGATCATTTAGCGCGTCCACTTATCAGGAAATAAATACCATCATTGCTAATGCTCGCCTCGACTCAAATGGCAGTAGCGTATCCGGTGGTGCTTATCCGGTAATCATTACCTATACCGGCAATGAAGATTCATTGATTAATCAAATCATCAAAGATTCAACAGTGGATTCGTCGGGCAAATGTTCCAACCCACACTGGGATGATGCATTTCGCGAAGTACAAATTAAAGAATTTACCAAGGGTATTACCATTATCGGTGCCAATGGTTCGTCCGCTAACTTCGGTATTACGATTATCAAAAGTGGCAACGTTGTTGTCCGCAACATGAAGATCGGTGCGCTTGGCGGCGCCAGCAATGACGCTGATATGTTGCGTGTTGATACGAGTTCCAACGTATGGCTCGATCACAACGAATTGTTCGCCGTGAATAACGAATGTGCCGGTTCACCAGACGGTGACCTAACCTTTGAAAGTGCGATCGATATCAAGAAAGACTCACACAACATTACTGTGTCATACAACTATATTCATGACAGTAAAAAGGTGGGGTTAGACGGTTCAAGCAGCAGTGACATAGCGGGTGGCCGCGAGATTACTTACCATCACAACATTTACAAAAACGTAAATGCACGCCTGCCACTCCAACGCGGCGGCTGGACGCATATGTATAACAACCTTTACGACGGTATTACTGGTTCAGGCATTAATGTGCGTCAAGCTGGATATGCATTGATTGAAAAAAACTGGTTTCAAAATGCAGCTAACCCCGTTACCTGCCGCTATGACAGCAGCAACTGTGGTTTCTGGGATCTGCGAAATAACAACGTTACCAATCCTGGTGACTTCGCTACTTACAACATTACCTGGACCAGCGGCGGCACTATCGACGCTACTAACTGGACGACAACAGCGCCCTTCCCTATTTCAATCCCCTACAGCTACTCACCGGTTACACCGCAATGTGTGAAGGATAAGCTTGGGCAAATAGCAGGTGTCGGCAAAAATGGCGCGCAACTAACTTCATCTACTTGCAGCGGAGCCAGCTCATCCAGTTCGATTGCAAGCTCGGTAAAAAGCTCGGTTGTTAGTTCGTCCAGTTCAGTAGCGAGCTCTAAATCCAGTTCTGTCGTGAGTTCTGTGGCAAGCTCGGTAGCAAGCTCCAGATCAAGCTCAGTGGCGAGCAGTGTTGCCAGCGGTCAACAATGCAACTGGTACGGTTCACTCTTTCCACTTTGTATAACAACCACTAATGGCTGGGGCTGGGAGGATAACAAGAGCTGTATCTCTGTTTCCACTTGTGCCGGTCAACCAGCGCCGTGGGGCATAGTCGGTGGCTCAACCAGCTCGGCCAGCAGCGTTTACAGTTCCAAGCCATCAAGCTCGTCAGTAGCCTCAAGCAGCATTCGTTCATCCAGCTCTAAAGCAGCATCAAGTAGTTCAAGTTCCGGCCCAGTGCTTAGCGGTACAGGTGATTATCCAAGTGGATTCTCAAAATGTGCCGAGCTTGGCGAGACTTGCTCAGTCTCATCTGGTGATGGATGGGTTGCATTTGGTCGCAAAGGTCATTGGGTAACAAAACGCGTGTCTGTTCCAGGTACGATTTCATGCACAGTGGCAGCCTTCGGTTCTGATCCGCAAGGCAATCCAAACAAATGCTCTTACAAGCGCTAAGATCCAAACCTTAGATAAAGCGGCACAAGCCGCTTTATCTTTTTGATACCGCCTCAAATCCTCTTTGTAATTCTGCTCGATAATTCATTCAACAAATCTCCAGAACATCCTATCCATGCAATGTAAAATGCATAAAATAATTGATGGTTAAATCCGTTCCATCAGTTAACATCTCAAAACAACTCACCAATTCAGCCACTCGCATAAAAACAATGAGTTCTCGTCCTCCAATCTTATACACATTCAGACGTTGTCCCTACGCTATGCGTGCGCGTATGGCGATTAGAATTGCGGAAATTTCTGTAGCACAAATTGATGTGTCGTTAAAAAATAAACCACGGGAATTG
>CBHTVU010000389.1:0-2656 GCA_966096785.1 uncultured Gammaproteobacteria bacterium | reverse complement strand
AGCGAAGCAGGAAAAAAACCTGAAAATCAGGATACGGTAGGTGCACGTATTCCCGAGGGCAACGCGCTGACAAATAAAGGCATTGCTATAGGGATTGCGGACGGTGTGAGTAGTAGTATGGCGGCGCGCGAAGCGAGTCAAACAGCCATCACCGGATTCCTTACCGATTATTACGCAACACCTGATACCTGGCGCACACAACAATCGGCAATGCGCGTTATTCAGGCGTTGAACTCAAGTTTATTTGGGCGAAGCCAAAATTCAATTTACGGTGAAGGTTACCTCACCACACTTTCAACACTTATTTTAAAAGGATCAACAGCTTTCATTTTCCACGTGGGTGATACACGCGTTTACCGCTTACGTGGTGAAGAATTTGAATGCATAACACGTGACCATACTCAGCGCATTGATCGCAACACACAACACTTAAGTCGCGCGTTAGGAGCAGATCCCTATTTGGAGGTGGATACACACACGCTTGAAGTAGAAGTGGGTGATCTATTTGTGTTGAGTTGCGATGGTATCCACGAATTTATTCCAGTCCCTGAATTTAAAACCCTGGTAAAAAATAATCGCGCAAATTTAGATGCATTAGTTAACGGCGCGATTGATCTAGCACTAAAACATAACAGTGACGATAACATTAGCATTCAAGCTGTTGCTGTCGAACAAATTGGTAGCGCAACACAAAGTGAAGCCATCCAAGTGCTATCACGCTTACCTTTTCCACCGCTCTTGTCTCCCGGTCAAATTATTGATGGTTTGCAAGTCAAAAAAATAATTCATGAGTCTACGAGAAGCCAGGTGTATCTGGTAGAAAACGAAAAAGGTGTACCGCTGGTAATGAAAACACCGTCGGTAAATTTTCAGGACGACCCAGCTTATATTGAACGCTTTGTTATGGAGTCCTGGATAGGTGCACGAATTCATGGCCCGCAGGTTGCGCGAGTTATTCCAGCCCCTGAATCACGCTCGTGTCTTTATTATTTAACCGAGTACATCAGCGGCCCAACACTGACCCAATTATTAAAAGAGCGCCGCATTTTAGCGATTGTCGATGCGGTCGAATTAATTGAGCAACTTATTCGCGGCATTCGCGTTTTCCATCGTAAAGATACACTGCACCAGGATTTAAAACCCGACAATATTGTTATCAGCTCAAAAGGCCCGATGATTGTAGATTTCGGTTCCTGTTGGGTCGCGGGAGTAGAAGAAGTTATCGCACCCTTCACGCGAGATATAGTATTGGGCACTGCAGATTATTCGGCGCCTGAATATAGATATGGAGGAAAAGTGGGGCCAGCATCGGACCAATTTTCATTGGCTGTGCTGCTATATGAAATGCTAACCGGAAAATTACCCTACGGTGCTCATTATGCAAATGCCACAGATCTGCATAGCTTTCAAAAATTAAAATATATTTCTGCGATGCAACATAATCCATTGGTTCCTTATTGGTTGGATAAAGCGTTGGAAAAAGCGCTTAGTATTTATCCAAGTGCACGCTATGAAGCACTATCCGAATGGTACCAAGATTTAAAACGCCCGAATCCCGACTGGCTTACCCACCGTCAGCAACCTTTGTTAGAGCGTCACCCTGAAAAAGTGTGGAAGTTTTTAGCCATCAGCGGTTGGCTATGCGCATTGGCAATTTTGTTCTGGAAGAAATAGCTTGCCCGTAATATTTACTTACTTACAATGAGGCATCTTTTTATCGAGTCAGAAACATGCGCAATTCTTTGATCGGTGCCGGTTTGCTAGCGGCATTTATGTACAACTCCGATCTAATGGCAGCTGAGGGCTCTGCCTTCAGTGAAGAGCAAATGCGACGGTGTTTGGAACACAGTGTTCTCACTGCTGATAAATCAATGACGGTGCGCAAGTTGGAAGAAGCCTGTGCGATATTATTAAATCAATCCAGCAGCTCCACTTCAGAAACCACTAAATCAAACGAAACTGATGCAAAGGAACAAAAGGAATCTGTGGATTCAAAACCCATGACGCGTATGCTCAACGATCGCGGCTTGGTTGAGGCTCTCAACCGTTCAAATCGCTTTGTACTTACTCCTCATAAACGCAATTATATTTTGCCACTCAGCTATTCTGATTCACCCAATACAAATCCCTACGAGCAAGCAGTTGCAAATAATGAATCAGAAGAAAGCATTGCGTTTTCAGATCTCAAACATGCGGAATTTGAATTCCAACTCAGTGTTAAAATTTTAATTCGCGAAAATTTGTTTAATGATAACGGCCATCTTTATCTGGGCTACACCAATCATTCCTTGTGGCAAGTTTATAATCGCCAAACCTCCGCACCTTTTCGTGAAACAAATCATCAACCAGAGCTCATTTTAAATTTTACGAACGATTTTGAAGTTTTCGGGTTTCGCAACGTGATTAATGAAATAAGTTTGAATCATCAATCGAATGGGCAAAGTGGCGTTCTCTCACGTAGTTGGAATCGAATAATGCTTAATTCAGTATTTGAAGGAGATAACTTTAGCTTTTCATTAAATCCCTGGTACCGATTGCCCGAAGATAAACCGCGTTTTCCCGGCGACCCAAACGGTGATGACAATCCAGACATCACCGATTATATGGGCAATTTCCAATTTACCGGAGCATACAGGCACGGGAAAAATATTTTCAG
>CBHTVU010000388.1:0-2662 GCA_966096785.1 uncultured Gammaproteobacteria bacterium | reverse complement strand
GCACGCGCGAAATATCTGGCTCACCTGCAATTAAATTTAAAAACTTCACCATGGCTTTTTCGGCATCTAACATGCCTTCGTCCATGTTGATGTCAATAATCTGTGCACCGTTATCTACTTGCTCTAAAGCAACTTCAAGTGCGGTGGAATAGTCTTCTTCTACGATTAATTTTTTGAAGCGTGCAGAACCTGTGACGTTACAGCGTTCACCCACGTTTACGAACAAAGAATCTTTCATGATGTTGAAAGGTTCTAAACCTGATAAACGACATGCAGGTTCAATGTCCGGAATTTTTCGCGGTGGATATTTTGCAACAGCATCTGCAATGGCTTTGATGTGCGCGGGCGAAGTACCGCAGCAACCGCCGATAATATTGAGAAATCCACTCGCGGCAAATTCTTCAACAATCTCAACCATTTCTTGCGCGGTTTGATCGTACTCACCGAATTCGTTTGGCAAACCAGCATTGGGATGTGCGCTTACAAAGCAATTGGCAACGCGCGACATTTCTTGCACATATTGACGTAATTCTTTCGCACCGAGCGCACAGTTCAAACCCATGCTGAACGGTTTTGCGTGAGCGAGGGAATTGTAAAAAGCTTCTGTAGTTTGACCGGAAAGTGTACGGCCCGATGCATCGGTAATTGTGCCCGAAATCATAATCGGCAATTCAAAACCGTGATCATCAAAATATTTTTTTACGGCGAATACAGCAGCTTTGGCGTTGAGCGTATCGAAAATTGTTTCGATCAATAAAATATCCGCGCCGCCTGCGACTAAGCCATCGATGGATTCAAGATAGTTTTCCACCAACTCATCAAAGGTTACATTACGTGCGCTGGGATCATTTACATCGGGCGATATGGAACAGGTGCGGCTAGTTGGTCCAAGCACGCCCGCAACAAAACGTGGTTTGGCAGGATTTTTTGCGGTGATTTCGTCGCATAACTCTCTTGCCAGGCGTGCAGATGCGAAATTTAACTCATGGGTTAAATCCTCCATGTCGTAATCAGCCATGGAAATGCGCGTGGAGTTGAAGGTGTTGGTCTCCAAAATGTCTGCACCGGCTTCGAGATAACTGCGTTGAATCTCGCGGATCACCTCGGGCTTGGTTATGGATAGCAGGTCGTTGTTGCCCGCGATGTCCATATGGTAATTCGCAAAACGCTCACCGCGATAATCCGCTTCCTTCAACTTATAGCTTTGAATCATGGTACCCATGGCACCATCCAGGATCAGGATGCGTTCGTTAATGGCCTGATAAAGGGCACCGATTCGGTCTAAAGCGGAGGGGCGTGCGTGAGCATTGTTCATGGAAAACCTGCGGTCGAAGAAACAATAAGAGAAACGGTAAAAAGAAACAGTGAAATCAGGATAGCCTAAAATCTATATCGAAACTTATTGATATAGGCTGAGTGGCGCGAATTCTAGCAGAAAAGTGCGCGAGGTGCTTATTACACAGAAGGTGGAGGAATAATGAACATTAATGGTGAGAATCCAAGACCTATTTCCCGCAGACCAGGACCGGATCAATTGGCAACCCATCTTGAAGCTTATATATCTAATACGGCTTCTACTTTAATCGCGTGATGTTTGCGTGGGGACCTGTTGAAATACTAAGGTTGCAAAGAAAGCAAAGCCTGCTGTTGCGATCGCAATAGTAATTGATCCTTGATGAAGCATACCAAAAATTATATGAGCGGCGGCTAAACTCATATAAATAGTAATGCGCGAGCTTTTGGAATTTTCTAAAAAGTCGCTGGATTCATTGTACATAGTCGATACTCAGGTTAATGTTGAAGTGACCATATGATTTAGATTAGTACGTGTGCACAGTTCGCGCCATCAAATCATAATTTTCTTAACAAATTATTTGTAATTAGCTTTTTTCATTAGAACAATGTGCGCGATCAAACGGATGAATTCATCGTTGAGGTTATAAAATTTACGTTATATTTTTATTAAAGGGTTTAGACAGGAAGATTTAGGAGCGGCTGGAAGATAGCCAACTCGTTGTGCGCGATAAGATAGTTAATAAAAATTCTTTTCAAATAACTCTGCGCTGGAGACATTATGGATTTAAAATATTTACGCATTCTTTGTGTTTTTCAATTTATTGTGTTGTCCTCTTGCGGTGGTGGTTCTGGCGACAAGTCCTCCAAACCTAATCCATCGAGTCAGGCATCAATAAGTTCGTCTTCTGTAGGAGGTTCCACCTCCGTTTTAAGTTCCTCTTCAACTGTAAGTACAAGTTCATCCAACGTGTCACAAGAAATGGTGGGTATGGATTCACGCCCATCCAACACAAGCTGTTTTGCTCCTGCGGTGGTGGAAGATACGTCGGCCGTTATCAGTTGGAAACCGGCATTCCCGAAATTACCAGTAATTTCTAAAGTCGCATTTTTATTTCAACTACCGGATGACAATACCCATTGGTATATAGCGCGCCAGTCCGGATTTATCACACGCTTTAATAATGATGCCGAAGTTGCCCAAACAACAGATGTGCTCGATATTGATGATCGCGTAGATTCAAGTGGAAATGAAATGGGATTATTAAGCGTAGCGCTCCATCCAAAATTTGCGGAGAATCGCTATGCGTTTTTGTATTACACGGGGCGCAATTCAGCCAATGAAATTGAAACGCGAGTGACGCGTTAT
>CBHTVU010000387.1:0-2678 GCA_966096785.1 uncultured Gammaproteobacteria bacterium | reverse complement strand
TACCAATGAGCATTGCGGCGTCAATATTTCCTGAATTTGGACAACTTTTTACAATTTTTGCGCTACTTCCAATCCTCGTTTTGTGCATAATGCACAGATCCGGTCAAGCTACCAGCAACTAATCAGAATGGATTTGTGAATGTATAACAAATACTTGCAGAAGTTTTTAGATGCTCCGCGCCCCATCAAACGGGCCATAAGCGTGTCCTACGATCTTATTGCAATAAGTTTTGCGTACTATTTATCCTACGTTTTGCGATTAAATACACTAGATGTAAATTTCGGCAAACCAGAGTTATTTACAGTAACCGCTACAGCTATTGCCTCTGTCATCTTTTTTATCCGCACCGGCCTGTACCGCGCAATATTAAGGTACATGCCACCCCAAGCGATTTTGACCATCATCATCGGCATTCTCGCATCCAGCATTGTCATGATCTCTTGTGCGTTTTTCTCTCATTCATTTTTGCCGCGCTCAGTTCCAGCAATTTATATCTTTGTAGCATTAATATTAGTTGGCTTACCGAGATTATTGTTTAGAAATATGCTTCATTTTCTCGCGCCCAAAGGAAATGTACCTATTCTTATTTATGGTGCAGGCGAGTCAGCCCATCAACTTGTGCAGCAACTGCATAAAAGCAGCCAGTTTCGTCCTATTGCATTTATCGATGACAACACCAAGCTTCACAATAACTCGATCATGGGCTTGAGAGTTTATCCCGCGCACCGAATACCATCACTAATCAAAAAACATCAGGTAAAAATTGTTTTGCTTGCACTGGAAAGTTCTTATCCAAAAGAAAGGGTTCAAATAATAAGAATGCTGGAACCTTTTTCAGTACAAATACAGACTATTCCTCCGCTTTCAGACATCATTAATGGCAAGGCTAATATCAGTGAGTTTCGTGACATTCAAATTGAAGAGCTTTTAGGACGTGAACCAGTCGTGCCTATTCAAGAGTTATTGGAAACCAATATAACGAACAAAGTTGTGATGGTAACCGGTGCTGGTGGCTCTATAGGTTCCGAAATTTGTCGTCAGGCCCTTAAAGCAAAACCCAGTGCGTTAATTATTTTTGAGAGAAGCGAATTTAATCTTTATAAAATTAATGAAGAGTTAAATGTAAATAGCCTCTATCCGGACACAAAAATTATTCCTATCCTGGGCTCTACCAACAATCGCCCATTGCTTGATCATTTAATGAAAGGATTTAAAGTTCAAACTGTTTTCCACGCTGCTGCTTACAAACACGTACCTCTAGTAGAAAATAATATTATCGAAGGAATCAGCAATAATTTGTTTGGAACAAAAAACGCTGCCGAAGCTGCAATCTCTGCTCATGTACAAACATTCCTGTTAATTTCTTCCGACAAAGCCGTAAGACCTACGAATATTATGGGCGCCAGTAAACGCCTGGCTGAAATGGTGTTGCAAGGTTTGGCAAATGAGCACCACAATACAAAATTTAGTATGGTTAGATTCGGGAACGTTCTAGACTCATCTGGCAGCGTAGTACCCAAATTCCGCGAGCAAATCAAAAAAGGTGGCCCCATAACTGTCACCCACCCTGAAATCACACGCTATTTTATGACCATGAGCGAAGCCGCACAGCTTGTACTTCAGGCAAGTGCGCTAGCAAAAGGTGGCGATGTATTTGTATTGGAGATGGGTGAACCCGTTAAAATATTAAACCTTGCCTACGAAATGGCATTTTTAAGTGGTAGCTCCATTAAAACCGCAGAAAATCCACAAGGAAATATAGAAATAGAATTTACAGGTCTTCGCGCGGGTGAAAAGCTATATGAAGAGCTATTAATAGGTAATAATTGCGAAGGAACAATTCACCCACGTATTATGCGTGCAAATGAAGACTTCATTTCATTAGCAACTCTGAATTTTATCCTAAGCAAATTAAAGCAAGCACTTGATAACTTTAATCATAAAGAAGCTTACGAGCTAATCACCAAATCTCACGCTGACTTTTCCGCAATCCAGCAATTGCAAGATTACCTATATCTTGAATCGGGCAATAATGTAGTGAAGCTTTCAAACTACAATAAATGACTAAGCTTATCCCAAATTCACTAAGTATATCATGCGTGTATTACGATACAGACATGGCTATTTTTGAGAAGACATTGTTGTCGATCGTAAATGCTGTAAATGTTGCAAAAGAATGCAAGATCCTGGACTACAGCGAGCTACATTTAATCAACAATAACTCCAAGAAAGAAACATCGTTTTTTCAAAGTATTGAAAAATATCAGAAACAATTGGGCAATATCGTTATTCACAATGGCCACGGGAATATAGGTTATGGTCGAGCAAATAATATTGCTATTCACCAAACCCAATGTACATACCATTTAATACTCAACCCCGATGTAATTACCGATTCTCAATCCATCAAAAATGGCGTTGAATACCTAAACCTAAACCCAAATGTCGGGCTAGTGACGCCTAGCGCTAAAAATGAAAACGGTGAAACCGAGTATCTCGCGAAGAGAATGCCAACATTTTTCACTATTTTTTTACGCGGCCTCAATAACAAGCTTTTAAACAAAGTATTTGCAAAAAAGTTAGCTCACTACGCTTACAAAGATAAAATTCCAACTGATGACCCGCTAGAAATTGAACTAGCCAGCGGATGTTTTATGCTCTGTCGGACCGAAATATT
>CBHTVU010000386.1:0-2684 GCA_966096785.1 uncultured Gammaproteobacteria bacterium | reverse complement strand
GGCAATAACCAAACCGCAGATACGCTAGCTTCGAGACTCCAGTATATTCAGTTGCGGCTACTGGAGATCCAAAAAATAGCTTCTCACTATACCGACAGTGAAAAAGATAGTTTTTTTTTAGCACAGTTTTCAATTGGTGATATGCTCTCTCATATGAAAAAAACTATAGAGGAATTAAGCTCGATTAGTGCATACAGTGAGATTGGCGATTTAATTACTAAAGATCAACACAAGCCAATACAAAACACGTCAGAATTCTGCTCATTCAACAATCTAATAAATTTTAATAACTACCATGTAGTTTTTAAAAATAACTTTAATTCTTCAATCGACAATAATGAATTTAGTAAAAAACTTCAACCCAATGAAAATTTAGAATTGATGGACTTAATCGACTCTTTTAATCGATTAATACATAAAGTGAACGCTGACACACCCGATCAGGACCGTGCAAACCACCAATAAAATGGATGAAGGAAGCCAATATGATTTGTGTGATGACCTCGCCAGACGCGATTCTTCGAAATGGCACACCAGACCAAGCATTAGTTGCCACATTAAAAAACATCTGCGCAGCTGGCAATCCAGTTGGCATAATTTCCAATCATGGTGAACCTAATTGGTTTAAAGGTAATTTTGGTGGCAGTAATGTTCAGTTTATACAAAATTATGGTCGCCAATCAGGAGAAATCGTTTCGATAAACTCTGCGCATTTTGGAATAAACCAATCGGACGTTTTCGTTCTTGCATCTAAGAACGAAGATGTCCAAATGGGAAAAAATGGACGTGCGGTATTAATCGCTGCTGGCTGGTCTACCTCTCCTCAAGTAAAGGCATTGGGGATAAGCGTTGATAATGCAACGCAGTTTCAAGAAGTAATTCATTTGAATTCAAATTGGGCAGGGCATTGGTGGTTTTCAGGAAACGCACCAAGATATAGAGTATGCGCTCTGGCTGATTTATCTGGATACGGCAAAACTGTTACGCAGCAAGAATTTGCTGCGCGCGTAAAAAATACTGTCAAGGGTGGAGGTGGTAACTTAAATGCGCTATTAGCAGTTACTTCTCGCTCGCTTCTAATTGATGGTTATGATGGAACTCCAAATCTGGTATGGGGAGTATACCCATCTTCAAATAGTAACAATGACGATACAGACACTCTAAGCGATTTCACTCATCGGTTACGAACTACAGTCTCGCGTGTTAGATTCTCTCAAAGAGGCATTCCTCTTTTTACAAGACACACTCCATCAGTGAAACGTTCGGCGGGAGGTGGCGGAGACCGTACAGATCCAAGCGGGCAAATATTAACTTTGCATCTGAATCCATACTATAAAAGTGGACGCCTTGTTAACAAACACGTAGTCATGATTGATGACTGTACGACATATGGCGTTTCTTTTGCTGTAGCTGCGGCCTTTTTGATTAAAGCAGGCGCTGCAGCAGTTACTGGCATCGCATTAGGAAAATTTGGCTATCAGCTTAGGCATTATGAAATCGATATTCATACAGATCCTTTTTCGCCTGTACCTGCAAATGGTTTCACCGTTACGTCTCAGGGCTTTTTGCATGGTGCATCTAATCAAGCAACCCAACAAGTATTGCAAACACTAATTTCTTAAATTCTAAGTTTGTAAAAAATATGCAATGAAAAATATAAAACTAATTTAATAGGATAGCTTTACGGTGAGGAAAGAACTGTGCTTTTAGCAAGAAGTCTTAAACGATTAGCTAGTTCGCTTCGATTAAAAGAATACCTAACGGGAAATACAAAAAAGTGGATCGTATGGTGGTATTGCGGAATATATAAAAATCCTAAAGCCGAATCCCAGCCGAATGTGCTGGTTGCCTTCCGCGAGATAACCGATACAGGCGAGCTTTCTGATAATCTTATTTTTCGACGTATACCGCTGACTTCATTAGGGCAGGCACGTGTGGGAACAGTATGGCTGAATGGGATTTGCCAGCAAGAAGCGATCTACGATACTGAGATTTTCGATGTTAACTTCAGCCAAGGAAATTGGCAAATCACTTCTTTTCAGCTGACAACCAAAGCTGAGCTCAATCCACCATACCCCATGTCCCTTCATCCCCTTAAGTACGACCAGGATAGGAATTGGTTGATAGAGTTCGAACTGGAAACCGGGGGACGATTGGTCATTCCATGTTTGGAGTTTTTTTCACGTTGCTACGGACGTTCAGGCGAGCTGAAACGAGTGCTAGCAACATACCCTTGGTATGGAACTCAAGGTGGAATTAACAATCGTCTTTATGCCGCACTTGACCAGCCAGAGGAAAATGGAAAATGGAAAGTAAAGCTAAAAAAGCGCTTGGTGAATGGTGACGTCATTTTTCTCGCTCATGCAAAGTATGATCGTTACACTGAGAATAAGGCCAAGCAAATCTACGCCCAAATTGAAGCCGGACACGATCCAAAAGATAAATTTCCAGTTTTTATCAAAGTAGCGCCTTGGTTTCGTGGAGAAGCTCAAATTAAGGTGAAAGGAATATGGTTTGATGAAGGTAAATCCTTCCTGGCGCTCCAAGTATCAGGCTGTAGTGACCCGGGCGGGGCTCTCATTGAACGAAACAGAGAAAATCGTAACAACGCCACAAAACCGGCTAATCCCGAAGATCAAGGAAACGCATGGGCTGGAGCACCTGATCGAACAATCGTGCGCCCG
>CBHTVU010000385.1:0-2709 GCA_966096785.1 uncultured Gammaproteobacteria bacterium | reverse complement strand
TTTGGTTGTCACTCATCCCGTTTGTAACAGGTTGGATGGGCGAAAATCATTTTTCTGCATTGCCAGCGGCCTTGTACGGTGGAGTATTAATGATGGCAGGTGTGGCTTATTGGATTCTGGTGCGCTCCATAATTTCAACCGATGGCAAAGATTCCCTGGTGGCCCAGGCGGTAGGTAAAGATTTTAAAGGCATTGTTTCCGTTGTGGTCTATTTGGTCGCCATGCCATTGGCGTTTGTAAGTGTATGGCTCGCGCTGGCGGGGTACGTGGCGGTTGCACTTTTATGGTTAATACCTGATCGACGTTTTGAAAAGCGCTTGCAGGATGCTTCGCATTAAATAACCGTAGCGGATAAAATATTATCTTGTGTTGGGGCTAAATTTTTTTTTGAGGCTAAGTCAATGTTGTTATTCGACAGCCATTGCCATTTCGATTTTGATGTATTTGATAGTGATCGCGAAACCCTATGGAAAAATTGTAACCAGCTCGGTATTCGCTATCTATTAATTCCCGGTGTTGCACCTGATCAATGGCAAACTGCTTCTAATATTTCACTTACTCATCCCAACATTTACACGGCTATTGGACTTCACCCCTGGTGGATCGACAGATCTTTAGAACCGGAAAATAGTGGACCTTATCTCGCTTACATTAAAAACAAATTAGATGAAAATATCGCGCAGAAAAAATGTGTCGCTGTAGGTGAGTGTGGGTTAGATGCCTTGATAGAAACATCAACTAACCTGCAACAACAAGTGTTGGATTTACATTTACAGCTTGCGCAAAAGATTTCATTACCCTTGATTATCCATTGTAGAAAAATGCATAACGAATTATTTGAACAATTGAGTGAATATAATTTACCGGCGGGCGGGGTTATTCATGCCTTTACCGGAAGCTATGAATTAGCTGCGCGTTACTGGTCCCTAGGTTTTCGTTTGGGCATTGGGGGTGCTATTACCTACGAGCGAGCCAACAAAACCCGTGAGGCAGTAAAGAAAATGCCGCTGGAGGCCTTGGTACTGGAAACAGATGCGCCTGATATGCCAATGCAAGGTAGGCAGGGCGAAAGGAATACTCCTGAGCGCACTGCCGACATAGCGCAGACTTTGGCAAACCTGCGCAATGAATCGCTTGAAAAAATTGCTTCGCAAACCACGCAGAATTCCCAAACACTTTTTAAGATTAAGCATTGATGTTGATTAGCGACGATTTATCTTCAGTTTCACTTGCAGAATTCGTGTCCACACAAAATTGGCAAGCCCAATACCGTTTGATTACCCAATGGGGAAAATTAATCCAATCAAAACCTACATTGCGCATAGATGCGCATCAGCTAAGAGGCTGCGAAGTTTCTGCCTGGCTGGCGCATATTAATAAGGATGGAATTAATTATTTTGCATTTGATAGCGATAGCCGCGTAATTAACGGGTTAGCTGTTTTATTATTGGCGCAGGTCAACGGAAAGGCAGCTGCGGAAATCCACGAACTTGATTTTGAAAAATTTCTTAAAGAAATTGGTTTGGAAAAACATTTGACACCGTCGCGCAATAATGGTTTGCGAGCGATAGTGTTGAAGGTAAATGAATTTATTGCGAAATAAAATTATCTAGTAAGTTGTCATTCTCGCGTAGCGGGAATCCAGCTGTTGATAGTAATCTCAAAACAGCTGGATCCCCGCTGCGCGAGGATGACGGCTTAGTTTTTATAAAATGCTTCTTGACTGCTTCGAGCCTCAGGATGTCGTCAATTTTTGAGCATAGAATGCTGTGTTAATCTGTCAATGTCTTTTCCAAATACCTTTCAATCGCTTTGGTCGCTGCGACAAATCCAAAAGTACCCGTCACCATCACACTGGAACCAAAGCCGCCCGCGCAATCCAATTTAACACCGGCTTCCAGAAATTGTTTATCCATGCATACACTGCCATCCGGTTTTGGATACACCATTTGTTCCGTTGAAAACACTGCATCAACACGAAATTTGCGATTTTTATCGCGCGAAAAATTAAAATGGCGATAAAGTTGCGTGCGAATTTTTACCAGCATAGGGTCGCTTTCAGTGCGACCCAAATCAGCAACTCTTACTTGCTGCGGGTCGCGTTTACCACCAGAAGAGCCCAAGGTAATTAATCGCACTTTAATGGCGAGGCAGTAAGCAACCAGGCGCGCTTTTATATGCGCAGCGTCCATTGCGTCTATGACAACATGATGCTGTTTTCCAATAAAGGAATTCATGTTGTCTTGATCAATAAAATCTTCAATGGAATGAATAATAATTTCAGGGTTGATATCTTTCAGGCGTTGGCTGACAACTTCATTTTTGGAGCGGCCGATATTGGATTTAAGCGCGTGTGATTGACGGTTGGTGTTGGTCACGCAGACATCATCCAATTCAATTAAGGTGAGTTCACCAACACCAGAGCGCGCCAATGCTTCCGCCACCCAGGTACCAACACCACCCAAACCTATCACAGCAAAATGTGCCTTGTGCAATGCGACTAACGCGTTTTGTCCGTACAGACGGCCAATGCCGCCAAAGCGTTGTAAATATTCTGGTGATAGCATCGGCTCGCTTGATTCAATTGTCATAATTCATGTATCGAAAATTTTATAAATTTAATAGATTCAAAGTGGTGCTTGTCTAAATCTAATGTACCCTTCACCCTAAGCTTGTCGAAGGGTTTGTTTACTAAATCCTTCAACTGCT
>CBHTVU010000384.1:0-2722 GCA_966096785.1 uncultured Gammaproteobacteria bacterium | reverse complement strand
CAGGCGCAACTGTTAAGGCTGCAATCGACGATATTTGGAATCAAGTGGGCAAGCCCATTTACATTTCTGAATACGATATCGGCGATACCAATGATTCAGTTCAGTTGCAAAATTTCCAACAGCATATCCCTGTATTCTGGAACCATCCTCACGTTGCGGGTATTACCATCTGGGGCTACATAAACGGCAGAACCTGGATCAACGGTTCTGGTTTGATGTCCGACAGCGGTGTACAGCGTCCTGCAATGACCTGGTTACAAAATAATTACCTTAAAAAGTAAAGCGTTTTGTTGCGGCGCATAAAAAATTTTATGCGCCGCAATATTTCAAACATAGTCCAATTTATTTGGTGATTCTCTCTAATTTTATTGAGTGGTTTTTATCAATTCTGTCGCGATTTAAAAAGTAGCGACAGAGCCACTTTGCAACGGAGATTACGATATGCCTTTATACAAAAACTCTACCTACAATTTCGCCCAGGCGCTCAAACGCACTTGCGGTCTTGTTGGTGCCAGTGCCGCCTTGGCGGTCTTATCTCAAACAGCATCTGCCAGTTGTACTTACACGGTCGATAGCGAATGGTCGTCTGGTTTCACCGCGAGCGTCACGATTAAAAATGACACTAGTGCAGCGATCAGTGGCTGGAGCGTGAATTGGCAATATGCGACCAACCGTTCAAGCGGCGGCTGGAATGCAAATTTTTCGGGCTCCAATCCGTACACAGCAACTAACCTGAATTGGAACGGCAACATCGCCGTAGGCCAATCTGTTTCCTTCGGTGTTCAAGGAGATAAAAACGGTGGTTCTGCTGAGCGTCCAACGGTAAATGGCACAGCCTGTAGCGGTGGGACAACCAGCTCCGCAAGTTCTACTCGTACATCATCTTCGCAATCAACTTCTTCAACACAATCCAATTCTTCAACGCAATCATCTTTGGTGATTCAGGAATCTCAATCAGGTTTCTGCCGTGTTGATGGAACCGTTGATTCCAATAACGACGGCTACACCGGCGTGGGTTTTGCGAATACCAACAATGCGCAGGGTTCAGCAGTGGTGTGGGCTGTTGATTCATCCACTAGCGGTCGTCAAACACTGACATTCCGTTTTGCTAATGGCGGAACGGCAAATAGAAACGGTTCATTGGTAATCAATGGTGGTGCTGGTGGTAATTACACCGTGAGCTTGCCTGCAACCGGAAGCTGGACGGCGTGGCAAACTGTTACGGTCGATATTGATTTAGTGCAAGGCAATAACACTTTGCAATTGTCTGCAACGACGGCAGAGGGTTTACCCAATATTGATTCGCTGGCTGTATCTGGAAATGTAAGAGCGGGTAGCTGCGGAACCGTGAGTAGCAGTTCTTCTTCAAAGAGCAGTTCGTCATCAAGCTCACAAGCTGCAACCTGTGAATTGAAAGCGCCATTGAAGTGGGTATCTACCGGCCCATTAATTAGCCCAAAAAATTCTGGTTGGGTTTCAATTAAAGATCCATCGGTTGTGAAATATAACGGTGTTTATCATGTCTACGCGACTTACTTCGACACTGCATATAAGTCTATGCATACCAGTTTTACCGATTGGAGTAATGCACAACAGGCACCGCATATTTCACAAAATGGCACTACTGTTGGCAATACCGTTGCGCCACAAGTGTTCTATTTCCGTCCACACAATAAATGGTATTTGATTACTCAATGGGGTGGTTCATATTCAACGACTGATGATATTAGTAACCCTAATTGGTCAGCGAAAAAGAAACTGTTGCAAGGCGAGCCTAGCAACGCGTTGGATTTCTGGAACATCTGTGACGCCAACAATTGCTACTTGTATTTCGCCCGCGATGACGGGGCGTTGTATGTGTCCAAAACCTCGATTGCAAACTTCCCTAATTACTCTGGCTATACAAAAGTTATGGAAGATCATCGCGGCAATGGCAACCAATATTTATTTGAAGCACCCAACGTTTATAAATTGGATGGCCAAAATAAATATTTGTTGATGGTTGAAGCTTGGCCAAATGGCCCACGTATGTTCCGTTCATGGACAGCAAGCAGTTTGGACGGCCCATGGACAGCACTTGCAGACACAGATTCAAATCCATTTGCGGGTAATAACAATGTTACATGGCCCAACGGAAAGTGGGCTGACGGTATTAGCCATGGCGAGTTGATTCGCTCGGGTTATGACGAAAGGCTAACGGTAGATCCTTGCAATCTGGAATTTCTCTACCAGGGTCAAGCGGGCACCAGTTCAGAGTACAACAAGATTCCTTACAAGTTGGGCTTGTTGCGCTTGCAAAAATAATTACTGTTCAATGTTAAGTAGTTATTTGTTTTGCTAACACCTCAGCCAAGGTTGAGGTGTTAGCTTTTATTTATTGTTTTATAAAATATTTTTAAATCAGAAATACGCTAAAAGATATCGAGTAAAAAGGGAAATGAATCGGCAAGGAGTCCGTCAAAGCCGAAGATGGCACAACACTTTGTTCAATTATTATTTACCACTTACATAAACTTTTACAACCACATGAATGTCTAACGTAAGGTAGATTTCACCGTATACCAGTAGGATGGATGCTGCTTTCTATCTGCAATAAGCTCCACATCTTCAGGTAAGGCAATGGGAATCACGTGACGTTTCTCCATATTCAAGCGCCCGATTTTTTCACTAAAGTAGCGATTAAATACTTTATCAAATGAGCCGTCTGCAATGGCACGCTCCA
>CBHTVU010000383.1:0-2751 GCA_966096785.1 uncultured Gammaproteobacteria bacterium | reverse complement strand
TCCATGTACGTTGAGGAGCACGGCAAAGGTGAACCAGTTATTTTTCTACACGGCGGAATGGGCAGCGCTAATTCCTGGTCTTATCAGGTGCCGGTGTTTTCGAAAATTTATCGCGTTATCACCTTGGACAGCCGCGGTCAGGGGCGAACAAGCAATTCAGCTGCGCCGCTTACTTATCATCTTATGGCCGAGGATGTTGTACGGCTGATGGATATTTTAAAAATTCCAAGCGCTTACATCATAGGTTGGAGTGATGGGGGAAATATTGGGATTGATCTTGCGATACATCACCCAGCTCGCATTAAAGGGATTGTTGCTTACGGCGCAAATATAAATCCTGCCGGGCTGCAAAATCATTTTCTGAATTATCTGAAAACCGCAACACCGGAAGAAATGCAGCGCGATAACGGTAGCGATTTCCTGGCGTTGTCTGCGCACCCGGAACACTTACCGGTCATCGCTGAAAAAATACGAAACATGTGGCTCTCGGAGCCTAACTTCACTTACGCAGAGTTGAGTTCTATAAAGACGCGTACCTTGATTATGGACGGTGCCGAGGAAGAGTTAATTCGGCCTGATCATGCGAAAGAAATTGCTTCTGCTATTCCGGGGGCAAAATTAGTGATGCTTCCGGGCGTTGGTCATTATGCGATTTTCAAAAAGCCGGAGTTGTGGAATAAAACGGTTTTAAGTTTTTTAAGTGGGGAGAAATAATAATTCGGAGATGATGTTTTAGATGTTGACGCTTAAAACAACATAAATTAAACAAAAGCAGGGGCATCAAAACTTGCCAAATGACGTTTAAATGCGGACTGTCGCACAAAATTGACGCAAAGTTTTGAAAATCGCTAAATTCAACCTTTTGGTTTGTGTCTTTTTTATACAGCCTTGCCTATGCTTATTTCCCATCACCACATTTTCTAGCTGTTTGTGGCTGGCGTTAAGACTGTATTGCTTAAGTAGTAATGCGGTCTTTCTTAACTAAGATGCGTCAAAGGTGAAGCCATGAAAGTCGATGTTATCTCCGTTGTAGTAATGATTTTTTGTCTCTGTGTCTGCCTTACTATAGCGGCACAAGCAAAAACATTATTCAGCGCCCCGACAACTGAAGTCGTTGTGAAAGCGCCGTAATTTTTTGTTGCCAAGGATTTGGCAACTATTACTTTCCTTCCTTCTCACCAAAGTCGTTCTTTATCAAAATAGCTTCTTTATCTGTTACCACGCCGTAAAGCGGTATGTCCCAGTCTGCCATTTCCAGTTGTTCAACTTCCTGGCAAGCATGGGCTAGTCCGATCAAATAGGGTTTGGTTTTCTTACCTTTTTTAAACGCAAACGTCGAGTCATAGAAGCCTCCACCCATGCCTAGTCGTGCGCCCTTACGGTCAAATCCTACGAGGGGCAGGAGCACTACGTCCAACAATTGGGGTGCTATTTTATGAGTTTGCTGACGGTCAGGTTCCGGAATTCCAAACCGATTGGGCTTTAGCACCGAATCTGGCGTGTATTCAACAAACCACAAATGTCGTTGCTGGGTCGGATGCAAAACAGGTAGATAACAATGCTTGCCCATTTTCCATAGCTGTTGGGCAATCGGCGCCGTGTCCAATTCGCCGTCATTCGGGATATACAACGCCACATGCTGCGCTCGCAGGAATTTTGGTATTTTCATCAAGTGACGCAAAACCCAGGCAGACGCAGCCTCTTGCTGGCTGGGGCTGAGCGCATTGCGTCGTGCGCGTAATTCTTTGCGAAGGTTGGTACGGTGTTCGAGCAGGGTTGCATTAAGGGTCATATGGCAACGAAGCGAGCAGAGTGAAAGAAAGAGGCCCCGAAAATGCCGCTACCAAGCTGGCCTTGAACCCATAGGTTCAAGGAGGTAGCGCCTGTGGTTTTTAAGGCTTTCCGTCAAGCGGACATGCACACCAAACTAACGAGACACCACCAAGTTTGTGGAAATCGGCTCAAGGACTTGTCGGTTTGCAAACATCCCAGGGCGACCTCAGTATAACCCAGAGTGCATGATCAATCGCAAATGATATTAAGCTTGGGTCTTATAACCGTTTAGGCAAAAACAGTCTTATAAACCGCTGGACTTAAACCAAAAGATAAGCTTTTGTGCGTCTAAACATCAGTTTGCTTTAGATGAGAACAAATTGCCCGATGGTTGACCAAAACAAAAACGCCTGCATGTGCAGGCGTTATGGTGAAATTTTTTTGCGTTAGGATCAATGCCCCGTAAGCGCTCGTTCAATCTTTTCACTTAAGCGCTGAAGGTCTGCTTTGTCGATAGCAGCGCCTACTGGGGCAGCAATACCGGATTTTGCCTGCAACAACTCATGGCTTAAATTGAGTGCCGCCATTACGGCGATTCGTTCTAAACCAATCACTGCGCCTGAGCCGCGAATGGCTTTCATGCGCTCATCGAGTAATTGGGCAGATTCCATAAGTGCCTGGCGTTCCTCTCTTGGGCATGCAACTTGGTATTCTTTATCAAGGATTTTTACAAAAACGGTTTCGTTGGCCAAGATCGGCTCCCTGTATTATTCGGTATCTAAACTTTTAAGATGCGTAATCATGGCTTCTACGCGGCTACGTGCGAGTTCATTCTTCTCAATCAGGCGCACGCGTTCTTGCAGCCACGCGCTTTCACGGGACTTAAGCTCGGTGTTCTCTTGCTGCAACCGGGTGGTGAGCAGAATCAAGCGATCAAGCTTGGTTTCTAAAGACAGTAAAAGTTCGTCAGACATGATA
>CBHTVU010000382.1:0-2754 GCA_966096785.1 uncultured Gammaproteobacteria bacterium | reverse complement strand
AACGATGCTGTGGATTTTCAGGATGAATTTGAAAAAACTGAGCCATCTATTAATATCCTTCATCAAAAAAATTTAAAAAAATAAATAATGAATGCTGCATAAGAAAAATAATTACGCGGCAAAACCAAGCAACTCCCACACGGGGCGACAGCTATTCGGAAGAGCAGGAAAACATCCCAGCTCTTGCCATGCTTGCCCAGGCAAATGAAAATCGCTACCACAGGATGCCGCCAAATTATTTGTTGCGGCTATGCGCGCTAAATCTTCCGTAACGGGATGAGCTTGCATCCCACTGACAACCTCCAAAGCGTCACCGCCAGCAAGTGCAAAATCTTTAATAAGCGCACACATTTTTGTACGCGTTAATTCGTACTTACAAGGATGAGCCAGCACCGCAACACCACCTGCGATATGAATCCAATCCACAATTGTTTTCATGCTAGGCCATTGATATTTTACGTCCGCCGTCTTGCCCGCACCCAAATATTTTTTGAAGGCAGCGTTGATATTATTAACTGCACCAATGTTGACTAAATATTGCGCAAAATGCGGACGACCAACATAAGCATTTCCCGCCAGTGCTTGAGCACCTTCAAGACTGCCAACAATTCCTGCCTTGGCAAGACGCGCAGCTATCTGTTCTGCTCGACCAGTCCGTGCTAAATTTTGTGCTTCGATAGCCGCAATTAATTCCGGCGAATCCCGTCTAAAACCTAACCCGACGATATGCACGCCACCCTTACCCCATTGGCTGGAGAACTCAATTCCATTTATGAATTTAATGCCGCATTCGTCAGCTGCTTTTTGTGCCAAAAATAAGCCTGCTATGGTATCGTGGTCAGTTAATGCCAAGACATCTACCTCGCGCTCTTTGGCGCGTGCGATTAGCATTTCAGGACTTAAAACGCCATCTGAAAAATGGCTATGACAATGGAGATCAAATTTCACGAGGTCATTCCAAAAGTGGCCTTAATCATTACCCAAGCAAATGTTAAACTGGGCCAGTTGCCCATTATGACCGAGACTGACGATGACTGATAATCTTTCTGCTGATAATTCAAACAAAGAATCAGCAAATACCGGGATGAGCGACTCCACCCAAGCACCCAAGACCCCGCGCAAAAAAGAAAATATGTTGATCAATATCCTCATGAATATTGTTATCCCTTCACTCATATTGACGAAGTTAAGTGGGTCTAATCATCTCGGCCCGGTGTGGGGGCTAGTAACAGCACTGGCTTTTCCAATCGGTTATGGTTTACGAGATTTCGCTGTAAATCGAAAAATAAATTTTTTCTCAGGGCTGGGTATTGTCAGCGTTTTATTAACAGGTGGAATTGGCATACTGAAATTACCTACAGAATATTACGCTATTAAAGAAGCTGCTATTCCAGGAATAATTGGATTGCTGGTATTACTTTCTACCAAAACCCGTTTCCCTTTGGTAAAAACATTTATCTACAACGACACCATACTCAACGTAGAAAAAATTTCTGCCGCGCTGGCAGAACATAAAAAAACTGAACTCTTCGAAAAAACCTTGCGCTTTGGCTCCTATTTAATTGCTGGATCATTTTTTATGTCCTCCACTTTAAACTACATTCTTGCCAAGATAATCGTTATGAGCCCGGCGGGAACTGAAGCATTCAACGTTGAAGTTGGAAAAATGAACTTTTATAGCTTTCCAGTCATCGCTGTGCCTTCCATGATTATTATGGTTGGAACCCTCATGTATATTTTCAGAAGCATACGTTTACTAACGGGACTCACCTTCGAAGACGTTATTCACGACACCAGCAAATAATTCAAAGAGATTTCTTATGCTTTACGCCATCATAAGTGAAGACGTTGTAGACAGCTTGGAGAAACGCAAACCGGTTCGCCCGGATCATATAGCGCGTTTGCAATTGCTGAAAGATCAGGGCCGTTTAATCCTTGCAGGACCGCACCCCAAAATTGACAATGAAAATCCCGGTGATGCAGGATTTAGCGGCAGCCTTATTGTTGCAGAATTCGATTCTCTTGCCGATGCAGAACACTGGGCGAGCCTCGACCCTTATGTTGCCGCAGGTGTTTACGCAAAAGTCATCGTCAAACCCTTTAAAAAAGTTTTGCCTTAAATCTCCTAAGGATTTCGCATGAAGAAGTTAGCAATTGCACTCTTTTCCTTTTCAGTACTTGGCGCAGGATTTTCATCCACGAGCTGGGCAGAGGACAGATATGTAACTGATGTTATTTATATCCCTTTACGATCAGACAAAGACAATCAGGCAACCATCATAAAAAATGGATTACCCACAGGTACACGCTTGAAATTATTGCGAGAAGAGGAAGATGCCAATAAAAATAAATGGTCGCAGGTAATTACCAGTGAAGGAATTGAAGGTTGGATTCGCAGCCAGAATTTAATTGCAGAGCCAACAGCAGCTATGAAACTTGCCGCTTTAACTTCTGGCCCTTCCGATATGGTTGAACTGCAAAAACAAAATATTGCGCTAAAAAATGATTTGGCGAGTGCACAGGCATCGTTGCAAAGCGTGTCGAAAGAACTCGAGGAAATTCGCAAGTCGCCAACATCTGACATAAACATGGAGCAAGAAAATCAAAACATGCACCGTGAAAACCAAATGTTGCAAACCGAGCGCGACCTGCTTCGGGCCCAAAATGATCAGCTAAAAAGTAGCGATAGTTACAGGCAACGTATTTACGGTGGGGTGTTGATTTTAGCGGGTGTAGTTTTATCTTTCGTTTTAC
>CBHTVU010000381.1:0-2783 GCA_966096785.1 uncultured Gammaproteobacteria bacterium | reverse complement strand
AGTCCGCGCGCGACTTCTTTACCGCTTGCATCCGCACAGATCACCATATCGCCGCGAGTGAAATCACCGCGAACTTCTTTCACACCAACCGGCAATAAACTTTTACCAAGCTCGCGCACAACTCGCACAGCACCGTCATCTAAAACCAAGGTACCGCGTGTTTGTAATTGTCCAGAAAGCCAACGTTTGCGTGCTGCTTGTGGCTGCTGATCGGCCCATAAAAATGTTCCAATGTTTTCGCCTGCTGCAACTTTTAATAACGCATCTTCAATACGACCGCCAACGATTACTGTATCTGCACCGGAACGCGCAGCAACGCGTGCAGCGCGAACTTTGGTAATCATGCCGCCGCGACCTAAAGTTCCACCGGTGCCTCCGGCCATTTGCTCCAGGCGAGTATCATCCGCTGCAATTTCGCTAAGCAGTTGTGCACCAGGATTTGAACGTGGATCGCTGTCGTACATGCCTTTTTGATCGGTGAGAATAACAAGCAAATCAGCTTCGATTAAATTTGCAACTAAAGCGCCGAGCGTATCGTTGTCACCAAAACGAATTTCGTCGGTAACAACCGTATCGTTCTCATTAATAACGGGAACAACATTTAAACCAACAAGCGCTTTTAATGTAGAACGCGCGTTGAGATAGCGCTGACGAGAAGAGAGATCGTCGTGATCCAACAAGACTTGGGCAGTTAACAAACCGTAACGTTGAAACTCAACTTCATAAGTTTGTATAAGACTCATTTGACCAACTGCTGCGGCCGCTTGTAGTTGATGGATTTCTGTCGGGCGCGTTGCCCAACCCAAACGACGCATACCTGCTGCTACTGCGCCGGATGACACCAGCACCAACTCAATACCTTGCAAGCGAAGTTTTGCCATCTGCTCAACCCAACCAGCGATAGCGGTTGCATCAAGGCCACGACCATCATTTGTGAGTAAAGCACTACCAATTTTTACCACCCAGCGTTTTGCCTGGGGGATGATTTCTCGTTTGCTCATGGAATTCTGCGTCATCGAAAGAGTAATCAGCAGCATTTGCTGCCCGTCGTTATGTGGTGCGAATTATTGCATATGATCGCGTGTAAGTTACAACAGAAGTTAATGCCCTGAGAAAATCCTTGCTTAAACAAAAAGGGCCATCACTTACGTGATAGCCCCTCTACATCTAACGCCCTGCAATTTTAGCTTAGGAACTTGAACCTAGTAGCGCACGTACTCTACTTCAACATCATAATCGTCATCGTTGAAGTCATCGTCTTCACCCGCAGCCAAGCGCGCCTCGCGCATAGCCAGTCGTAATTCTTCAATACGATCACGCGCTTCTTGCGCCATTTGGTTTTGCAATTCTGTTTCGCGTTCACGAGCTTCGGGATTTTCTTTTTCGTCTTCCCAGATTGCTTCGAGGTGATCCATGATGCGGCCAGAAAGCGCAGCCGTGCCATCGCGATGCAATGCAGAAATACGGAATACCGGACCTTTCCACTCAAGCTCGTCAATCACTGCCTGGCAACGCGCGTCAGCTTCGTCGGCGTCTAACAAGTCGACTTTGTTCAACAACAACCAGCGATCGCGAGTCGCCAAGGTCGGGCTGAATTTTTTCAATTCGTTGGCGATAACGCGAACATTTTCAGCGGGATTAGAGCCATCCGGTGGAAGCATATCAACAGCATGCAACAGCAACCGGCAGCGGGTTAAATGCTTGAGGAATCGCACCCCCAAACCAGCACCTTCTGATGCCCCTTCGATAAGACCGGGAATATCCGCAATTACAAAGCTGCGATATTGTTGGACTTTCACAACACCGAGATTCGGGATAAGCGTGGTAAACGGATAATCCGCCACTTTCGGTTTAGCCGAGCTGACTGCACGGATAAAGCTGGACTTACCAGCATTCGGCAAACCGAGCATCCCGACATCTGCTAACACTTTAAGCTCGAGCTTGAGGTTACGAGATTCACCTTCTGTACCAGGAGACGTTTTACGCGGGGTACGGTTTGTGCTGGATTTAAAGCGAGTATTTCCTAAACCGTGGAAACCACCTTGAGCAACTTTTAACTTTTGGCCGTGCTCGGTGAGATCACCAAAAACTTCTTCAGTATCTGTATCAATAACCGTCGTGCCAACAGGGACTGGTAGGCACAAATCTGCACCTTTCGCGCCTGTGCAATCCTTACTACCGCCCTTCTCGCCATTTTCAGCGCGATATTTCGGTTGGAAACGGTAATCGATCAGCGTATTCAGATTTTCGTCGGCAACCAAATAAACGCAGCCACCATCACCGCCGTCACCGCCGTCAGGGCCGCCTTTAGAGATAAATTTTTCCCGGCGAAAACTCATCATGCCGTTACCGCCATTACCAGCTTCAACGTGGATTGGGGCTTCATCAACAAACTTCACAGTAATCTCCGGGGAAAATAACTAAAACTAAAAGTATCTCAATCTGCGAGACGCCGCTCCTGCGCATCCATGCGCTCGCGGCATACCATTCATCCCGAATGTAAAAAGCCCTATCGTTTGAAGGATAGGGCTTTTCTTATTCTTGGTGCCCACTGCAAGCAGTAAGCTTGGCTGACTTTAGGTCGTCTAATTACTGAGCAACAGGAACGATGCTTACGTATTGACGGCCAAATGCGCCTTTAATTTCAAACTTAACATGACCATCAGCCTTGGCAAACAAGGTGTGATCTTTACCGAGACCAACGTTCACGCCAGCGTGAAATTTGGTACCGCGTTGACGAACGATAATGCTACCTGCTGGAATCAATTCGCCACCGAATACTT
>CBHTVU010000380.1:0-2835 GCA_966096785.1 uncultured Gammaproteobacteria bacterium | reverse complement strand
CCTAGCGCGAGCATAACGCTATCAACGGCAATGGTCTCACCCGTTTTTGTTTTGGCTAATAGCCCTCCAGCTGCAGTCTTTTCTACATTCTCGATAACGTCAGTGAGAATGATACGAATTCCTTTCGCTTCCATCGCTGAGTGAAGACCCTGGCGCATATCTTTGTCAAAACGTGACAGTATTTCTTTCCCGCGATAAATGAGAGTTACATCCACGCCGAGCCCGTGAAAAATATTGGCAAATTCAACGGCAATATAACCTCCACCTGCAATCAGAATTGAACGCGGCAAATCGGGAAGATCAAAAGCATCGTTGGATGAGATGCAAAGTTCATGACCCGGTAGTGATGCATGTAAATTCGGTGAACCGCCAGTGGCGATAACAATTTTTTCCGCCGTGATAGTCTTGCCCGTTTTAACCAAGCGGATAGTGTGCGCATCGATCAACTCCGCGCGACTTTCGATGATCTCGGCTCCGTTATTCGCAAGACCAATGCGATAGAGTCCTTCGAGTCGAGCAATTTCTTTATCCTTGGCCGCAATCAGCTTCTTCCAGTCGAAAGTATTTTTTCCAACGTCCCAACCGTAGCCGACTGCATCTTCGAAATGTTCATGATATTGAGACGCGTAAACGAAAAGCTTCTTCGGTACGCAACCGCGAATGACGCATGTACCTCCGAATCGGTACTCTTCTGCAATGGCGACTCGCTTGCCGATTGACGCAGCAACACGAGCAGCTCTTACCCCACCTGATCCTCCACCTATGACAAATAGATCGTAGTCGTATGCGCTCATGTGATTCTCCGGAGGAATTTAATTGCTGATTTATTTAAAAAATTATACCAATCATTTACGCCAACCATTCATACCAACTATGCATTCATACAAACTATGGCTGAGAGGAATCTATCCGGGAATCGATTTGTAACGTATGGACTCTTAAATTCGCTCGTCGCGATTAATCGCTCCATCGCAGCTGGCCACATAGCCCAAAAAGCGAAACACCGCCGTTAAAAATGCATCGTGAATTAATTGGCGTTTGTCGGTCATAAATAATTCCAGATGCAGTTTTGTCTACATCGGTTTTTATGGAAAAATTGATTTTTCTTATTTTTACTTTTGTATTTTGATCTTTAGCTAATTAATTTACTCCAGCACCAATTATTTTCAGCATGAAAAGCGGTGTGTTGATACCGCTTCGCTATCATGAAGGGCCGCGCGCTAAGCTACATGCGGGCCTTCCTTCTCCTTGTGATAAATACGGTGCTTAATGCTAATAATAGAAGCGGTAATGTCGCGGGCTCAGGCACGCTTGAAGGCGTGTCGCGAACGAGCCAATTAGCGTACATGAAACCTACCGTATCGAAATTTATGTCTGCGATACGTACATGTGCTTTTTCTGCTTGCATATTTGATTGATTATTTATATCGCCGGCGCAGTCCACGGGATTGTTTGAAAAACAAGCGGCAACGAAAATGCCCTGATTGTACCCGGGTGCGGTAACGGTTCCTGATCGACCCGCAACTGCAGGTATGAAGCTAATAGTGCCAAAATATTCAAAAAAATCGCTGCCAGCTTGAAAATCTTCAGCGTGATAATAGCCATCAAAATTACTAAATCCGAAATTTTTTAACAGCTGAATGACTTCATTATCAGACGCATATCTAAAACCGCTGAACTCACCACCCGCAGCAAATTTTGATTTCACCTCTGTAAAACTTCGCTCTGTTGTTTCGGTAACGTCTAGCCATTCGAGGTTGGTAAGGGTGTCCAATGTGACTAAGGAGTCACCTGATGATTTCCAATCAAGCGATATAAAGGTCGCTTGCGCAGAAAACGGCATGCAAAGGATGGTTAGCGCTAATACAATTCGTTTTATCATTTCTCCTCTCCTTAAAATAAAAATTAAATTTTTTTTGTCTTTACAAAAATTTCTTCCTGCATATCGTATTGTTTAACCCAAAATACTTCAACTCGCTGACAAAAGTGCCATTAATTATTACTAAAGATTTTATAGATAAATACTCCGACCTCAATTATTACTCGCTGTGCCTTATCATTGAGTAAGAAAGTTACATTGCGTCAACGAAACGCGAAATACACCGTGACATTAATTTATTTGATATTTATGCGCCATAAATTGTTGTTGGCGCGACATAAATATTTTTATGAATTTCAGACTGAATATTTTCAGTTGTATGTGGGTATAAATAACACAAACGTTTAAATGGAAATTGGAAAATAATTGCACAATTAAATTTTATAATACAAACTCAAAAAAATACTTCTGTAGACTTTCCTATTCTTTAAGTCTTTTGTAATGTGATTGGTTTTGTTACTAACAACTCAAATTTATTTAAAAGCGAAAAGTGCATGTTCAATATGCCACTAAATTATTTTGCTGACTAAGGGGTAGTCGGTTACAACCTAAGGATAACGTTTGGTTTTTTATCCTACGGAGCACTAAGGATGTCATTTCTAAAAATAATCATTACTCGGGATTGGTTAACAATGAAATTATTTAAAATATCTTTATCTTTATCTTTATCTTTATCTTTTGCGTTACTTTTATCACTTCCTCTAACTGCTTTTGCGGATAATTGCGTATGGACGAACTCTGTTGGAGTGTTGAGTTCTTCCAGTGCAAACGTAAATTATTTCTGTACTATTAACGGTTCGGTAGTAGCAACTAAAACCGTTAGCACTAAAGCTGTAGGTGCTTCAGTTTGTTCTATTTCATTAAATAGTGGGGTTTATAATAAAGGTACTTGTGATTCACCCAATATCACTACTTCAGCGTGTCCGAATTCAGGGGTGGTTTACGGTGTATTTCCA
>CBHTVU010000379.1:0-2835 GCA_966096785.1 uncultured Gammaproteobacteria bacterium | reverse complement strand
CATGGCGATGTGGATCTGGTGTTGCTCGATATCATGATGCCGAAAATGTCTGGCTATGAAACCTGTCGGCGCCTGCGTGAACGCTACCGCAGTTACGAGCTGCCGATAATTTTCCTAACGGCTCGCAATCAAACGCAGGATCTGGTCATGGGCCTGGAAGTGGGCGCTAACGATTATTTAACTAAACCTGTGTCGAAGGAAGAACTGCTCGCCCGCGTGGATACCCATTTGAAGCTCTATAGCGCTACCCGGTATCTCGACCAAAAAGTGGCAGAGCGCACGGCGGAATTGCACGCGAAAAATGAAGGCTTGCGCCAGGCCCAGGGAGAGCTGCAAGTGGCTTTGACTAAGCTGGAAGCAGCCAGCTTATCGGATCCATTGACGGGCTTGCACAATCGACGCTTCCTCAGCAAATCCATTGCCGTGGACGTGCCCCTGGTGAACCGCGATTACAAAGACTGGATCGATTCCAAACAGGGCAGGCACACGGATTCGATTTTGTTGCCGCCACCGCGCGACGCTGATCTGATCTTCCTCATGTTGGATGTGGACCATTTTAAATCGGTCAATGACACCTATGGTCACGCTGCTGGCGATCGGGTGCTGGAGCAGCTTAGCCGTCTTTTAAAAGAAACCTTGCGCGATTCCGATTACCTGGTGCGTTGGGGCGGGGAAGAATTTTTGGTGGTTGCACGTTTCTCTTCTCGTGATAAAGCCGCCGAAATGGCTGAACGGATTCGTCTGTCGGTAGCGAGCTATTCATTTGATATTGGGGGTGGCAAAGAGTTGAAAAAAACCTGCTCCATCGGCTTTGCTACATATCCCTTCTACCAGCTGGCTCCAGACGCACTGACGTGGGAGCAAGTTATTGATGCGGCCGACCATGCGCTCTACGTTGCGAAAAACGCGGGCCGCGATTGCTGGGTGGGTTACAGCACCCATCTGGATGATGAACCGGGCATAAATCCGTTCGGCGGCGATAAGCTTGACCAACTGTTGGACTCGGGCACTCTGTGTGTCCATTCTTCAAGTCCGGTTTCGCGCCGGGATCCGTAATCGGGAGCTACGACAAGTTGCTGCGGCAAAACCGCGAAGATGGTTAGTTTTTGGCGTTCGGAATTATCAGGCCTTTTTGGACGGCGGGGCGTGCTAAAAACTCATCTAACGCACGAGTCACATGCGGAAAGTTTTCTATACCAACAAGATCGGCTGCTTCATAAAACCCCACTATGTTACGCACCCATGGAAAAGTGGCGATATCTGCAATGGTGTATGTTTCTCCGGTAATCCATAGGTTGTTTGCGAGCTGTTTGTTCAATACACCGAGCAGGCGTTTGGATTCATCGACATAACGGTTGAGTGGACGCTTATCTTCATAGTGTTTGCCTGCAAATTTATTGAAAAAGCCAACTTGCCCAAACATAGGTCCTATGCCACCCATCTGAAACATTAACCATTGAATCGTGTGATAGCGGCCAATCAAATCGGCAGGAATAAATTTTTCTGTTTTATCCGCCAGGTAAAGCAAAATGGCACCGGACTCAAAAAGTGCAAGTGGTTTGCCGTCGGGCCCGTTGGGATCAATGATGGCCGGAATTTTATTGTTCGGATTTAAAGATAAAAATTCCGATGACAATTGGTCGTTGTTATCGAAACTTACCAGATGAGGTTCGTAAGCTAAACCCGTTTCCTCCAGCATTATAGAAACTTTAACACCGTTAGGTGTGGGTAAAGAATAAAGTTGCAATAAATTCGGGTGTTGCGCGGGCCATTTTTTTGTAATTGGAAACTCAGCTAATCTATTCATGCTATTTCTATTTGTAGTAAAAGGGCAGTGATAAAATTTTCGGGTGCACTGTGAGCGTGTGAATATAAATTATTTTATTTTCAAATGCATTATAAATACTGCTTAAAGCTTCTTATATTAAACGTTATTTTTCTCCAATAAATTTTTATTTATTTTTTAGCTTAGTGAAAATATTCAAATCACCTCATATTATGGTGCTTAAAGTGGCTTGCATAAAATAACTACGGTTCCAAAATATTTGTTAATTTTTCAATAGTATTTTTAACTTGCCTTTCATTTTTTTATCTTCTTGCTCTCAAATTTACAGCCTGTTTTTTATAGGGTTTTTGCTGCTATTTGGCGTGTGATTTTTGTTGTAGCGCTAATTTTTCAGTGAGAAAAGCTACTTTATTTCTCCGATTTTTATCTCGTTTGTTCAGAATTAGGCTCCATAAGCATAAGCAAGAAGTTCTTTTTGGTTTTTGGTCGCTCAAATCAACTTTGAGTGGATGCAAGTCGATTAACATGAATACTAAAAATATTTTTGTTAGAAAACTTTTTTTTACTAATGGTGATGGCTTTTTTGCTACCTGATTTGCTCAATAAAAACAATTGCAAAGTACCAATTTCAGAAGCCAGTTCGCTATATAGGTTTCTTGCTGATAATTATAATAGGCATATTAGAATATAATATTGACAATGCGTTGGGGCCGCGATATATCAGTAGCTTCGATTTTGTCAGACAGATTTTATATAAAAGCACATGCTGGCATTCGATCAATACTTGCTTGCAACAAGCAAGTTCAATCTCGCCTTAATCCTCTACTGGCGGTATTGGTTGAAAGGCGTACATCCTCCGGAGAGTATAAAAATGAAATTACCCATGTTAGGCAAAAACATGGTTAAGGCTTTTATAGGCGCTGCAGCTCTATGCGTGACAGCAGTTAGCGCACAAACCTTAACCTCGAACTCCACGGGAACCAATAACGGTTTCTATTACTCGTTCTGGAAAGATTCCGGAAATGCATCCATGACCTTATACGGTGGTG
>CBHTVU010000378.1:0-2857 GCA_966096785.1 uncultured Gammaproteobacteria bacterium | reverse complement strand
CGTTGATAAGGCTGATAATTTGTTAACGGAATTAGGTGTTAAATAATTTTCGTTTCAAAACTACCTGAATTTTTAGTCAATTTTTCAGCGAAGCTTTTAATAGAACTAAAGGGCTTTGTTGAAAATTAATTTTAATATTATTGGGTAGTATACATTCCGCAAAGTTTAAATTTTTGATTTGACAGAGAGGAATTATGTGATATTTTAATTCCCCTCTCAAACAAGTATGTTGCAGAAAAGGAAGTCAAAATGAAAAATACAACGTGATCATCCCTTCTCATTAGTTTTTAAATAAAAATCCAAAATATCCCCACCACACATTTCAATCAAATGTTGTGTAAAGCTGTCATTTATTCAAATTAACAATCATATTTATATTCAACAATTAATTGTCGTAAATTATTTATGAGAATTACACTTATTTATTTAAATTTAAAGGAGCTTGAAATGCAAAAATTGATAATGTTTATTGTTATTTTATTTAGTGCCAATAGCGCATTTTCCGTTACTGTGTCTTCAAAAGGTAAAATCACTGGCTATTACACAGGCTGGGCAAAAGATGAAGTTAGAGTTCAAATAGAAGGAGCGAGTTATGCGGAAAGTAATTGTCCGGTAAAAGATGGATACGTAACAATCGAATCAGACAATACTGGTTATAAAACTCACGTTACTGCGCTGCTTGCTGCCTACATGAGCGGCAAGCCTGTAACCATAATAGTAGAAGGCTGTATAGATGGTCGTCCTCGTATTTATGGTGTTTATATTGATTGATATATTTTCTATATTTAGAAAATTTAATAATCAACGAATTTAAAATTTTACGCGGAGTTAGGATGAAATATATCATAGGATTATTATTTTTTAATTTTGTAGTTCCAGCGTCGGTCAATGCCGCTGAGCTACCAGGTGTGAGATATTATGGATACTACAATTCTGAGGAATTTACACCTGAAACAGCTGACCACAGCAATTTAGCTTTTTTAAATGCCAGTCCAACTAATATACACTTCATCGAGCAATTTCACGACGCTATCAATAAAAATATGAAAGTAATGGTCGGTGTTAGTTCGCTATTTTTTGACGGGAATAAGTTAAGAGGAGATTATCAGGTTAGATGGAGTTATCTCAAACCTCAAATAATAGGTTTAACTAACTACATTGCAGCTTTCTATGTAATAGACGAGCCCACTCGGATAGGTGCATCTCGATCAGACATTCAAGCCGTAATAAATGAAATTAAGTTTGGTTTTCCAAATACACCCACAGCATCAATCTTTGATACTGACCATATCGGTGGGTTGATCAATATGTTTGATTGGGTGGGATTTGATTGTTATGACAATGGAAATAGTTCCTGCGATCCTGATGCAGTATCTCGAGTTTCATCGATGACACGTTATGAGAGTCTTCGCGGCAAACTCGATGCTTCCCGCCAAAAAATGATTTTGGTTCCTCAGGCTGCCTATATTTATCAAAACCATGATCGTGATTATCATCGCGATGGTATGGAAAGTGAGGTAGTAGTTTACCATCATATAGCCATGACAGATCCGATGGTGATAGCAGCTATACCTTTTATTTGGCAATCTAGTCCCGATGGCCCTGATTCTGGTCATGCCGGTCTTAGGGATATGGCTACAGATCCAAACTACAATCACTCTGTGAACATCAATCTTTATAAAGATTTTGGACGAGACGTTATTAAGCGAGCCAACACTCTGTATCCGGCAATGCTTTCACCAACACACATATCAATTTTAACTAATTGCATTGTTCTTTGAATTTAATGACGGTAAAAAACACGACTGAGAATGTTCGTTAGAAAATGCATTTTAGAAATTGAAAATTGGCGGCTACAGCCCCGTAGAAATACTCTTTAAATATAAATGGAGAATTACATGAAGGTAAAATTTTTAAGCGCGTTATGTTTTTTTTGTATTGCTGGTTTTGTTCAGGCCGACTATCAAAAAAGTACCGATTGGGCTACGGTCACTCAAATAACAGCACAAACTTCTGATCATCGATTTGTCATTAACGGTGGCACTTTGTGTGGTACAAATGTTTTTACTATCCATACTTCAAGTGATGGTGGAAAAGAGCAGTTTGCCATTATTCTTGCAGCAGCCACGTCAGGAAAAAAAGTATTTTTGGAAACCTGGGTTGGCTGCCCTTCAACTAATCCTGCCGCCAACTGGGGGATGAGCGCGACCCCAATTGCAATTTCGGTTCAATATTAATTGAGCGTTGACGGCAACTTTTAGGAGATAATTTTCCCAGAAGATGCCGTCTAAAAATCGCAATTCGTTTAATCCGTGAGTTTTAAAAATGCGTTTATCTTGATTGGTACTTTTGAGCTTAGGAAAGTTTTAGCCAATTGATATGAAATTTATTTAAGTGGGAGCGTTTATGAAATTTGCAATAGGATTATTATTCTTTATTTCTGCAATCTCAGTCTCGGTCAATGCCGCAGAGCAACCAGGTGTGAGATATTATGGGTACTATAATTCAGAGGAGTTTACTTTAGAAACAGCTGATCACAGCAATCTAGCTTTTTTAAATGGTAGCCCAGACAATGAACGCTTTATGCAACAGTTTCATGGTGCGATCAATAAAAATATGAAAGTAATGGTCGGTGTTAGTTCATTATTTTTTGACGGGAAAAATTTAAGAGGCGACTACCTGTCCAGGTGGAATTTTCTCAAAACCGAAATAGCAGGTTTAGCTAATTATATTGCAGCCTTTTATGTAACGGACGAGCCTACTCGTATAGGTATATCTCGTTCCGACATTCAAGCCGCTATAAACGAGATAAGATCGGTTTTTCCGAATGTACCCACAGCATCAATCTTTGATACTG
>CBHTVU010000377.1:0-2898 GCA_966096785.1 uncultured Gammaproteobacteria bacterium | reverse complement strand
CGCACCCAATTCAATAATGTTAATGGCGTAGTCATTCTGATGAGTTTATATCGACAGAAACTAAGGAAAATACAACGTTTTCCTACACCCCGTGCTGACAATCTCCTACAGATGATTGTTCCGCAAAATGAAATTATATCGCCCCCCATTACCAAGGAGATAAGAATGAGTAAAAGCACGATTAGTGATAAAAATATTGAGAAAAACCTTGCAGCAAAAATCGATGAAAAACAGCCGACAAAAGAAAAGAAATCATCGTTCTTTCCAGGCTTTTGGTCCGTTGCGATACCTGCTTACTGTTACTTTTTTGGCTACACTGCTTTTAGATTTGAGTTGGACACGTTAGGCTTTGAATCACCTCAGATGCCAACTGCACCCGGAGATGTATACTTTCATGCCTTTGACGCTTTCATTTTCTTAACCAGCAAATCTCTCCCGCACGCTAGCGAGCTGTTGTTAAAACACTTCTTCGAAAATTGGTTATTTATACTTTGCCTTAGCATTGTCTGCTCAATCGTAACTTTCTTTTTCGTACTTTTCATTAAACGAAAAAAGAAAAAAATTGACAGTGCAAATAAAAATGAATGGAAAGATACGACAGTAATCGGACTTAAATCCTTTGGTCTAGCTGTAGCAGTATTTGTTGGAAATTTTATGATTATGCCGATCATCTTATTAATTATGGCGATTGGTGGCCTGCTTCTACTACCTCCTGCAGTATTGGGAATGGGCATGGGTAAATCACAATTGGAAAACTTTCGCTGCGACGGTGATGAAGCGACATTTAAACTTGAAGAAGCTCATGAATGTTCGAGACTGGAAGTCGCAGGTAGCGGACCATTAATTGGAAAAGTAATTTATCAAGATGAGCATAATGTTTACATACTTACAAAAAATTCTGCGATAACTTTGTCGAAGGATAAGTTAGAAAAAAGAGAAAAGTCAGCCACAACAGGAAAGCAACCTGACTCCAAAAATAACGACTTATCACGCCAAACTCAGTCTGCTCCGCCCCAAAAAGAACACAATAAATAAATACGGAATTAATAATATTAAATAAAGATACAGCATTCAGTCCCGGCGTCCTTGCCGGGTAATTTCATCCTTGATGCGAAAAACTTCATCATACTAGCTATAAAATTTCTGCCGAGCACCAAGTTACTAACTCGCTTGCCAGCAGGCTGCTGACTAGGCGCTCAGATCAGTCATGCTTTATCGAAAGTTATTTTTCATAAAGCTAGAACTCATGCTTCCTTTATGAAATTTATTTCCTGGCTTATAAGATCATACAAAATATTGGCGATATCAGAGATTCGATTGGTACAAGTGAAGATATCTATAGGTTGAACCAAATTTAATTTGCTCATAGTTATATAAGCAATTTCGGCATAATTTATTGAATTAATACCCAGGTCAACAAAAAAGGAATCATTTATTTTATCCCCCTTCAGTGAAAGTACTTCTGCGGCTGATGGGGAAACTTCGGTGATGGCACCGTGAATAGTATTAAGAATTTCAAGTTTGGTCATATTAGCTCCTTGCATCTAGGCACATACTTTTAAGAAGAAAACGCTACAGTTAATCCATAGCCACAGATACCTTATTTCCAACAATAAGTACAGGAAAATTTTATAAATATGAAGAGAAAATCGATTAATGGTTTAAGATACAAATCCCCTACCCTGTAATCACTATTTTGCTCACGCATTTACTCCTTCCCGAAAACACTAGGCCCTAGCCGAATTACTAGCCTTACTTAGACTTTGTCGCTTAAAAACACATTAGCTGTAAGCGAAATTTCGAGTGTGGCGTAGCACCCTCTAAGCCCAGCACTGTAATTGCAACTGTATCACCTATCATTATCTTACCAGTGCGTCGAGTTAGAATTAACATCATTTGCCTTTATTGGACATAAGAATAAAGCTTACGAATAAAATTTTAACTTCGTCTTTAATACTTCCGAAATTCGATGATTGAAAGTATCTTCGATGAAAAACTGGATGTTGAGAAAATTTAATATTGATTCATCAATATTAAATTGGAAACAGAAAAGAAATTGAATAATTTTCAAACCTATACACAAAAAACTCCACCTCAAAATAACGATAAGATATCTGCCTGGAATCTATTATCTATCAGGGCTCAGGACTGCAAATTTGCAAAACAAAATCTATACCGTGGATTTGTAATATATTATTAAAAATTTTATTAGCATCAATTAGTCCTACAAATATGATGTAGAAACAACTGTTATCCATATTTCGCGGAAAAATTAAAGAAAAGTGAATTTAACAAAGACATTTATTAATAAAAAAATTTTGATACACGATTACAAAACATTATTTATTTTTTTATTTGATAACTTACATACAAGAGTACTAACGTAATTTGCTGAAAAAAACAATCGCCAAATAACACGTTCATGCAATATATCGCTATATGCGCACATTATTATAGTTTTATTGACAATAAGCATCTAGTTCAATTGACAATATGGTGCAGTACCTATAAAAAAGCGAGCTCGAGATCGCGAAGCCGTTTTTTTAAAATAACAGTAAAGCTGCAACGCTCTCGAAAAACGCCTGTTCGCAATGAGCAGGATGCCTTCTACATGCCCTTCCCCAACGACAAAATTGGTTAGCGGCTATTCGGAGATCAATAATGAAAAAAATTATCGTGCAATTTACCCCGGTTGATTTTTTTGGAGGTAATCACTAATGAAATTATCTAGCCTAAAAAAAATAACCGGCAGCCTCGCTGCAGTTGGTCTTGCAGCCTTGTGCGCTACCGCTGTAAATGCGCAGACGCTAAGCTCCAACTCCACTGGTACTAACAATGGATTTTATTACTCGTTCTGGAAAGATTCCGGAAATGCATCCATGACCTTATACGGTGGTG
>CBHTVU010000376.1:0-2913 GCA_966096785.1 uncultured Gammaproteobacteria bacterium | reverse complement strand
CTCCTGGCGAACCATTTCCAACGCACGGCGCATATCAGCAGCTACGAAACGTTTAACTTGCATATTCAGCTCCTGCCTTTCGGCAATTTAATTCTGGTGTGACATTGGGGTTATCTATCAGCCCCTACATTCGCATCAATCGTAATTTGTTTGTTGTCCGGTATTTCGGTGTAAGCCAGTACGCGCATGTCCGGGAGGCTATGACGCACGAAGCGCGACATCATCATCCGCAGTGGCGCTGCCACCAGTAACACCAAGGGTTTCCCCGCCATCTCTTGCTTTTGAGCCGCGCTTACGAGCGACTCTTGCAAGCGATCCGCCAAGCCTGGCTCTATAAAGGCACCGTCATCAGCGCCAGCTTTTTGTGCTTGCTGTACGGTACTTAGCAACAACTGTTCCAAACCCGGGTCAAGCGTGACTACAGGCAGGTTTTGCTCGTTTCCAATGATGTTTTGAACGATTTGGCGACGTAACGCCACCCTTGCCATAGCCGTTAAAGCGACTGGATCTTGACTCCTGCCGTTGGCACCCGCCAAAGCTTCAGCAATGGAACGAATATCGCGAATCGGCACGCGCTCATGCAGCAAACTTTGAAGAACCTTCAGAAAGATGTTTAGGCTGATGGTGCCAGGCACCAATTCCTCCACCAGTTTCGGCGAGGTTTTGGCCAGCATGTCCAAGAGCTTTTGCACGTCCTCATGGCCGATCAACTCGTGGGTATGGTTTTGCAGAATTTGGTTGAGGTGGGTCGCCACTACTGTGCTTGGGTCAACCACTGTGTAACCCAGGGTTTGCGCCTGTTCTTTTTGGCTGGAGCTGATCCAGATAGCATCCAAACCAAACGCAGGATCTTTGGTTCTCACGCCGTCCAAATTACCAAAAACCTGACCCGGGTTAATCGCCAACTCACGATCTGGATAGACCTCAGCTTCAGCCACAGTCACACCCATCAAACTGATGCGATAGCCCGTAGGCATTAGATCCAGGTTGTCGCGAATGTGAACAGATGGAATCAAAAAGCCCATTTCTTGCGAGAGCTTTTTGCGAACACCTTTAATGCGGCCAAGCAGTTCACCACCCTGATTTTTATCCACCATAGGAATGAGGCGATAGCCCACTTCAAGACCGATTACATCAACCGGCTGAACATCGTCCCACCCCAACTCCGGTCCTTCAGCCGCCGCAGATTGGCCACTACCTGGTGGCAGAGCCGGTGGCATACGTTGTGGCGCAAGGGTGGCGGTATTTGGGGAATTAGCATTGTTAAGTTCGTTCGCCAAGCGGCTACCAGAGGGAATAAATGAACCTTCGTCCACAGCGGCAGGTTGTTCTTTTTTCCAGTAGATGTAGTAAGCAACAGCAGCACACACCAAACCCAGGGACAAAAACGCAATGTGTGGCATGCCGGGAATCAAACCCATAATGATCAAGATGCAGGATGAAACACCCAAGGCTTTAGGTGAAGCAAACAACTGGTTGGCCACTTGCTTACTCATGTCCTGCGCGGTATTTACGCGAGTTACGAGAATCGCAGAAGCAACCGAAAGCAACAGACCGGGAATCTGCGCCACCAGACCATCACCAATAGTTAGTAAGGTATATTTTTGGATCGCATCCATAAACGGCAACCCATGCTGCAAAACACCCACCGCCAAGCCGCCGAAGATGTTGATTAACATGATCATGATACCCGCAATAGCATCGCCCTTAACGAACTTACTCGCACCATCCATTGCGCCGTAGAAATCCGCCTCAGCGGCGACTTCTTGACGACGGTGACGCGCCTGATCCTGATCAATCAAACCCGCGTTCAAATCCGCGTCAATCGCCATTTGTTTACCGGGCATTGCATCCAGGGTAAAACGCGCGCTCACCTCAGAAATACGGCCCGCACCTTTGGTGACTACCACGAAGTTAATGATCATCAGGATGATAAAAACAACGATACCAACCGTGTAATTACCACCAATCACCACCTCACCAAACGACTCAATCACCTTACCTGCAGCATGACCACCTTCATGGCCATTAATCAAAATCACACGGGTAGACGCCACGTTCAACCCCAGGCGCAACAAGGTTGCAACCAGCAAAACCGTCGGGAAAGCCGCAAAATCCAAAGGGCGTTGTGCATACACGCTCACCAGCAAGACCACTAACGCAAGAGCGATATTGAACGAGAAAAATGCATCCAGCATAAACGGCGGAATGGGTAAAACCAGCATCGCCAGCAGGATCATCAACATGATCGGAATACCAAACGCCCCCTTCCCTATTCCCCGGAAAGATTCCAGCGCAGACCTGCCACCGACATTGTTTAACTGACTAAAGGTTGGAATTGCCATAGTTACGGATTCTTGACGCTAAAGTGATTTATAAACCACCCATCGCAAGAGCCGTGCCTATTTTGTGATTTTGTATTTTTGGGGGATTTTGGGTAAGTCGATGTAATGGAGATTAGCGTTGGATTTGGCTATGGTCTTTAATCACATGATTATTACATGATTGAGTTTGTTTACTTGGGAGGAATAATGAGAAAGGAAGAAATACACGCATTAGAGGCACTTATATATGCTTACGGTGGAGATTACGAAAAAGGCGATGACCCACCAGATGCATATTTTATAAAAGAAGGGAAAAGGATAGCCATTGAAGTTTCAATGCTAGTTGAAAAAATCAAGAAAAAAAGTCGTATCACATCAAGAATGGATATAGATGCTTCCGTAGCAAGTATGAGTAAATTTGTTGATGATGAAGTTGGAGATCTTATTCCTGACGATAAATGCATATACTTAGGTTTAAAAAGCCCTATTCTTGAAATACCTAAATTTAAGGCGGAGCTTCTAATTTTAATTAAGCAAGTCATTGATACTAACGAAAACTTAAAAAATATAGATATCTTTGGAAATAGAG
>CBHTVU010000375.1:0-2983 GCA_966096785.1 uncultured Gammaproteobacteria bacterium | reverse complement strand
CTGCAAATTATCGGCAGCAGCAATTTGATTGAAACATTACAAATCGCCTCACTTATTGATGAATATCATGTCTGAACCTACCCAGTGATTGTAGGTAGCGGAAAAAGAATATTTGAAAATGGTGCAAAGCCAAGCGCATTACGTCTTGTGAACTCGAAAGTTTCAACTACTGGAGTAATAATGAGCACTTACGTTCCGGATGGTGAAATTGTGTTTGGCCTACTCGGTGAAGAAATTGAACCCAGCGCAAAAAGAATTGACTAGGCGTGAAAAAAATAAATAAATATATTTTGAGCTTATCCCTAAAAAAATTCATTGAACTGCAGCAGTTCAAATGTAGATAATATCCCTGCTCCCCCCTGTCAACCCTTCGGATGAAATTTCCGGTCGAGCATTTCTTCTGAAGTAATCTCATTTAACCACTTCAACGGCATATCAAATATTATAATCCTAAGGATTTTTGCTTTGAGTCAAGGTGTTGTTGAAGCGTAATTGATTTTTGATGAATCTCTTGCCATTCCTCCGGTGTTGGACTTAGTTCGTACTGTTCTGCATAAAGCTGAGTCATGGATCTCTTTAATGTGTCATCCCCCCTTGCGGCAGCTAGCTCGTAATATGCAAATGCATCCGTTAATGAAGCCCGTTTGCTAGGCTCATCCAATACTAACCCTTGCTTAATCGCGCCCAAAATCAAAATAGCTTTTTGCTCAGCAAGAAGTGCAAGCGGATAATAACTGTCGCCTTTAATTATCGACCGCTCCAACAAATCTTCAGCTTGCGTAAGATTATCAGAACCACCTCTGGCATAAAGGCGCGTAGCCATAATTTGCATGGCGATGGTGTCCTCCATTGATATTAAATTCAACAGAGTATTATCGTCATAACCCGCATAATCACTTTTTACAAAAAAACTTGCATCGGGTGGATTTTTTTGATTTGAGATAGCAGTAGGATTTTTAGACTTGCTAGTGTCATTAGGACCGACCGCTAAATGTTCATTTGCGAACACTTCACGTGTATCAACTTTTATATCCGACGGATCGGTCAATGAATTCTCAACAACATTTTTGGTCTGCGTAGATGTTGCGCTATAGTTTTCGGTATGGGAATTGATGACGTGACTGGATTTGTAAAAATAAACACACGTCAAAAGTATTAATAAAGTAGCCACTATAATTCGGTAATGAATTGCTTGCATGAGTTAATTGCTCAAATAAAATGTTACTAGTCACACACCCACCGTGACTAGTAACAATTATTGCATTGTATTTAATTAAGTTATAACGGCCGTGATGCGAATAATAAAACTATTCTTCTTTGATACACGGCTTTTATAAAGTTCGCTTTATTAGATGAATACAACGTAATTTAGTATGACTTTTTATAATGCAGTACAGGTGTATTGATAGCCTGACAAGGTAAATCGTCCACCTTGACTCGAACAGTTCCGGCTAGGCCCTTCACACTCCGAACCGCTGTAGCAATAGCCTGAAAACAGCACAGCTCCAGAACCAGCACGTGTACTACTGGAGCTGGATGATATTATTGATGAGACGGTCGCAGAACTCACCGATGAACTGGAATATGACGGACTACGCTCGCAATAATAATTATCACCAATTAAATATATTGATCCGCCTTGGCTGGAGCAGTTTCTGCTTGGTCCTTCGCACGAGCTACCAGAGCAGGTTCCTGAGAAAATAACATTTACAGGTTGGCGAGGAGGAATGGTGGTGCAGACAGTTTTATAGACAGGTGTTGTTGTTGTAAACGTCAACGGGAACATCGACCTACAGGTCGTGTATCCACCATTACACCAAGTGCTAACCCACATTGTAGGATATGGGTCAAAAGAGCCTGAGAAATAACTAGATGTGCTGTAGCTACCGCAATAGGTGTATGCCGTACAAGAAGCATAACCCGAATAAGTAGTTATATTACCCGCAAAAACTTTTTCGCAAGTTTGTTCAGAGTAAGCAAACGCACTCCAAATTGCGGATAGAACAGTCATAAATAATATAGGTAAAAATTTTATTTTTGCCATCTTAATATCCTTAAGTAAGTTAATTATTAACGTAAGCCTACGGTAGTACGCTTACGTGCGCAATAATAAACATTTTTCCATTGATGCGTTAAATATATGTGATATTTTTTTATTGACTTTATCCCTGCGTTGATTTTAGCGACTAAAATCTTTTTTATTATGCCACTGAAACTATCTTAACTTTTTAGCCAGAGGTAAATATGAATTTTATTAACTTTTTGAATCAAAAGGTCTCGTATTAAAAAATACCTACCCTAACAAACATCGCTGTAATATCTATAAACTCAGGCCTTTTGAGTCAATCAATCCCCGTTAAAACTAACATTTGACGACAAGCCATCAATGAGCAAAGTTTTTAAAGGTATTTTAAAAAAATATTTCAACAGTGACGACCTGGCGCATAAATATTTATTTTATTTACTAAGACCTATCACCCAACCGCTTGAATGTACAGTGAAGTCTAGAGGGTGTGGTATCAATATTTCAGAAGCTCGATCTAAGCCAACGCAACGCACCGATTACAACTGACTTCATATCGTTAGATATCACTAGCGCTTTAAAATTATGTATAACGCATGGATTATTCCCGGAATAAATCCAAGTAGTGTTAATAAGATATTTATCCAAAAATGTTTGGTTAATCCCACTTCCAGTAGAACTCCCAAAGGAGGGAAGATAATTGCAAAAATGATTTTGATTGGATCAGTTACTGTTAGTGCCATTTCTCTTCTCCCATAAATGTTCAACGGAAACATAGAATATCAGGGGCAACGGATCTGTACGGGTGCGCACATTACTTCAAGTTGCATGCAAAAAAGATTAATAGATTAGTATAGGTGGGTAAAAATCAGTCTTACCTTTGTAATAAAAAAGCCAGCACATCTTGAACTGCACCCCAAAAGTTGGACATTATTTTGGGGTTAAGGAAAGGACTGAATT
>CBHTVU010000374.1:0-3023 GCA_966096785.1 uncultured Gammaproteobacteria bacterium | reverse complement strand
ACGATGGGTCGACTGACGGCAATTCACCGCGCGCTGTCACAATATCAAATTGGTCTTTAACACTATCGAGCGCTTGTAAAACGACATCCATTAATTCCGACGTGACAGTACGTTTTCCGTTGCGCAAAATATCATACAAATTTTCAGTGAGATGGCAGCATTCCACCATAGGCGTAAGCGATAAAAAACCTGCTCCGCCTTTCACGGTGTGGAAGCCGCGAAAGATAGCATTCAATAAATTTTTATCATCCGGACGTTGTTCAAGATCTACTAATTGTTGTGACAAGCGCTCTAATATTTCGCCGGCCTCAACTAAAAAATCCTGAAGAATGTCCTCGTCATCACCAAAACTCATTCACTCATTCCCCACAAAAACATGAGACCTAAAAACCGAGACTTGATAGAAGATCATCAACATCATCTTGCCCGGACATTACATTCTCACGCTCTTTATTGATTTGCGGACCTTCTGCCTCGTGTTTGCGCTTCTCTATTAACTCTTCAATATCATGTTCATTTTCTTTTGGATTTCCCATGCCAGTTATTTCTTCAACTTGACCGGCCATGCGAACTAATTCGACTAATTCTTTTTCAACGTCTTTTATCAACCCTATAACACGCTTCAATACTTGTCCGGTTAAATCCTGGAAGCCTTGCTCCAGTACAATATCTTGCAAGCTCTTGTTTAATGCGGTAGTGCCAATTTCCATTTGCCCTAAAAATCCATCCATACGCTCATACAATTCACGAAATTCCTCAGCAGACATTTCGCGGCGTTTTAATCTCGCCCAATCGTTGCGAAGTAAACTGGCTTCCTGACCTAAATTGGCGGCAATAGGTGCCGCCTCATCCACCATATCCATGGTTTTTTCAGCGGCTTTTTGCGTGAGTTCAATAACGTAATTCAAACGATTGGATGCATCGTGAATATCTGAACCTTCAATTTTTGGCGGCTGTTTGCTGAGGTCTGCATCGACATTAAAATTGACAATGGCATTGTGCAAACCGCGCGTTAATTTACCTACAGTTTGAAAAATATGACGATCACGTGATTCGGTAATACTTTGAATAAGCACTGCAGCTTCATCAAATTGATTGCCCTGTAACTTTTCAGTCAACAGCTTGGCGCATTCCTTTATTTCTGCGATGAAATCGTTATTGGGATCAACCAGGTTTTCAGATGCCATGGGTGTGCCTTATTGTTGGAGGGAGGCAAACATTTTTTAACCGACACGCTCAAATATTTTTTCAATTTTTTCTTTCAATGCTTGTGCTGTAAATGGTTTTACAACGTAGCCATTTACGCCTGCTTGCGCCGCTTCAATAATTTGATCCCGCTTTGCCTCTGCTGTCACCATAAGCACTGGAAGAGTCGCAAGCTTCTCATCAGCACGCACCGCACGTAATAAATCAATTCCAGTCATGCCTGGCATATTCCAATCTGTCACCAAAAACTGGAAATCACCCGCTTTAAGCATAGGCAGAGCTGTGATTCCGTCATCTGCTTCATGGGTATTAGAAAACCCCAGATCTCTCAGCAGATTTTTAATGATCCGCCGCATTGTCGAGAAGTCATCGACAATCAAGATTTTCATGTTCTTATCCAAAGGAACCTCCGTCACACCTGCAGGTATTTCATTTACTGTTAGTCTAGCCAGTGTTAACAATCTGGCCAGTTTTTTGACGTTAAAAAAGTTTTTTAATTACTTGTGGCAATTTGTTGATTTTGATTGTTTAAATGCTATTCGTATTTGTGTTTTCAAATACTTTTGACCCCACCGCGATTTTCAATTAAAGGCAAAAGCACCCCACCCCGGCCCTCCCCTTGTCAGGGGAGGGAGTCGTAGGTGCCACAGATTAGCTAGTGGCACTTTTGCTCCTCCCCCTGCGAAGGGGGAGGCTGGGAGGGGTGCTTTTAAGTTTTGCTCTTACCTCTGCCAACCACTCAACCGCGATTTCAAACGCGCGGCTGCCTGGCTATGAATTTGGCTGACGCGAGATTCACTCACCCCCAATACCAAACCAATTTCTTTCAAGTTGAGTTCTTCATTGTAATAAAGCGCGAGCACCATGCGTTCGCGTTCCGGTAATTGCGTGATGGCTTCAGCGAGGGCTTTTTTAATACCTTCGCGTTGAATGCCTTCAAAGGGGCTGGCAAATGCACTGCTGGTTTCACTTGCGTCTATATTGCTGTCTTCTTCGCCAAAAGTTTCTTCGTAGCTGTAGAGGCGACTGGAATTCGAGTCTTGCAACATCGAAAAATATTCATCCAAATCTACTTCAAGTTCTTCTGCAATTTCAGCGTCGCGTGCATCGCGACCGGTGCGAGCTTCTACCGCTTTAATTGCTTTGGCGATACGACGGGAATTGCGGTGAACTGAACGCGGAGCCCAATCACCTCGACGCATTTCATCCACGATGGAACCGCGAATGCGAATACCCGCGTAGGTTTCAAAACTGGCGCCTTTAGAAGAGTCGTATTTTTGCGCGGCCTCGATTAAACCAATCATGCCGGCCTGGATAAGATCGTCTACCTGCACGCTGGCAGGCATTCTCATCATCATGTGGAAGGCGATACGCTTGACCAGCGGCGCAAATTCTTCGATGCGCGAATTGGCAAGGTTCTGCTCCTTTTTATCGTACATGGCTAACCTATCGACTGCGGCCATAAGTCATACTCAGTAACGGTCATTAGCCGCACGAAGTAAACGCTCTACAAAAAATTCCAAACGACCACTTGGGCCACTGGGTAAGGGCCATTTATCCACCGCTTGAGCAAGCCCGCGTATAGCCACAGCGGCTTTTGACGTGGGAGCAAACTCCAGTAGCGCTTTTTGTTTGCGCACGGCGTTGCGAACCTCCTCATCGAATGGAACCTGACCAACGAATTGAAGGGTTACATCTAAAAAGCGTTCGCAAACTGTATTGAGTTTATTGAACATGCTGGTGCCCTCTTGCGCATTACGCGTCATATTCGCGATAACCCGAAAGCGCTGCATGCCATATTCTTTGTTGAGAAGTTT
>CBHTVU010000373.1:0-3029 GCA_966096785.1 uncultured Gammaproteobacteria bacterium | reverse complement strand
GCAACTTCTTCAGCAGTGCCGGCGCGTTTCATAGGAATAACAGATGACAATCGCTCTATTCTACCGGGCTCGCCACCTTTGGCGTGAATAAGTGTTGCAATAATACCGGGCCGCACAGCATTTACTCGAATGCCTTCATCTACTACTTCTTTTGCAAGGCCCATCGTAAATGTATCTATTGCGCCTTTGGTGGCAGCGTAATCTATGTATTCAAAGGGTGAGCCCACGCGCGCAGCAATGGATGAGATGTTGACTATGCCGCCACCTTTGCCACCATTAGATTTCGACATACGTTTTACCGCTTCACGTGCACAGATAAAACTTCCAATAACATTCACTGCAAATATTTTCTCCAATTCATTAACTTTAATGTCGTCGAATAATTTTTTATGCAAAATACCTGCGTTATTTACGAGTGCGTCCAATCGCCCAAAATTTGAATCCACTTGCGCAAATAAATTAAGAATATCGGATTCTTTACTGACATCAGCTTGAACAAAAATAACATCCGCTCCAAATTCACGTATTTTTGTAGCAACATCCTGAGCGTTAGATTCTTTGGAATGATAGCTGAAACAAATGTCATAACCCCTTTGTGCAGCGAGCAATGCAGTAGCAGCTCCAATGCCACTACTACCTCCGGTAATCACAATAACGGGTTTATGCATGCCCTTTTACCTTTTAGCGAATGAATTTTTTCCTCAAAGCATTTTCCACGGGCCCAGCAACAAACTTGCTAACGTCACCACCCAAAAATGCAATTTCGCGGACAATTGATGAAGAAATATAAGAAAGATGTTCTGCAGGAGTGAGAAAAATGCTTTCCATTGTTGGCGCCAAAGCACGATTCATATTCGCTAATTGAAATTCATATTCAAAATCTGACACTGCACGTAAACCACGTAGTACTGCTTGTGCTTGCTGTTGGTGTACGAAGTCAACTAACAAAATATCGAAACCACATACTTCCACGTTGGGTAAATGAGCGAGTGTTTTTTGTGCTAATTCGACACGCTCTTCCAGTGTAAATAGCGGATTCTTCCGATTACTGGCGGCTATTGCTACAACAACACGATCAAATAAACGACAGGCGCGTTCGACCAGGTCTATATGGCCATTGGTTATAGGATCAAAAGTACCGGGATAAACTACTTTGCGCATGGGGAAATTTCTCTGTCAAATGTTTATTGTTGGCAGCATAGTAAACAATTTACGGAACAAGTTCAAAAATCTGAAATTCTTCCTCCTGTAGTGGCAACCTATATTTAAGCGAAATTAAAAACTAACTTCTTCCAAATTATTTGAAATACTTCCAATTTTTATACACTAATCCATCTAAAAATATTTTTTTAGATTCACTTGGATTCTTCTAATCACCAAATATCTACTTCAGAAAAAGTTCTACATTAATTCAATCTAAAGCCATTTTTTGCAATTCCAAAATATTGCTAGGTCGTTACACTTCTCATCGCTTCTCACAAAATATTTCTCCTACACTATCAAGACTCAGAAAATTTATTACCAACGCACTTTAAGACGCGTTGATCTTTTTGGTAGCTAATGGAGGCAGTATGTTTAAAAAAAATGAACCAACGCGCTTGGGTGAAGTGTTACTCAATAAGGGTTTAATTTCATCCGAACAATTGGCACATGCAATTAAGGAGCAAGCTAGCCGCAGAAAAGGTGCTGATCTACAAGATCCCGCGGTACTGCAAGCAACGTCTTTAGGTGAAGTATTAATTGCGCTTGGCTATATAGATCGCTTGCAATTGCAGCGCGGTTTAAATTGGCAAATGAAGCTGCGCAAAATGACAATTGCGATGGCTTTGTGCGCGCCTTTTATGAGTTTAAGTACAGGTGCCGCCGCTGCTGCTGCAAAAATTATTTCAGCAGTTCCTGCTGTAGTAGAAGCGGAAGAATACTCAAGCATGTCTGGAGTAGCGCTTGAAACTACCTATGATACCGGTGGTGGATCAAACGTAAAAAGTATTGATGCGGGTGATTTCATTAAATTCACGGACATCAATGTCGATCTTCCTGCAACAGGTACCTATATTATTTCTTACCGGGTCGCGAGTGTGGATGGAGGTAGTATTACTTTCAATAATGAGGGCACGAGCACCACAAAAATTGACACTATAACAGTGCCAAAAACAGGTAGTGCACAGACTTGGGTTACGGTACAGCGAACAGTTAGCTTAAAGTCTGGCGCACATTATTTCAGCATAAAAGGGGTTTCCGGTAGCGTTAACCTCAACTGGTTTAAAATTGAAGCGGCTGGCTCTACGTCATCATCTTCAAGCTCATCTACTTCATCGTCTTCTTCCTCCGCGCCACCAACAATGGCGTCAACAACTCCTACAACACTGTCACCGATTACTATTCAGGCTGAAAATTATTCGGCGATGAGTGGGGTTTATAACGAAGATACATTGGATGTAGGCGGTGGTCAGGACACCGGCAACATCAACACCGGAGATTGGATGACCTATACCAATACCAATGTGACTGTACCCATCACCGGGACTTACAAAGTTACTTATCGCGTGGCGAGTTTAAGTGCTGGCGGCAGCTTCAGTTTGACCGAGGCGGCTACGGGTGAAGTATTGGGTACCGTATCTGTACCTGTAACCGGAGGCTGGCAAAACTGGGTAGATGTCACTACTACTGTGAAGCTTTCGGCCGGAACACACAATTTCGGAATCAAGGCCATCGCAGGCGGCTTCAATGTTAACTGGTTCAGAATTGAGGGTACCGCCTCCAGCAGTTCATCGTCATCGAGCACCAGCACTACGGGGTATCTATCGACCACTATTCAGGCGGAGAATTATTCTGCGATGAGTGGTGTCTACAATGAAGCCACCTCTGATGTAGGTGGGGGTCAGGACGCAGGTAACATTAATACCGGCGATTGGATGGTCTACACCAATGCAAGCGTAAATGTCCCGACTACAGGTACCGATAACGTTACTTATCGGGTGGCGAGCCTCGCAGGTGGTGGCAGCTTGAATTTAGTCGAGGCTGGTGTG
>CBHTVU010000372.1:0-3030 GCA_966096785.1 uncultured Gammaproteobacteria bacterium | reverse complement strand
GACATAGTGAATACTGAGCTCGTAAATGAGTTTCGCAAGCTGGCAGACGCAGAAGCCAAATTGCTAATGCTTGGTGAAAAAAACCTGGAACGTAGTTTACGTTTATATGGCGCCAAAATTGCCGTATTTCGCAAACAGGTTTATGTGTGCCGCAAAGATATTAGTCACGAACAAATTACTACCTTAAAGATGGGCGTGAACCAGGTTCGCGAAGCTTTTTACGATATGCTCAGCCGCAAATATGATCGCCTGCTAGCAACTAATTAATCATTTCTAATTTTTTTGCTTGAGACTAACCCATGTAGTGTTCTACCCTACATGGGTTATTTTTTCCCGGGCATTCGCGTGCAAAATATTTTGAACCATAAAACCATCGTCTTCATGGCGCTAGCTATCTGGCTCATCACCAGCTGGAGCGGCGCTCATAGACACATATGTTTTGACGGACAAGAACCTCCCGTCACTGTTCATATGGAATTAATTGGTGATCATCCCGAGCACGATGCAAATGAAAAGCATGTGGATGCAAATTTCGACTTAAACCAACTGCTTATTATCAAACTCGTCAAAATCGATTTACCTTTTTTAATAGCAACAGTATTGCTGTTGATTGTGCTATTGAAAGAATGTGTCACTTTTACTTCATTTTATTCACGCGTTTTTTCCTCTCATTTAATTGGCCTGCGCCCTCCATTGCGTGCGCCACCTGCCGTTCCAGTCTGATATCAATTTTTAATTTAATTTGAATCGCAAATTCCTCACGGTTTATAAGACCTGAGGAATGCTGGAGTATTTCTATGAAAAGATTTCACAAAGCAATAGCACTTGTCGCTATTGTGTTTTGCACGCTCGACGCCCAAGCGCAAATTCAAACACAAGCAGAAAAATACCTCACACTTGAAGATGCAATCCGCTATGGCCTGCAACGCAACCCCCAACTTATGGGTTATGAGTTTCGGGTTAAAGCGCTGCAAGGAGAACAGCAAACTGCTGCATTGAAGCCGCAAATGCGCGCCTCGGCTCATATTGAAAATATCGCCGGAAGCGGAGATTTTACAGGTACTGATTCCGCTGAGTTAACGCTTTCCCTATCCTCGGTTATTGAATTAAATGAACAGCGCGATGCCAGAATCGGGCTGGTGACCGCACGTCAGCAACAACTTGAATCCAGCCAACGTTTACTCACGCTGGATGTTCTCACGCAGCTGACACAGCAATTTATTGTGCTTGCCGCAACGCAGGAAAAGCTAAAGCTCTTACAGCAAACGCAGCTATTGGCGCAGGAAAATTTCAATGCATTAAATGAAAACCGGCAAGCGGGTCGCACATCTGAAGTTGAGCTATTGCGTGCAAAAGCAGCGCTGGCAAAAGCAGATTTGTCGGTCAAAAAAGCACAACAGGAATTTAGCGGTGAGCGTTTGAAACTCAGCGCATTCTGGGCAGAAACCGCACCTGATTTTACAGCGGTGACTGCACATTTATTTGACCTTCCACCTCTGGCTCCGCGCGATCAGCTTATTAAAAAATTGGATGCGAATCCCGACCTTGCCGTACTGGGGGACGAAATATTTTTGCGTGCAGCAGAATTACGCCAAGTGCAGGCAGAACGAAAAACCAATCTGGAATGGAGCGCAGGTGTTCGCAGACTGCAAGCCAGTGATGATTCTGCCTTGGTGTTGGGCCTAAGCGTCCCGCTGGGTTCAGCTTCACGAGCCTCAGGTGCGATTGCCACTGCGAATGCAAACCAGGCACAAGCAGAACAAACCCTCACAGCCACACGTATAAAACTCCATGCACAACTAAGCAATTTATACGATGCCTATGAAAACGCCGTGTTTGAATTACATGAATTGCAGACGAATGTTCTTCCAACGGTAGTGCAAACGCAACTCGCGACCTCTCGCGCATTTAATCAAGGGCGTTACACCTACCTGGAACTCAACCTGGCGCAACATGAATTGCTGGACACACGTGTTGCGATTATTGAATCAGCGACACGCGCTCATCTTATTCACAATGAAATAGAACGCCTTACAGGCTCTGCTGCTGCAAGCGAATCCATCTCCCCTTCTGAATCCAGAAAGTTGCCATGAGATTTATCATCATGAAAAAAAATATCCTGAAACACATTCTCGCAAAAAATATTTTTATTAGTCTTTTACTTTTATTCACCGCTCTTATTGGTGTAGCGACTCTCGCCTCAGGGGAAGAGGAAGCAGAGCACACTGTAGAAATTAAAAAGGGCTCTCACAATGGCCGTCTGCTTACAGATGGAGGTTTCACGGTCGAGCTGGCAATTTTTGAACGCGGTGTACCACCGGAGTATCGCGCCTGGGCCACTGATGATGGTAAATCCATTCACACGAAAGATTGGCAAATCAGCGTGACGCTAACTCGACTGGGAGGTGCCACAACCAAATTTAATTTTGCACCGCAAGATGATTTCTTGCGCGGCCAAGGCGAAGTGGAGGAACCTCATTCTTTCGATGTATCCGTCACCGCAAATTACAAAAATAAAAAGTACCAATGGAAATTTCCCTCTTACGAAGGGCGCGTTCAGTTAAGCGCAGAGCTTGCAAAGGAATCTGGAATCACAACCGAAATTGCAGCAGCAGGAAATTTAAAACAAACGCTTAAATTATACGGCAAGGTGTTAGCTGACCCGGTACGTGTGAGCCATATACAAGCGCGATACCCTGGCGTGATTCGCACGGTAAAAGCGACTATAGGAAGCAAAGTTAAAGCAGGCGATGTGCTGGCAAGCATTGAGTCCAACGAAAGCTTGCGGCAATACAACATCACCGCGCCTATCAACGGAACCATTATTGAACGTCACGCAAACCCTGACGAATTTAGCGGCGACAGAATTTTATTCACGCTGGTGGACTACTCACAACTCGAAGTGGATTTGCAGGCATTTCCTGCGCAAGCCCACAAGCTGAAAGTAGGCCAATCCGTAAAACTTGTGGCCGATCATTTAAGTGTTACGAGTGAAATAGAATATATAACTCCCCATGACGAAGGCGCACC
>CBHTVU010000371.1:0-3031 GCA_966096785.1 uncultured Gammaproteobacteria bacterium | reverse complement strand
CCAATGCATTCAGCGCGCGGAATGCAGCAAAGAATTAATACCTTGTGAATCTCAACGGATAGCCACGCTTTCTATACCACTCGGGCTGACGCGCAACAATTCCGCCAATCGTTTCAGCCAGGTATTTTGATATGCGCTTTTGCTCACTTTTTGTATTCAAAAAATCACCGGTTGATTGTGGATGCAACAATAAGTCGGTTAACTTTTTGGCGGCATAGGATTTTAAAGGTGTAGTAAATTCGTATTCCTTTCCAGTTTCATTTGAGGTGAACTTGCAACTGAGGGCACCGGCTGAATGATGGTAGCAGTTTTGCTAAGGCGCACTGGTGATTCCGGCTAAGGCGCAATGGGAATTTTACTAAGAGGGTATAGATTTATGATCACTAACACCGAACGAGACAGTTTCAAAGACTCATTAATAGATCTGCTTGAGGACATTAACGGACCATTGCTTTGCGGAGACGAATTAAGGCATCTGCTTGGTTTTGAGACGAGCTCAGCCATGCGTTCTGCGTTATCGCGTGAGTTGTTGCCCGTAATCCTTATGGAGTTTCCCCATCGACAAGGTAAATTCGCACTGAGTGAAGAGGTTGCCTCTTGGCTTTTTGAGCAACGAAACAAAAATTCACCTAACCGAAATATTGAGAGGAACCCAATCGTTCTAGAGTCTCAACTCGATAGTTACTATAAAAAATTTGGCTTTTTGTTGCACGAAGAAAAAATAATGAAAGTGTTAAAAATTAATACCCGAAGCGAGCTAATTATGCGTCATCAAAAAAATGCACTACCATTTATTGTTTTCCGATTGGATAACCGAAGAACAAAAATGTTTGCATTATTGCTGGATGTTATTCCTTACTTACAGGGGGAGAACAGTTAGTGATGATGGTGCTGCGTTACCATATTCTATGGCGTTTCTTTTTATCGGAACCTATAGCAGTGCATATATGATCAAATGAAGGGTTTGATTTGTTGAAAACGGCTATTTTTTCATTGTTATTTAGTAGCCATTGATCGCTATATCTATCAGCCCAATACAAAATGTTTTTAGCATATACATGCATATGATCTGGCCAGCCTTCAAATATGTTTTCATGTGCCTTTTTAATTAAGTCGCGATGATAATCATTTGATCCCCACCACCAACATCGGACAGTTAACTAATATACATTTCCTGCCTCAAAACGCTCAGGACTAATAAAGCCTATACTGCTGTGGCGGCGGTACCGATTGTAATCTACTTCGATATATTCAAAAATAGATTCACGTATTTGTTTTCCATTCTGTAATGGCTCGCCATGAATAAGCTCAACCTTAAGTGAATGAAAAAAACTTTCCGCACACGCGTTATCCCAACAATCTCCCTTGCGGCTCATGCTCTGTGTGAGCGAATATTTTTTCAGTAAAGCCCTAAACGCATGCGATGCATATTGGCTGCCCCGGTCGCTATGAACGATTACGCCTTGTGGAAATTTTCGTCGCCATAGCGCCATCATTAACGCATCACACACCAATTGCGCATCAATATGTTTACTCATCGACCAGCCAACAACTTTCCGCGAATATAAGTCAATCATCACCGCTAAATACAACCAGCCTTCGGTTGTTTGAATGTAAGTGATGTCCGTGACCCATTTTTCATTAGGTCGCTGCGCAGAAAAATCTCTCGCCAATAGATTTGGCGCAACAGGCAGCGCATGATTGCTGTCCGTGGTCACCTTGAATAACTTCGCGGCCTTTGCAATTAGCCCCTGTCTTTTCAGGCTTTTTCGAATCGTTTTATGTCGAGCGGATTATCTTGCTCTGACAAATCATGAAAAATTCGCTCAGCGCCATAGCGACCCTTCCCAGCAAGAAATGCCGCCTTTACCAGCGCGTCAATCGCTTCTCTTTGCTGTATGCGCCAACTAATCATCTCTCGATTTTCCAGCCAGCTGTAATACCCACTTCGGGAAACCAACAGTACGCGCGCCATCATCGCGATTGAAAATAGCGTGCAATACGTCAGCATAAATTCATAGCGGTTTATTTTTGATGCTTCGCGAAGTAGGTGGCCGCCTTTTTTAGGATTTCCAGCTCCTCTGCTTGCTCCGCCAATTGACGTTTCAGGCGAGCGTTTTCGGCCGCAAGGAGTGACTCTCTTTCGACGCCGGTGCGGCTATTGTTCTGCGCACTGCGCCAGCTGTAAATTTGGCTCGGATAGATACCCAACTTTTCAGCGGCTTCTGTTACGCTCAGCCGCTCGGCCAGCTTTAGGGCTTCGCTTTTAAACTCAGCTGTATATCTTTTGTTCGCTTGTGGGGATTGTTTCTTGCTCATGGATCACCTCTGGAGTAAGTTTACTCAGTATTTAAGGTGTCCGATATTGGTGGTGGGGATCAGTTCAGCGGAATTACCAAATACGAATTGGAGCGGAATATTTTTGGAATAATCTTCTATAGCCAAGCGATTGCCATCGCTGTTGGTAAGTACCAGATAGTTACCGGTAGTATCGACGTTGACATCAAATTGTGAAAAGTCGTTGGAGCCTGCAAAGCCGAGCGTATTACTGCCTTCGGTATTCTTTATATAAATAACATCCTCGAGCGAACTATTAGTCGCCATCTGCGAGAGGGTATCTGCTGCGCTAAAATCTAAAAAGGAGGACGAGGACGGGTTTGAAGCAACATTATTTTGATTAGCGGCACTCGCCGCTGGATTTACATTGGTTGTTGTAACCTGATGGGTATCCCAGATATAAATATTTTGGCCGGCTCCACCATCAGCTTGATCATAACGGCCCATGACCATGGTGTCGTTGCCTTTACCGCCGTAGAAAAAATCCTTCTCTTGATCATCACCACCATAAAGATAGTCATCACCATCACCGCCATTCAACTCATCGGCACCGGTACCTGCATCGAGATAATCATTGCCGCTGTCAGCATAGAGAATATCGTTACCCTTACCACCATAAATCGTATCGTTATCCGCGGCATTAGCGCGGGGGCTGCCTTTGCTGCCCCAGATCACATCATTGCCGTCACCGCCG
>CBHTVU010000370.1:0-3031 GCA_966096785.1 uncultured Gammaproteobacteria bacterium | reverse complement strand
TTTGGTGGAGCCGGGGGGAGTTGAACCCCCGTCCGCCAGCACTCCATCCTCGGCTCTACATGTTTAGATCCGTTTATTGATTTAACTCATATCAGCCCAACAGGCAGGACGATACAAGCGATCCTGTTAAGTTTTAGCAGCGCCACCCCAGGCATGCTTTGCTGCGATCCAGTTCTATATGACGGGCTTTAACGCGGTACTGGCACCTTGTTATAGACCGTTAGCAGCAATTAAGCTGCTAAAGCGTAAGAATCGTCGTTTGCGACTATTCAAGTACAGCTTTGGATTAACGTGATTGGCTGTCATCACGACATGCACCTTGGGCTTTGTTACCAGCGTCGAATCCATAACGGCCCCATCGCCATCCCAGTAAAAACTGGTTTGGCGAGTGGCGTTATTGTAGGTGTTTAATTCGAATGAGTCACTAGCTATTTAAGCTAGGGATTGGAAGCTTCCAACCGCAGTTCCATACGGTTGTGATTTTGTGCGGCAGTATTCCAGGCTTTTGCCGTTAGGGTTGCCTTTTGTTCGGGATAATTGCTCGGCTCAGAGAAAGCGTTCACGACCAGCCTGATATTTTTAAAATTATTTTCCACTCTATCGAGTGCAGCTTCAGTGTCATGGGTGTATTCCTCCATGATTCGATCTATGCCATAAATTTCGCTTGAAAACACACAGTCATTAATGCCAGCGCTGTCTTTTGGTAATTGCGCAATACCGTAGTTATCCAGCATTAGACAGAAATTCCCAACATAGAGAGTGATTAGAGCGTCGCCTCTAAATCCGCTGGCGCCAAGTCTATTTAAAAGCTCTGAAAGTTGAACGAGTTTTTTGGGATCAATACGGTTTTGATAGAAAGATAGCTGACCATTTTGATTAAACGTCCATGCGAGGTCGTTAAGAAAGCTTGTGGTCACCTGGCCTTTTTGCGCGGTACTTGTGGTTGAAGCTGTTGTTGCATTTACGGTAGTTGCTGGTTTTGCAACGTTTTTTTGCGTCGCGAGCGCTGCAACCTGTTCGGCTAATTGTTGTTGCTGTTCTTTTGATTCTGTCAGCGTCGAGGATATTTGTACGAGGAAAAATATTACAACAATGAGCACAATTAGGAAAAAAAGTTTACCCAACACCGAACCGCTTTTTGCGGGCGCGGTTGTAGTCACAGGAGTATAGGGTTCACCATTTTCCAGCGGTGGCTGGTTACTCGTTATTAATTCACTGATCTCTTTTTTCAGACTATGACGCAGATTGTTAAGCTCGCGCGCTACTCTCGCAGTGATAAAGCGTCGGTTATCCTCCAGCGCCAGTTCCATATGACCGAGGCGCAATTCAAGATTGCGTGATTGTTCAACACTTGCGGGGTTAGGCGCACGGCGATCAATTTTAGGTTCGGCCAAGTCAGGAAGGGTTTCAACCTTTTCTGTTACAGTAGGAATTTCTCCTGTCGTTGCGGTTTTGTTACGGAAGACATGAATAGCCTCCATTACCTTGGAAAGATCCGCAGCGTTAATGGAATCCTTGCTGACAACATCTAAAGCCCCGAGAGCACGTGCCTGTCCGGTGTATAGGTCTCCACTTTTGGAGGTATACATGATGACCGGAATAGTAGCCGTTTCAGGATGGGACTTAATAATCTGTAGCGCCCTGAATCCATCCATGCCAGGCATAAGATGATCCATAAAAATCACATCAGGTGATTGATGGGCTAAATAACGTAATGCGGCCTCACCGGAATCTGCAGTATCTATGTCCAGATTGTAAGCGCGGAGCATTTTTTTCAGGCGATATTGTGCGGTACTGGAGTCGTCGACAATCAAAGCGCGTTTATTAGGCATGACTAGAGATCCTTCAGTTCTCGTTATGTGCACAGATTAACAAAACATTCAGCTAAATATTCAACTTAATTCACAGTGTTCTTATCAAAATATCCTTTTGTAAGGCTGGAGCGCTTTATTGTAGCGATTAGTTTGGAGGTGACATCAAGTTCAAGTGTTATGGATTATAGCAGCGCAGTTCGATGCGTAATTCCTCAATGTGCTTTAACTAAATCAATGTAGCTACGTCTTATCCAAAAATATATTGAATTGTTAGAGTTTTGCTTGTAGATTTGCGCGCCACCCTGGCTTCACCTTTTATTTGTCAGGGCATCTCGTTACTAATGGGCGTTAACCTTGGAAACAGAAGTTCAGCTGCTACCAGATTCATGTTGCTTAATCAGGTATGGCGGTGTCGGCCGATGTAACGAGATTAATTGCTCTTACAACAGATGGTAGATACAAAAAGCCACATTCGTTTTATGTCTCTATCTGAGATCAGCCAATAAGCCTTGATACCGTAAACTGAAAACCCCCACGTGATTTACGTGGGGGTTTTTATTTGTGTTGGAGGAAAGTAGTTCTTGCAGTGTCTTGTTCTTGCAGTATCAGAAATTGAGTTGCGGCTCTCATTTATAGATAACAAATATGTAGGGTAACCCTGGAGAAAAAAATGCAATTTAGAAATATGTTTGTACTAGCGATTATTTTTATACTAAGCGCTTGTGCGTCGGCACCTGTTTTACAAAAACCTATTCCGGCCAACACATCTGATAAGGTTGAGCTGTTCAGATCACCCGTATTGGATCAAGTCAATCATACTGTTCAGCATTTAAATGATGAGAAAGATATTATCTATTTTCAAACCTATGGTGGCGGTGGTGTAGGTCTCGGATTATTAGCTGGACCATTGGGTGTATTGGCAAATGTGAAAATGATAGAAGGTGCGACTATGAAAGATGTCGGCATCCTAAAAAATAAAATAGCTATAAATCCTAAAAAATTATTTACTGAATCAGCACAAAAAAACAATATTAGTGTATTGACTGGTTCTGAAAACGATTTGTTAAAACTGAACCCCTACATATTAATAGAAAAAACTGAGGGTGATAAATTGATGCTCGCGTCAGTCATTTTGTTGGAAACTAAAACAGCGACGACAAATAAATATTTGGTTCAATTAAAGTTGAAATACAAGGTTAAGGAATTTTCAAACCTTA
>CBHTVU010000369.1:0-3034 GCA_966096785.1 uncultured Gammaproteobacteria bacterium | reverse complement strand
AGATATCTAACCAATAACCGGCTTGCATCGGTGTATCTTCGGGTAGGAAAGGATTATCAAGTTCTATAATGGTATGACCGGGTTGTTTCAAAAAGCTCAACGCAAATATTATTCTATCAGTGTTATAAAAAAACTTATCAAATTCACCATTGCGAATAATGATATCCCATCCTCTTTCCAAGCGCTCAGCAAGCTCTGTATTCTTTTTATTCACAAAAAAATACATATCGGTTTGGTAATGAATGATCAGGCGCGGATCCACCATTAGGTTTTGCTGGCGGATATAATCATCCTCTGTCAATATTTCTATAACACCGCGTGGAAAAAAATCAAAGCGTTTGGCAGCGCTCATTTTATAAAGGCTTTCTTTGGTGACGGATTCCATTATACGAAATTGATTTTCACGTAATATAGCTGTGTCGGGCCAATGCAATCCCTGGCCAGCAGTAAACGCCACTAAATCTTCTTTTGTTTTGACCCTCGCAAATTTTTGCTCGTCAGTTTTGCTAATGACTAGTGCTCTATATCCCATTAATCCTTTGTAAATTGGCACACGTATAGGACGCATTGTTTTTTCACGCTCAGCGCTAGTCATGGTCCATATAACATTGTTTCCTTCATCTTTTTCTATAGCAGCAATCCAACGCGCTTGGGAAATCTTCTCGCCGTTAAAGTGGATGTCTATGACTTCGTCGGGGGCTTTGCTGGCATTCAAGATCATGCGTAAAAGATCGACGTAATAATAATCGTCCTTCGCCGAGGGTTTGAGTTGCACGTCTACTACATAAATACGCGACTCTGCCATTGCACTTAAAAGAAGGCAGAGGCAAGCGACCAACAAGTGTCGTATTTTAGGTAATCGCATTCTTTCCCCGAAAGTAAAAGAGTGAGTAATTCCTTAAGCCTAGCATAGGCTTGGGTGACAGCTAGTCAATGCTGCCGTATAGTCCACACTTAAGTAACCTTCGAACACTTTTTCATTCACTTCACCATTAAGGACCCACCTTCAATGTATAACAAAGTGGAAACGCGAACTTTTTTGTTATTTCTGTTTCTGGTATCCATAGGTTTTTTAATCCTGCTTCAACCCTTTTTCGGTACTATTTTCTGGGCATGTGCCATCGCCATTATCTTCACACCTTTTCAGAATCGCTTACTCAAACGCTGGCCAAAGCGCAAAAATCTGGCTGCATTCCTTACGCTATTACTCTGTATTGTCGCGGTCGTTTTACCCATGACTTTTGTTGTAAGCTCGGTTGTCAGCGAGGGCGTTGCTTTATACGACAAGTTGCAGTCTGGTGAAATTAATCCTGCGGGTTACATTGAATCTATGGACACCGCTTTTCCTGCATTAAATTCTTTTCTGGGAAAGCTCGGAGTTGATATTAACGCGTTAAAAGCCAACACGATTGATGCTGCCATGTCGAGCGGAAAATTTATTGCAGGTCACGCGCTAACCATCGGTCAAAATACTTTTGGATTTATAGTGAGCATAGCACTTATGCTCTACATCACTTTTTTTATGCTGCGCGATGGCAGCTATCTGGTCGATTTAATCGTGCGCGCTTTACCTTTGGGTGATACTCGCGAGCGGATGTTGTTCTCGCTTTTTGCCGAAGTGACACGCGCTACTATTAAAGGCAATTTGGTAATCGCCATGCTTCAGGGCCTGATCGGTGGAATTACCGTGTGGGCATTGGGAATTCACGGTGCGATTCTTTGGGGTGTGCTCATGACTATCGCATCCCTGATTCCCGCCGTGGGTTCCGCGTTGGTCTGGGTACCAATTGCAATCTACTTCGCTGCTATAGGCGACATGACATCGGCATTAATTCTGACCGGTATAGGTGCCGGAATAATCGGCATGCTTGATAACGTCTTGCGCCCTATTCTGGTAGGCCGCGACACCAAATTACCAGACTACATAGTCTTACTTTCCACCCTGGGAGGAATTGCAATTTTCGGTATTAATGGCTTCGTTGTGGGCCCGGTTGTAGCCGCATTATTTATCGCATTCTGGGGAATAATGATTCACGACCAATATTTGTTCGAACCCAATACACCACCAGACAATCGCTAGAAACCTAAGGATTGGCTTTTCCCAAACGATTTTTAGCTTGTTCCCCAAGGCCGCGGATCTGTTAGAATTCGCGGCCTTTTTTTATTTTACGAATCATCAAGAGAATTCTCATGTCTGAAAAATACAACACTACCGAACTTCGCGTCAGCTACGGCGTGGGTCGCCAAATGGGCGAACAACTCGCGTCAAATCCATTTGATGGCGTAGACGCCGATGCCGTTGCGCAAGGCGTGTTAGACGCACTGAACGGCAGAGAGAGCCAGGTTCCGCGCGCGGCACTTGAAGAAGATTTCCGCATCGTGGGTACCCGCATGCAAGAAAAGCAGGAACAACAATCGAAAGCTCAAGCTAAAGTTGGCGAAATGTTTTTGGCTGAAAATGCTAAAAAAGAAGGTATCACTGTTACAGCATCAGGCTTGCAATACGAAATTATTACTGAAGGCACTGGCGAAAAACCTACTGCAAGTTCACGCGTAAAAACTCATTACCACGGCACCTTGATTGACGGAACGGTTTTCGACAGCTCAGTAGAACGCGGCTCACCTATCGATTTCCCAGTGAACGGCGTAATCGCAGGTTGGACTGAAGCACTGCAATTAATGCCTGTCGGTTCCAAATGGCGTTTATATATTCCGCACAATCTCGCTTATGGTGAGCGCGGTGCAGGCGCTAGCATCGCACCTTTTTCTGCGTTGATCTTTGATGTGGAATTGTTGGATATTGTTGGGTAGTTTTTGCTTTTGCTTTTTCGATTCCCATGTGAGTTCGCCGAGCATCGGAAGATAATTATTGTAAAACGCACAGGACGTGCGTTTTAGTGACGTTGAGCCATGGATGGCTCATCGGAACGACAATAATTATCTGAGAAGCGCAGGAAATACGAACGAGCTGGGTCGCCTTTCTTTTGCTTACTTTTCTTTGGCGAAGCAAAGAAAAGTGAGGCCCGCGGCAGGC
>CBHTVU010000368.1:0-3046 GCA_966096785.1 uncultured Gammaproteobacteria bacterium | reverse complement strand
GCACGGATTTTTACACGCAGAATTCTGCGCACGGCATCGTCCAAACGTGCAGCTGGAATCACGCCGCTTTTAGCTTGTGCAAGCGTATTCTCATAAAGCAATTTCCAGTCGTTCGGCACCATATATATGTCGAGACCGGCATTCATTGCTTGCGGACAATTATTTTTGGTGCAACCGGCAACAAATTCGTGACCATTCCAATCACCTACCACTAGACCATCAAAACCCATGCGGTTCTTTAAAATATCCGTCAGCAAATATTGATGACCGTGCATGCGGTCGCCTCGCCAACTATTAAATGAGGCCATGATAGTTTGAGCGCCTGCTTCAATTGCAGTTACATAACCTTGCGCGTGAATTTTTACCAATTCTTCTTCACTTATGTCGGTGTTGCCGCGATCAATTCCGCCTTTGGTTCCGCCATCACCAAGAAAATGTTTTGCAGTGGCTATTACATGTTTGGATGAAAGAAAATCCGGCGTGTTAGCATCACCTTGTAAGCCTTCCACCATTTTTCCGGCGTAAGATTTTACGAGCTCCGGATTTTCAGAATAGGATTCGTAGGTGCGGCCCCAGCGATCATCACGCACGACCGCCACAGTAGGAGCGAAGCTCCAGCCAATGCCAGTGACCGCAATTTCGGCCGCCGTTGCCGCGCCGATTTTTTTAATCAATTCAGGATTGTGCGCAGCACCCAAGGCTATATTGTGCGGGTATAGCGTCGCGCCTATGACATTATTGTGGCCATGTACCGCATCCGTTCCCCACATAATGGGAATTGCGATTCCATTTTCCGCAGGCTCCATTGAGGCTTTGTAGAAACTATCCGCTAATGCAATCCAATCTTCTGCTTTGGATAATTTATTATTGTTCGGAAATGAACCTCCGCCGTTTAAAATTGAGCCTATGTGATACTTTTTAATGTCAGCAAGCGTGATGCTACGAATTTCTGGCTGAATGGTTTGACCCACCTTTTGTTCAAGAGTCATTTTGGCAATCAGTGCGTCTATCTTTTTTTCCACTGCAGGATCTTTCGCCACTCTGCTAAGGGGTTGGGGCCAAAGCGATGGATTATGATTTTGGTTCTGCGTCACTTTAGGCGCGCTTGTGGTTATACTTTTTGCTGCAGGATGCTCGCAAGATTGAAGTACCAACGTACAAGCAGCAAAGCCCGCCAAAAATTTCAAATGTTGCCTAAAGGAAATCGCCATAAATGTTTCACCCAATCATTATTAGAAGCTTCATGTGACGGAGTCATCGCACATGTTCATAGACATTATCATCACGAAATACTCCCAAAGAATCGTCCCACTTTGGGTTTTTATGCAACGTGGGCCTCGATATTTTAGTGGGACGTCATTGGTGTCTCGAGTTGAATCCAAAAGTTGATATCCATGGCACGCCACGCAATTGTTTTACAAAATCAACATCAGTATTTTTGTGATTAAAAAAGCCTCAAGCATCTCTCGATGCTTGAGGCTTTTTATTTTTTCAAAACACCTTTAGCTAATAATTTCTACCTACCAAGCAACTTGCGTCCATGCGGTATCAACAGCACCTACCGATTGGCCAATCGTGTAGAAATATTTCACAACGGCGCCAGCAGGAATTCCGGGGACTGTGTAAGTGTTGCTGTTGTCGGCGTTATGAGTCATGCGGATATTTTGTTGGGCGCCGTTATTAATGGTGTAGTGGATGTCCGCCCAGGGTGCTGCGTTAGCGTAGAACTTTATGCTCGTTGAGCTCAGTATTTGGTAGCCATTTCCCGTTGCAGGTAAGGAGCTACTTGCTGAACTTTTACTTGAACTTACAGCGCTACTTAACGAACTTGATTTACTTGAACTCGCTTGGCTTGAAGCTCCGGATAAAGTGAATTGAATCCAACTTGTATCGTAAGCACCCCCAGTACTTAATCCGACAGTGTAGAAATAGCGAACCGTCGCGCCTGCTGGAATTCCGGTTACCGTGTAAGTGTTGCTGTTGTCGGAATTGTGGGTCATGCGGATATTTTGCTGGGCGCCACCATTGATGGTGTAGTGAATATCCGCCCAAGGCGCGTTGTTGGAATAGAAGCGAACGCTGGTGCTGCTCAGAATCGTGTAGCCATTTCCTGTTGCTGCAGATGATGACGAGCTACTTACCGAACTTGCTATGCTGCTCGAGGAGCTCACCACTGAGCTACTAACACTGGACGCAGAACTGCTTGAACCATTGCAAGTTGTCGTGCCTGGGTTTGCATCCACAGCATCACCTGTTTTTTTCACGCGAAAACTATAAGCAGGAACAGCGAGTTTCATTCCGTCCGAGAAACTTACATATTGCGCCGTGCAACCGAAATTGTAGGCGAGATAGGTTTTAACACCTGATTTATCAAATGCCACAGCCGCCGGACTGTTTGCAGTTAATGCACCTGTACCCGTTGCAAGGTTACCCAATTGCTTAAGCGTGTAAATCCATTGATAAGTATGTGCCTTGGTCTCGCCCTCTTCCGGTGTGTAATTAAAACCATAAGCTTGCATGTCATTTACCGCTGCCTGACCGTTACTCATCGCCCAAATATTCCACCAGACATCGCGCCATTGGCCATTTGGTAAGCCCGAAGGTTTGCCATTGCTGGATTCAGTCATCCCAAGGGTCACATAGTTATTCAAATAATCTGCATGCTGGCCGATGTGAAAAACCAATGGGCTCAAAGGCAGACCTTGAATACCGAGGATATGTGCATAAGCACCGCTGAACCAGGTTCCGAAGACATGTCCGTTACCCCAAATAATTGAGGTGGTCATTTTCGGATAGCTGCTATCGAAGTTATCGTAGTCGCCACCTAAACCACGGTAACGGTCGTAATTGTTCCAATATTCCCAGTAAGCCGCTGTTGACGATGCATGCAGGTACATAGCACGCTCGGTAATTGCATTATTGCCGGTGATTTGGCCGTACAACACCATTGCGCCATATGCATTGGCCGCTTCAGAGGTGGATTCATTGTTATTACCTAACACGAAGTTTTGATGACCTGACGCCCAACTGAATCCGTAGGCGGGAT
>CBHTVU010000367.1:0-3059 GCA_966096785.1 uncultured Gammaproteobacteria bacterium | reverse complement strand
CTGTTGCTCAACTTCATGTTGAATAGCGATTTGATCGTTGGAGTGAATATCTGATGAAAAGTTGTGCCAGCTAAATGTTTTATAGGAGCTAAAGTCAGTACCAGGTTTGTAGTCTTGCGTTACCTTATTGGTTGTAGCGCAGTTTGTTAAGGTCAGTGTGATAGCCAACAGAATAAGCGTTTTGACTATGTAAACATTTACATATTTGAGCAATTGACGCATAGGTGTCTCCGATCAGGAACTGCACGGTAATGAAATTGTCATCTTAGTCTTATTAACTGCTATTGCAAACATATGTCTGGACGACAGTAAAGTATAGGCTTCAATTGCCGTTTGTGTTGGATGTCGATAGTATGACCGCGTTTTTGTGATTTGTTTCATGTTGAGAGTTATATGGAAAATTTTTTACAAGTTATTTTGCTCGGTATTATTGAAGGTATTACAGAATTTCTCCCCATTTCCAGCACCGGCCATTTATTGATTGCAGAAAAGTTGGGCTTGGGTGTCCGCTCTGACGTATTTAATATTGTTATTCAAGCTGGTGCGATTCTCGCTGTAACTGTTATTTATTGGCAGCGTATTTGGCAATTAGCGGTAAACATCCATCGTCCCGAAAACAAAGATTATGCTTTGAAATTAAGTGTCGCTTTTTTAGTGACTGCTGTTCTCGGTGCGATTTTAGCAAAACTTAATTTTCAACTTCCGGAAGAAGTAACTCCCATTGCATGGGCACTAATTATTGGTGGCTTTTGGATTATTATTGCAGAGTGGCTTGCAGCTAAAAAGCCTGAATCCTCCGTTATTACCTGGCCCGTTGCTATTATTGTCGGTATCGCACAAATTGTTGCAGCTATATTCCCAGGTACCTCGCGTTCCGGAGCAACAATATTTGCAGCTATGCTAACCGGCACCAGCAATCGTGCTGCGGCAACAGAATTTGCTTTTTTAATTGGTATTCCTACCATGTACGCTGCTAGCGCTAATAAGTTATACGGTGCATTTAAAGCGACTGAATTAGGCGTGCATGAAAACTGGAGCGACTTGGCGATAGGCTTTATTGTTTCTACTATTACTGCGTTTATTGCGGTTAAATGGCTACTTAAATATATCCAAACTCACCAGTTTACCGTTTTTGCTATTTATCGAATTGTGTTGGGTGTGGGCTTATTGCTCTGGTTACCGAGCGGTGCATAATTTATTCCGTCAGCATCTTTAAACAAATTTAACGATGCTGATATCTTTTTCGCGCGTTTTTCCTGCATGTAACAAAGCATCTAGATAGTGCTGCCAAAGTTTTTCTTGTGTACTACCTAGTTCATACAAATAAGCCCACGTATAAATGCCAGAATCATGGCCGTCATCAAAAAATATTTTAATCGCATAATTCCCAGCACGTTCTATTTTACTAATAGCAACATCCTTTTTACCGTATTGCAACTTTGCCTGGCCAGGCCCGTGCCCCATAACTTCGGCACTTGGCGAGTGGACTCGTAAAAATTCAGAAGATAATAAAAACTGTTCTGAGCCAAAATGCAATTCCAACTGTTGCGATTGCTTATGAAGTTGAATTTTACTGGGTATTTTTTGCATGGTGGCTCATCACAAGATATAGCGGCTTAGATCTTCATTTTTTGCCAGCTCACCCAAATGTTCTTCAACGTAAGCTGCATTTATTTCAATTTGTTTTTTGTCGTTACCTGCGTCAAATGAAATATCTTCTAACAAACGTTCAAGAATAGTGTGTAAACGTCGCGCACCAATATTTTCTGTACGTTCGTTTACTTCGTAAGCGGTTTCAGCGATACGTCTAATTCCATCTTTGGTAAAAACAATATCGACATCCTCAGTTTTGAGAAGGGCGATTTGCTGTTCAGTAAGCGATGCTTTTGGTTCTGTGAGTATGCGCTCAAAATCGCCCGGCGTAAGAGCCTGCAACTCTACCCGAATAGGTAATCGGCCTTGCAATTCGGGAATAAGGTCGGAAGGTTTACTCAGGTGAAACGCCCCAGACGTAATAAATAATATATGGTCAGTTTTAACGGTGCCGTGTTTTGTTGTAACCGTGCAGCCTTCAATTAACGGCAGTAAATCTCGCTGAACCCCCTCGCGCGATACGTCTGCACCACCGACATTACCGCGACGCGCCACTTTATCGATTTCGTCAATAAAGACGATGCCATTTTGTTCGACCGCAGCAAGTGCCTGAGTTTTGATGTCTTCTTCGCTCACAAGTTTTGCGGCTTCTTCATCCTGCAGATATTTGAGCGCTTTTTTAATCGTCATTTTTGCTTTTTTAGTTTTATCTCGGCCAAGAGATGAAAACATATTTTGCAATTGGTTAGTCATGTCTTCCATGCCAGGAGGAGCCATTATTTCAATGCCAACCGTAGTTGCCGCTACGTCAAGTTCGATTTCTTTGTCATTGAGTTCACCTTCGCGCAGTTTTTTACGAAAAATTTGTCGCGTACCAGATTCATGTTTATTTTCTTCGCCAGAAAAGTCCCGAGCGGATGGTAGGAGTGCATCTAAAACACGTTCTTCCGCTGCCTCCGCTGCACGAAACTCTACGCCTTTCATCGCTTGCTCGCGGCGCAATTTAATAGCGACGTCCATAAGATCGCGAATAATGGATTCGACATCTCGGCCGACATAACCAACTTCAGTAAATTTTGTAGCTTCAACTTTAATAAAAGGAGCATTGGCAAGCTTCGCTAAACGGCGCGCTATTTCGGTTTTACCTACACCCGTGGGGCCGATCATCAAAATATTTTTTGGCGTTATCTCGCCGCGCATTTCTTCTGCAACTTGCATCCGACGCCAGCGATTACGCAATGCGATAGCGACTGCACGCTTGGCATCCTGCTGGCCAATAATATGTTTATCTAATTCATGCACGATTTCGCGCGGGGTCATGGTAGACATAAAAAACTCTTGAAAAGTTGATTAGTTGTATTGCGACAGGAACAATAAGCAACGGAATTAAATTTTTTTGGGGAGTCGTCATCCTCGCGTAGCGGGGATCCAGCTTTTAATTCGAGTTTGTTAACGGCTGGATCCCC
>CBHTVU010000366.1:0-3078 GCA_966096785.1 uncultured Gammaproteobacteria bacterium | reverse complement strand
ACCCCGCTTCGGTGAGCGGAGTTGCGTCAGCGATAGTAAAAGGTACATCTAGTAGACGAGCCAAGGTTTCAGCAAGCAAAGTCTTACCGCTACCTGTTGGGCCAACTAAAAGAATATTGCTTTTGCCCAACTCAACTGGCTCTTTCTCTTTGGTTTTAGAGCCAAGACGCAGGCGCTTGTAGTGGTTGTATACAGCTACAGCCAATACCTTTTTTGCACGACGCTGACCAATAACATATTGGTCGAGAATCGCAGCTATTTCATGCGGCTTGGGTAGCTTTTCAGACGACCCTTCGGTAGTACTTTCTTGAATCTCTTCGCGAATAATATCGTTACAAAGATCAACACACTCATCGCAAATAAATACGGACGGACCTGCGATCAACTTGCGAACTTCGTGCTGACTTTTTCCGCAAAATGAACAGTAAAGTAATTTCCCGTTTTTATCGCCGGCATCACTGGTGTGATCGGTCATTGGAACCACTCCATCTCAATAGGCAGATAACTGCCTGGAAAACTTGGTACAAAACAACTGACAATTAAAAAATTACAGAGTTTAGCTTTATACCTACTTAACACGTTTTTCGATTACGTCATCGATTAGACCGTACTCTTTGGCTTGGGTGGCAGACATAAAATTGTCGCGCTCCGTATCCAACTCTATACGCTCAACCGTCTGACCCGAATGCTCGGCCATTAACTGATTCAATTTAGCGCGGATTTTCAAAATTTCCTGCGCCTGAATGTGAATATCTGAAGCTTGACCTTGAGCACCGCCGCTTGGCTGGTGAATCATCACGCGCGAATTTGGCAGGCAAAAACGTTTGCCCTTGGCGCCCGAATTCAATAAAAATGCGCCCATACTGCAAGCTTGTCCGATACACATTGTGCTTACATCTGGCTTGATAAATTGCATAGTGTCGTAAATTGACATACCAGCAGTTACTGAGCCGCCTGGAGAATTAATGTATAAATGTATATCTTTATCTGGGTTCTCAGCTTCCAAAAACAAGAGCTGGGCTACAACCAGATTAGCCATGTAGTCTTCTACAGGGCCAACTAGAAAAATTACACGCTCTTTCAACAAACGTGAATAAATGTCGAATGAGCGTTCGCCACGAGCGGTTTGCTCAATAACCATTGGCACCAAGCCACTGGAAATACTGGAAGGTATATTTTTAGAAAAATCGTAAGACATATTGCCCTTAATCCTTAAACAAAGGTTACAGCAACTTTCGGGATAACCCTAAAGTCGTTAGATTGACAATTAGGAGCTTAACCTGTGATTTGATTATATGCCAGTATCAAGCGTAAATTGGGGAGAAATTGCAGGGCAGTAAGGCCGCAAAACATGCGCTTTGCGGCTTTTTTGAACAAGTTATCGCTGAGCGTTAGCTTTAATTATTTCGTCATATGCGGAAGCTTGTTCGGTCACTTTGGCGCCAACCAAAATATGATCTACTACCTGATCTTCCAATACGGCCGACTCAACACCTGCGAGCAACTCCTGGTTACCGTTGTAGTATTCAACAACCTCTTTAGGCTCTTGATAAGTGGAGGCTATATCCTCAATCATTGATTTAATGCGTTTTGCATCTGGTTTCAACTTAGCAGATTTAACGATCTCACCAACAACCAAGCCCAAGGTTACGCGACGCTGAGCTTCTTCCTGGAACATGGTATCAGGCAACAGAGACTTCACATCAAAACTTTGTTGCTGACCACCGAAGCGTTGCAGCATTTGGTTACGCAATACCTCAATTTCATTAGCTACCAGGGCTTTTGGCAAGTCAGTAGTGTGTGAGGCCAACAAGGCATCCATCACCTGGGTTTTCACTTTTGCCTTCAAAGCGTTGGATAGCTCACGCTCCATATTAGCCTTAACTTCTTTACGGAATTGCTTTTCACCGCCCTTTTCAACGCCAAATTTAACGAAGAATTCTTTATTTAATTCAGGGAGTTGCGGAGCAGATACAGAATTTACTTTAATTGCGAATTTAACTGCTGCGCCTTTTAACTCTTCAGCTTGATAATCAGCCGGGAAAGTTACGTCGATAGTTTTTTCTTCGCCAGCTTTCAGACCAACGATCCCGGTTTCAAAACCTGGAATCATAGAGTTGGAGCCCAGCACAAGGCTTTGCCCCTCTGCTTTACCGCCCGCGAACTCAACACCGTCTTTAGTTCCAACGAAATCGATATTAACTTGGTCACCATCTGCGGCAGCACGTTCTGCCGGAACCCAGGTAGTTTGGTGCTTGCGAAGCACCTCAACCATGTTATCCACGTCGGCTTCTGTAACTTCAGCGGTATAACGGGTAATTTCATAAGCTGTTAAATCGCTTAGTTGAACTGTTGGATAAACTTCAAAGGTTGCAACATATTGCAGATCTTTACCCGCTGCCAATTGAGTGGGCTGAATGGCGGGTTGGCCAGCAGGTCTAACATTTTCTTTCTGTATCGCAGCGTAGAAGGAGCGATTGATAACATCGCCCACTACTTCCTGGCGAACGCCAGCGCCAAAGCGCTGTTTAACTACCGACATAGGCACTTTACCTTTGCGGAAGCCTTTGATGGTAACTGTACGAGCAGCTTGCTTTAAACGATTTTCGACTTCGGTATCAACTTGTTCAGCGGGCACGCCAATAGTAAGACGACGTTCTAGACCGGAAGTTGTTTCGAGAGAAACTTGCATATCTGCCTCGTGAGATAGATGAGATCAAATGTTAAAAGAGCCGCAGTGCGGCTCTAGAGAATTAGTATGGTGCGGACGGAGAGACTCGAACTCTCACACCTTGCGGCGCCAGAACCTAAACCTGGTGTGTCTACCAATTTCACCACGTCCGCTAAGCTTTATGATAAAGCAGTTCTATTTCTTGCTAACCGGTTGATTTTTATACGAATATTAAATTAATCAACCAGCCCTATGCATGAAGGGTGCGAATTGTGCCATAGACCCTTACGCTGTTCAACCGTCATATCCCATCGAAGCTGAAATTAACTGAATTTATTACTTGATGATCAAAACTCGGCACTTGTTTCGCGTTGACGAAGCACTAACGCCACAAACTCAGAATGCCA
>CBHTVU010000365.1:0-3080 GCA_966096785.1 uncultured Gammaproteobacteria bacterium | reverse complement strand
TCATAGGAATATTTGTCGTTGTCGTTGCTTACGCACTGAACTTTTATGGTTATGGGATCTGCAAGAACGCTAAAACAAAAGCAGCTACCGAGTAGCAGCGCTACTGATTTGTTGAATATATTTAATTTACGCATACATCTAAAAACCTGTGGTTGATACAACGAACCTGAATTAATTTGCCTGAACGATAATCGCTAAAGCCCCCATTGCTGCTACGCAGCTTGAGTCCTTGCAATGGTCCATTTTATGAGAGTGAAAATAAGTATTTTTCTAGGAGATTGAGCGGGGCATGTAAAATTTCGTCTACTGCTACTTACCTTAATTTTAGCGTGTTATTGGTAAAAAACGAATTTACCAATGAATGATTTATTATTAATCACATTTTTTTACAAAACTTGTAAGTAGTGATTGCAATAAGATAAGCGTGGATAATTATCTGTCGTTCTATCATCCCCTGATTGAAAAAGGTAATCGCGGATCAATCTTGTGAAAAAGGGAGTCATGCCTGACATTTAATAATTTGCTCATTTAAGACGGAACGATTGTTGAGTGAACCGCTGGCTATTTAGTCGCCTTAGTTGGTTTAAAGACAATCTATTATGTTCGATCAGGCAACTGGGAAAGGGTCTCAATTGCCACGGATTTTTATAAAATTATGCTAGTATGCCGGGCATATTTTTAATGAATCAGGCGCATTTATATGCATTGTCCTTTTTGTAGTGCTGAAGATACCAAAGTTATAGATTCTCGCTTGGTAGCTGAGGGCGACCAAGTGCGGCGGCGGCGCGAATGTCTATCATGCCACGAGCGTTTTACGACTTTTGAGGTGGCCGAGCTGGTTATGCCGCGTATCATCAAGCAGAACGGAACCCGCGAACCCTTTGATGAAAATAAACTCCGTGCAGGCTTGTTGCGGGCACTGGAGAAACGCCCGGTCAGCATCGAAGCTATTGAATCCTCAATTAACCACATCAAACACTTTTTGCAGGCTACTGGTGAGCGTGAAGTCAAGTCGATAGTCGTAGGCGAAAAGGTTATGGAACAACTCCAAAAGCTGGATGAAGTCGCCTATGTCCGCTTTGCATCCGTATACCGCCGCTTTAAAGACCTCAATGAATTCCGCCAGGAAATCGACCGCCTTGAACAACAGCCTGACTAGATCTAAACATGCGTATTATCCCTGCTGATTACACCTACATGGCACAAGCGCTTCGGCTGGCCGAGCGTGGTATTTACACAACCATGCCCAATCCACGGGTGGGGTGTGTTCTGGTAAAAGACGGTGAAGTTGTGGGCGAGGGTTGGCATGTTCGCGCTGGCGAAGCTCATGCCGAGGTAAATGCCTTACAGGTTGCAGGTGAACGCGCACGTGGTGCCACCGCCTATGTGACGTTGGAGCCCTGCAATCATAAAGGGAAGACCGGTCCTTGTAGCCATGCTCTGGTCGAAGCAGGTGTCGTGCGTATTGTTTTTGCTATGGAAGATCCCAATCCACTGGTTTCGGGTGGTGGGTTTGACTATTTGCGTGCTGCTGGCCTGGAAGTTGATGGGCCTGTTCTTGAGGAAGACGCGCGCAGGTTGAATCCGGGATTCATCAAGCGTATGGAGCGCAAAGTACCGTTTGTACGCTGTAAAATGGGTATGAGTCTGGATGGTCGTACTGCCATGGCGAGTGGTGAGAGCCAGTGGGTTACGGGAAAAAAAGCACGGGCAGATGTACAACAATTGCGTGCTCGCAGTTGTGCAATTGTCACCGGAATAGATTCGGTGTTATTGGATAATTCGTCACTCACTGTTCGGGTAGACGAATTGGATTTACCCAATGCCCAGGAAGTTTCAGCCAGTCAACCTCTGCGAGTGATTCTGGACTCGAAATTACGTCTTGGCCGAAAAGCAAAAATCTTGCAGCAAGAAACACCAATATTGTTAGTGCATAATGGCAGCGTCGAGAACGCTGACAAGCTCGATGCTTGGCCTGCACATGTAGAACTTCTGGCATTGGGTGCAAAGGATGGCCGAATTGATTTAAACGGTCTCTTGCGGGAATTGGCCAGACGTCAGTGCAATGATGTTCTTGTTGAAGCAGGCGCTACGCTCTCCGCGAGTTTTTTAAGGCGGGGATTGCTGGATGAAATCATTATTTACATGGCGCCAAAATTACTCGGCAGCAACGCGCGTCCTTTATTTGATTTATCCTTAAATACTATGTCCTCTGCATTGCCACTAAAAATTAGCGATATGCGCGCAGTCGGTACTGACTGGCGAATTACCGCCACACCTGATACGGAATACTGATGAACGAAGAACCTGATCAGCTAAATGCAGAACCACCGCAAGCACCAATACCCGTCAATCACATAGCGGGCCGCTTGAAGCGCTTTATAGCAGCTATGATTGACGGCCTGATAGGCATGTTAGTTTCGCTTCCCATTTTTAACCACTTTGGTGTTTGGGAAGCCTTAAAAAATCAGCAGGAAATTCCTGCAAGTATCTCTTATGGTTTGGCCGCATTTGGAGTAATCATGTTTTTCTCCTTGCACGGTTATCTGCTATTTCATTTTGGCCAAACTATCGGCAAGCGCATTATAGGTTTAGCGATTGTGACTTTAACGAACGAAAAACCCTCCTTTGCTGCATTGATTGTCAATCGTTACCTACCGCAATGGGTGGTGGGTTTTATTCCAGGCTTAGGGCCTTTGCTGGCACTAGCGGATGTAATTTACATCTTTTTTAATGATCAGCATCGCTGCCTGCATGACTTGATTGGTAAAACAAAAGTCATTGATCTCAGCGTTAAGGTTTCCGTTGCTCCAAACAGTTTGGTTGCTTAATGACTGTTAGGATCAGGATTTTTGATCAAACCCCATTAAAAAATGGCATCGATTTTTGTAGCTATGACTAATAAACTCGATACCTGAATATTCTTGAGTGGTGCGAATTTTTTCTCAGGTTCCCTATATGTTTACCGGAATTATCGAAGCTATTGGAGAGATTGTTAACCTCCAGCCCAAAAGTGGCGATCTACGCTTGCGCATCAAAACTCATAGCCTGGATTTATCTGACGTTCGCCTGGGTGATTC
>CBHTVU010000364.1:0-3083 GCA_966096785.1 uncultured Gammaproteobacteria bacterium | reverse complement strand
TTCTTTTGCTTACTTTTCTTTGGCGAAGCAAAGAAAAGTGAGGCCCGCGGCAGGCAGAAACCTTAAAGTAAGGTCACTGGATCCTCTACGAGGATGACGACTCCCTTTTAAAATTTCATTTCCGAACATTCCGCTAAATTCAACCCTAATTAAATACACTTAATTCGCTACTTATTCTGGATACCCCATGTGGTTTAAAAACCTACGTTTATATCGCCTCACCGAAGATTGGACACATACACCCGAAGACCTCAACGCAGCACTTGAAGCTCAATGTTTCAATGCATGCGGCAGCCTCGATGTTCTGCGCTACGGTTTTATAGAACCACTTGGTCGTCATGGCAGTGAATATATTCACGTGACCAACGGCTACATTATGATCTGTGCGAAAAAGCAGGAAAAAATTCTGCCATCTTCCGTTGTGAATGAACAGCTTGAAGAAAAAGCACTAGCGATAAGTGAAGCTGAAAGCCGCAGTGTGGGCCGCAAAGAAAAGCAAACCTTGAAAGATGAAATTATTTTCTCATTACTACCCAAAGCTTTTACAAAATCATCGCTGGATTTTGCTTATATAGCACCGCAAGAAAAATTGATTATCGTAAACTCCTCGTCTGCAAAACGCGCCGAAGATTTGTTGAGTAAATTACGCGAAGCACTTGGGAGTTTGCGCTGCATTCCAATTAGCGCCAAAAATACGCCAACCCAGGTAATGACACATTGGCTGCAAACTGGAAAACTCGCTAACGAATTTGAACTCGGTGAAGAGTGTGAGTTACAAGCTGGTAAAGATGGCCGAGTCATTCGCTGCAAAAAGCAGGACTTAACAGCCAACGAAATTCTCAGCCATATCAACAGCGGAATGTTCGTCAGCAAACTCGCCGTAACCTGGAAAGAATCCATTCACTGCGTGCTAGACGACCAACTCGCCGTTAAACGCGTAAAATTCGACGATGTCATCAGCGAGAAAGCCAACGAACGAAACCCCGAAAGCAAAGCCGAACAATTCGACGCAGATTTTGCAATTATGAGTGGTGAATTAAAAAACTTTATCGCTGCGCTGCTTAATGCCTTTGGTGGTGAAACAGATCCGGTTTAACGTTTCAAAATTGCAACAGCTGGACACCAAATTTCAAGGATGAGATTAATAAGTTATGTTCAAATTGAGCTATTCGAATAAAAGGAAATAATAATGCATTCCAACCTAAAGCTTTCCGGTGCTCAGCTGCTATTTTTAATCCTCCACGGGTTAACAATAGCGTTTCTTTGCAACTTCCTCATTATTCATACGTCTGAAGATCATTCCAAAGAAATTTACGGGACTATCCTTGGCCTCATAATGGGCGGGATTTCAGGATTTTTCATTTTCCGGGGATTGATGCGGAAATTAAAAACCACTATGAAAGCCTGGTTGTCTTTTATTGCTTTACTCAGCTTTGAACTAGTAGTTGGACTAATGATTGTTATACCTTATATTTTTATGCTCACCTACTTCCATTATCCTGGAGAAAATCATTCCATCTGCTGTGAAACGCCTAAAGATTACGGTGCACAAGAATTTGAAAATATTAATATTGTTCGTGCGCATGATGAAAATATTTCGGGCTGGTATATTCCACCCACGGCTAAGAGTAGCATTATTATTCTGGTGCACGGTGCAAATAGCGATAGACGCGCAACAAACTGGTATGCAAAGCATTTAGTTGCAGCAGGCTACGGTGTTTTGGCTTATGACTTGCGCGGGCATGGCGAATCATTTGGAAAATTGACCCTGTTTAATGAAATGGAAAAACATACAAGTGATTTGCTAGCCGTGGTGGAATTCATCAATCACAAAAAGCAGATAACAAGTAATCAAATTGCAGTGCTTGGACTTTCTTTAGGCGCTTACATTACGCTCAACCTAAGCCCACAAGATTTGAATAAATTTTCAGCATTATGGATGGACGGATTACGTGGCGAGAATATTGGAGCAGAATCCATTTCAAACAATTTGAGCGATGCCGCTATGAATATTTTGATGAAGCCAATCAATCCCATTGGAGAAATCTATTCAGGTGAAAAAGCCCCGCAACCTACACTAAATTTCATCACTATCATTCCCACAATATCTAAACCAAAACTCATGATAGTTGCAAGCGGCCTAGATGTTGAAGAAAATACAATTAATAGAAGTTTTATTTCAGTTATTAAAGACAATAAGCAAATTTGGTTTATTGAAAATGCATGGCATATCGGCGGACATCTGGTTGCAGAAAACGAATATCGTAGCCGAATGTTAGATTTTTTCGATACAACCTTCAGAGAAAATTAATACACCCTAAAAAATAGTTACAAAAAAGCACATACTCAGATATATCATCAAATTCTGTACAGAAGCCACGGATAAATAATGCGTCAGTTTACATCAATTAAAATTATCATCAGCTCCATATACCTGCTCACCGCCTGCACCAAATCCCCTGAACCCACAAAAATCGAAGGCTTCGCCCAGGGCACCACCTATCATCTAACGTTTGTATTGCCCGACACAAAACAAGAAGCCGCGATTACGCAAGAAGTCACCGCCGAGTTAAAACGCATCGACGAATCCATCTCCAATTACCGTAAAGATTCAACCATCGAAATATTTAATACCCAGCTCGACACCGAACTTCATGAAGTCAACGAAGAAATTGTGAAGCTGGTTGAACATGCGCGCGGAATTAATAAAGCCAGCGGAGGCTGCTACGACCTAACTATAAAACCTTTATTTGATTTATGGGGTTTTAAAAAAGATGTTTTTCATTTGCCAAGTGAAGAAGAATTGCAACAAACATTGCAATTAATTGGCATGGATAAACTTATCACCGTTGATGCAAAGCATTTGCAAAAAACACTGCCAAATTTACGCGTGGATTTATCATCTATTGGACAAGGTTACAGCGTAGAGCGCCTTGCAGATTTGTTAGAAAGCCACCAAATCACAAACTACATTGTGGAGATTGGTGGGGAATTAAAAGTTCGCGGCAAAAAGCCGGATGGAACAGCTTGGCGCATTGCCATGGAAAAACCAATTTCTACTCAGCGCAAAATAGAAAAAATGG
>CBHTVU010000363.1:0-3086 GCA_966096785.1 uncultured Gammaproteobacteria bacterium | reverse complement strand
GAAGAAAAAGAAAAAGAAAAAAATGAAGAGAGATAGAAAAACGAAAGCCTAAGTAAAAAAATAAGCGTAAAAAAACGTTTAAAAATGTGAGAGGCATGCAGCTATGGCGATCAACCACAACAAAAATATGTTATTTGCTGGCATTTTAGGTGCTGTTATTTTTACGGGTGTCGGTTATTTGTTAGCTGGTACTTCTGATAAAGATCAGAGCATTTTAGCGTTGGAAGACAAAATTAAAAATTTGGAAGCATCTCTAGCGCAAAAAGATGAGAATTTAAAAAACTTGAGAAACCTGGCGTTGCGTCAGCAAGGCAAAGGCACTCTCGTTGCTGCTAACGATACTGCAACGCAAACTGGTATGCAGGTATCGCAAGGTAATCAGGAAGCGTTTCAATCAATCGACAACGCCCAGACGTTTGTAAGTCAAGCACCTAGTAGCACTCAAATAATGAAAGATCTTGGCACCAATTCTGTCAATGACCCCAGGTCATTTATGGAAAAAGCTAATGATTTGTTATCGGTAGACCCTAGTCAAGAAAACGCTGCAATTGTAAGTAAAAGCATTTTTGATTTGGCAAACAATCGCGAAATTTTGCCAGATTATATGTTGCAATCAATGTACACCAACCAGACAGATCCTGATTTGAAACGTGTTATCGCACAGGTTTTATCGAACAGAGGTAATAATGCGCTCATCGAAAACCAAATTACGGAAGCGCAATCACGGTTAAAAAGTGCGAATCCTTCAGAGCGCCAAAGTGCACTCACCAATCTCGCCAAAACGCATAGTTCAAACGCGGCTGACGCAATAGCACCCTTACTCAATGATCCCAATATTGACGTTAAGTTAGACGCACTATTGGCACTGCGTGCTACGGGTAATCAAACTCACATTAGTTTCGTTGAAAACCTGGTGAATGACCCGGACCCTGCTGTGAGTTCATTGGCAAAAGAGGTAGTAGGAGATTTAAGAAACCTGAGCGATAGTGCGAGAACTATGTTGTCAGTTGCGGATATAGCATCCGAATTACCTATGATCCAAACCCCCTAGTTAGTACTTCATTTAAACTGAAGGGCCACGTTTCAATATAGTGGCCCTTTTTGTTTTCTCATAAATTTCCTCGCTTATCTCTCTGTTGGGTATTAACTTTTCAATTTATAATATATATCGTAGAATAAATTTTTTTTTAAGCTCCTCACTGTGCTCCTGCTACGTCTTGGTTCTAATGAAGATGTTGTCCGACGCGTTTTGTTTTAAGAGAACCAGTGAGGTATAAAACGATAATGAGAGATATCCATGAATAAGATATGCATAGGTTTGATTTGTTTGATTTTTGTATCCTGCGCAAAGAACAATGTTCCCGATCTCGCAAGCCCTGATAAGCATTTACAGGTTCATGTAAGTAACGACGATGGTCGTTTGCATTACACAGTTACTCGTGATGGTAAAACAATCGTAAAAAATTCTGCACTTGGAATTGAGTTGGCCAACGCGGATTTTACGAAAGCGACGGCTATAAAAACTGTACTGCCAGTTAAAACCGTCAATGATGATTACGAAATGATGGTAGGTAAAAAGCACAAAATTCATTATCAGGCCAATGAGCAAACCTATGTCATTAAAAATTCAGCGGGAGAAGAACTGAATGTTATTTTCCGTGTATCGAATGATGGGGTGGCTTTGCGTTATCACTTTTTGAATCCGAATAAACAGGCAATCCAGTTTAAAAATGAGATTACAAGTTTTGCATTTACAGAACCTACCAAAGCCTGGATGCAACCTATAGCCGTAGCGCAAACCGGTTGGAGTAATACAAATCCTTCCTATGAAGAACATTATCTTATGGATGTGCCTGTGGGGACTGCATCGCCGTCGCCAGCAGGCTGGGTGTTTCCTGCGTTATTTAAAGTTGATGACACCTGGGTTTCGCTGACAGAAGTTAATCTCGACGGTAGTTTTCACGCCTCTCGACTGCAGGCAAGTTCTGATAAAGGCGAATATAAAATTGGCGTACCAATGCCAGCAGAAGTCTTCACGGGTGGAAATTTATTAGCTGAAACGCAAGCAGATTTAGTGTCACCCTGGCGTGTGCTCGCAATAGGAAATTTATCAACTGTAATGGAATCCACACTGGGTACCGATCTTGCCGACAAAGCAATTCCTTTCGATAAAAGCTTAATTCAACCTGGCCATGCTTCCTGGAGCTGGGCGATTTTAAAAGATGATTACACTATATTTGATGTGCAGAAAAAGTTTATTGATTATGCAGTTGATATGAAATGGGATTACACATTGATAGATGCCGAATGGGATAAAAAAATCGGTTATGAAAAAATGAAAGAACTAGTTGATTACGCAGCCACTAAAAATATTGGCATTATTTTGTGGTACAACTCAGCAGGCGATTGGAATGCTGCGCCCTTTACCCCTAGAAGCCAATTATTGACTCACGAGCAACGTGTTGCAGAGTTTTCGCGGTTGCGTGAAATGGGAGTTAAAGGATTGAAGATTGATTTCTTTGGTGGCGATGGCAGATCAATGATTGCCTATTATATTGATATTTTAAAAGATGCTGCGGCGCAGGGATTATTAATTAATTTTCATGGTGCAACTCTACCGCGCGGCTGGCAGCGGACTTATCCCAATTTGATGACGATGGAAGCCATCAAAGGATTTGAATTTACAACCTTCTCACAAGCAGACCAGGATGCAGTGGCAGCTCACGCCGCTATGGCACCTTTTGCTCGCAACTTGTTTGATCCCATGGATTTCACGCCCATGGTGTTTGGTGATATTCCCAATATTAAACGTACTACTCGTAACGGATTTGAAATTGCGGAGTCGGTTTTATTTATTTCTGGTATCCAGCATTTCGCGGAAATTCCTGAGGGTATGGCTACCGCACCCGACTATGTTAAAACCTTTTTACAGGACTTACCGCGTACTTGGGATGAGGTGAAATTTATCGATGGTATTCCAGGAAAATATTTGGTGATTGCGCGCAGATCAGGCGATGCCTGGTATGTGGCTGGCATCAATGCGGAAGAAACTGAAAAATCCTTAAGCTTGGACTTAAGTTTTATCG
>CBHTVU010000362.1:0-3095 GCA_966096785.1 uncultured Gammaproteobacteria bacterium | reverse complement strand
ACAGGCGCTATAGTTCTGGCATTGGCGAATGAAAAAAAATCCTGGCACTGTACGGGTGTGGATAAAGAAATCGCGGCTGTTGAGCTTGCAGAAAAAAATCGTGCGCATTTAAAGTTGGATAATGTAAAAATCCTGCACAGTGATTGGTTTTCTACGCTCGCAAGCGGCATGGCTTTTGATGTTATCGTCAGTAATCCACCCTATATAGACCCCGCTGATGAGCATTTAACGCAAGGTGATGTACGCTTTGAACCTTTGTCGGCATTAACCGCAGATAAAAAAGGTTTAGCGGATTTGGAGTATATTATTGCTCATGCTCCGAAATATTTAATGGCGAATGGTTGGTTATTAGTAGAGCACGGACATGATCAAGGTGAAGCAGTGCGTCATTTATTTACAGAAAACTATTTCGATGACATAAATACCTTTCGCGATTTCGGTCGTAATGAACGTGTTACGATCGGCAAACTTAATGCGAGTTAAAATACTGAAACTTATCCTTTCCATTTCTACCGAAAATTAATATGAATGATCAACAACTACTACGTTATTCTCGCCAAATTATGCTCGACGATATTGATATCGAAGGGCAGGAAAAATTATTGGCGGCGCGTGTGTTGATTATTGGTGTGGGCGGTCTGGGTTCGCCGGTCGCAATGTATTTGGCAGCCGCCGGAGTGGGGCATTTAATTCTTGCCGATTTTGATCACGTAGATCTCAGCAATTTGCAACGTCAGATCGCTCATACAACAGATCGTATCGGTAAATCAAAAGTAGAATCGGCGGCACAAACTCTATTAGCATTAAATCCAGATGTAAAAATTACTACTGTTACTGAAGTTTTAGATGCAGATACGCTTGGGGCGCAAATTTCACAGGTGGATGTAGTGGTAGATTGTTGTGATAACTTCGCAACGCGTTTTGCTGTTAACGCCGCTTGCGTTGCTGCAAAAATTCCACTGGTATCTGGGGCTGCAATTCGTTTGGAGGGACAGGTCTCGGTGTTTGATAATCGTGATGAATCTTGCCCTTGTTATCGCTGTCTATATGATGAGGATTCTGAGGAAAATACGACCTGCGCCGCTAATGGAGTTTTATCACCCTTGGTGGGAGTTATCGGAAGTATGCAGGCAATCGAAACTATAAAATTAATTTGTGGTGTTGGTAAAACCCTTGTAGGAAAGTTGTCCATTTTTGATGCGCGTTATAGTCAGTGGCGCGAACTGGTTTTACCAAAGGATAAAAGTTGCCCAGTCTGTGGTAAAAATTAAAATTTGTTAATAATTTGATCTCTTATTTGGAAGCCGATGAACGCACCAAAAAATTTAAACAGTAAGATGGAGCGACTAAACAGCACATTAACTAAAATAACTTTAGTTTTTTGGTGAATAAAATGTCGATACCGTTGTTTAATATTATTGTTCATGGTGTACGAACGGATTTTGACCCTTCGAAAGTTAAAGCGCAATTCTCTAAAATGTTTAGGTTGGAGGCTCCTCATGTCGAGAGAGTCTTCGCTGCGACTCCTATTCTGTTAAGACGGAACATACCTGAAGACTTCGCAGATAGCCTTGTAAAGCGGTTGTTAGCAATAGGTGTTGCGGCTGAAAAGTTGCAAGTTAATGCTTCCCATTTCGTATCAAAAGCAATTCGCTATCAAGATCAAGGTGAAGTGTCGAGTGATGCTTCGTCGATGCATCAAGCTGTTGATTTTTTATATGATGCACACACACGAAGAATTCCATTTATATTTACGGGTAGTGGTTTTTCTTATTGCAAGCTTTGGTTTATCAATTTGCTGGTTTGTATCATAAGCGTAGGCATTTTGTATCCTTGGGCGCGTATGCGATCCCTGTCTTATTTATACCAGCACACTTACATTGACACTATAAATTTTCAATACGAGGCTAACTCCAGGCGAATATATTTTATACAGTTCTTGCTCGTAGTCTATCTGGTGTTGCTGGGCTTCAGTTTCTTTTATTCATCCATTTATTTTGTAATTGCGCTAATCGTATTTGTCTGTGGATTTCCTTATTACCACTTTAAAAGTAATGAATTGGGCTATGGTAATTTTTTATTTTGCGATTTTGGAGTTAAACCAAAAGCCACCCTTAGGGAAACTTATATTTTAATATTAGCTTGGCCCATGTTATTTTTTTTAACGGCTGGATTGTTGGTTCCCTATCTTGCATTTAAAAGTCATTACGCACTCCTTCATAAAAAATTAATCGGTCAATATGAAATTACATTTTCAGCTAATCTCAACCAGTATCTACCTTTGTTAAACTCATTATTAATAGCGGAATTGTTTATCTCTGTTTGTATTTATTGGCGACAATATTTTCCTGAATACGTACAAGCGATCATTGTTACAGGAATAGTTCTCTGTTTGCTTATTCATTGGCGAGTTGTGTTGGAAAACCTGCGTTGGAATAATCTTAACTCCACACTAGGTTATTTTAAGTCTTCGTGGAGTTTTTCCAGTTACGGCACACTGATGTTACAAAATTTACTTTTTTGTTTGTTAACTTGCGGACTCTATTGGCCTTGGGCAAAAATCAACACCGCTAAATATAGGGCGACGCATTTAGCGTTTTTTGCAAACCAGAGATTCGCTAAATGGCAAAAAGCATTTCATAAGGTATAGTGCTTTTCATTTGGCGGATAAAATAATTGTGCGAAATCTGTAGCAATCTGGTGCTATGAAGTTGTCTATTGCTGCCGCTCTGTTTAATATCACCCGGTGTGTTGAGATGACACGGTCTCCTAGGGGCCTTTATTTAGGTACCTATTAAACATTCTCAAACATTGTTCATCTTGCGTTAATTTTTCGACGCTAAAGTAACGATCGTTCATGTATACCGCTTTTGTTTACATCTGGGACATTCTGGTTTGCATCTTTTTTAAACAAGTCGCGCAACGCGCAAGATAAAAGGATTATTCTATGAAATATACACGCCGTTTTTTATTCTCATGTAGTTTGATTGCGGGCCTATAGGCATGTGGCGGGGGCGGATCTTATTCCAAGCCCAATCCAACGCATTCTTAAAGCAATTATGTTTCTTCGATTATGTAATCGTCTTCGTTGTCGT
>CBHTVU010000361.1:0-3096 GCA_966096785.1 uncultured Gammaproteobacteria bacterium | reverse complement strand
ATCGTTTAAAGGACAGGGCTTTTCTTATTCTTGGTGCCCACTGCAAGCAGTAAGCTTGGCTGACTTAAGTCATCTAATTACTGAGCAACAGGAACGATGCTTACGTACTGACGGCCAAATGCGCCTTTAATTTCAAACTTAACATGACCATCAGCCTTGGCGAACAAGGTGTGATCTTTACCGAGACCAACGTTCACGCCAGCGTGAAATTTGGTGCCGCGTTGACGAACGATAATGCTACCTGCTGGAATCAATTCGCCACCGAATACTTTAACGCCAAGGCGTTTCGCTTCTGAATCGCGACCGTTGCGGGTACTACCGCCAGCTTTCTTGTGAGCCATTTTCTAAACTCCTAATAATTGAAGGGGTATGTATTAACCGTTGATACCAGTGATTTTAACTTCGGTGAACCATTGACGGTGACCTTGACGCTTCATGTGGTGCTTACGACGACGGAATTTGATGATCTTCACTTTGTCAGCACGGCCATGAGCAACCACTTCGGCAGTAACAGTAGCGCCAGCTACTACGGGAGCACCAATCTTGATGTCTGCACCGTTTGCAACAAGGTAAACCTTGTCAAAACTTACTGAACCGCCAGTGGCGAATTCGATTTTTTCGAGTTTTAGGGTTTCGCCTACTACTACGCGATGTTGTTTGCCACCGCTTTCAAAAATTGCATAAACACTCATTACACTGCTCCAATAAACACATGGACGACACGAAGTAGCTTGGCGATATGCCTGGGCGTTTGTGACTAGCGTCGTATACCGGTTTTCAGGGACGCGGATTGTATGCTGAATGGCCAAAACTGGCAAGCGCGCCAGATGATATTTAACAAAGATAAAGCTCTGTCTGAGCCATGTTGTTCAGCTAATATGGCGACGGCATTCAATTGCACATGTTTAATTGGAAACAATAACTGAACCAGGAGTTTTACGATGTTTAAATCATTGACGGGATTCATTAGCGGACTTGTCATCATCCTTAGCCTACTTATCAACCCCACCGCCCAAGCAAAACCCACTTTAAAAGACTACGGCAGCTTACCGGAAATTCAGCTTATCGCTACATCGCCTAGCGGCGATTTGGTGGCCTTTCGTAAAGTCACTGATGCATTTGATAGAGTTGTTGTAACCTCTCTTTCTGCGCACAAGCAAATTGCCAACATTGATGTTAAAGAAATTCAACCATACGATCTCTATTTTCTCAATGAAGAGCAAATGGTGCTATTTGCATCTGATTATAAAAAAATGGAGCGCGTCATCGACAATTTCGATGTCAGTACGGCGTTTATGTATAACCTGAATGATAAATCGATTCGGCAATTACTTATTCCCGGAGAAGAACCTGTTGTAAAGGAACAATCAGGGCTTGGACACCTGATAGGCCTATCCTCCGATGGTAAATATGCTTATATGCCTGCGTATAGTTTTGTGAAAGCGCTAGGTCCGGATATCAGTGTAAATTACGGAAATTCAGAATATTCATTACTTAAAGTTAACCTAAAAGAAAAAAAGCCACCATTTATTTTTAGTAAAGGTACAAAAACTACCTATGACTTTTTTGTGGATGACAAGGACAATGTATTAGCTCAAATTAGTTATGACCAAAAAAGTAACATTCGTCGGGTTCGTTCTCGACAAAATAATGAATGGGTGGAAATTTTTAAAGAAAACATAGAAGTAATTTATGACAAAGCCTTCGTAGGTGTGACACCAGATTTCAAATCGCTCGTGGTGCTAGATACGGACAAAAAAACTGGTCGAGTGGCTTATTATACAATGTCACTGGCTGACGGCACTTTGTCAGAACCTATTTTTAGTCGTGATGATGCCGATATCGAAGGAACCATAAGTAACTTTCAACGTGTTGTTTATGGAGTACGGTATTCGGGGTTTTCTCCAACTTATCAATTTTTTGATCCAAAACTTAACCAACGCATGAAAGACATCACATCCAAATTCCCGGAGCAATCAGTTCATTTAGAATCTTTCAGTCAAGACTGGAAAAACCTTGTTGTTTTCGTGGAGGGATCAAATTCTCCTAGTGAATACTATCTATTTTCTGAAGGCAAGGAGCCTCAGTTCCTTACATCTTCTCGACCGAACATAAAAGCAGAAGATTTGCATCCAGTCGGCAAAGTTACTTTTGCAGCACGTGACGGTTTAAAAATTCCTACTCTATTGACAATCCCGAAAGACAAAGCCAGCGCAATGAAAAATTTGCCTACGATAATCATGCCGCATGGTGGCCCTGAGTCTCACGACACCATTGAATTTAATTGGATGGCACAGGCCTTCGCTGAAAATGGTTATCTCGTTATTCAACCTCAATTTCGCGGCTCAGACGGTTTTGGTGCAAAACATACCCTGGCCGGGTACGGAGAGTGGGGTAAAAAAATGCAAGACGATATTTCTGACGCTGTAGGTTTTGCAGTGAAGAAGGGGATTACAGACCCGAATCGAGTTTGTATTGTTGGTGCGAGCTATGGCGGTTATTCTGCTTTGGCAGGCGGAGCCTTTTCTCCTGATTTATACAAATGCATTGTCGCTATAGCGGGAGTGAGTAATTTAAAATCAATGTTAAGCTGGGAAAAAATGGAGAGGGGTAGCGAAAGTTCTGCAGTGAGTTATTGGAAAAGGCAATTTGCTAACGGTGAAATAAATAACGAAGCATTGGAAGCTGTTTCGCCCGAAAAGTTTGCAGCAAATTTCAAAGCGCCGGTTCTCCTGATTCATGGTTCACGCGATAAAACGGTACCAATTCAACAATCTGAAGACATGAACTCAGCTCTCAAGTCCGCCCAGAAAAAGGTCACATATATTAAACTAGACGGTGAGAATCACTATCTACAAGAAAGCGAAACAAGTTTAAAGACTCTCGAAGCAACCGTAAAATTTGTTAACGCACATATCGGACAGAAGTAGCCCAAATATTCCACCAGAGCAAAACCCCATTTAGGATTCTGAGTGAGGTTTTGCTTTTTAAGTAACTACTTACTCCACGCATTCTGCTTCATCCACAACTCCAACGCCTGAGTCCAACTCGAAATAGTCCCCTGTCCTTGAACCATTCCCACACCATGAATATTAC
>CBHTVU010000360.1:0-3097 GCA_966096785.1 uncultured Gammaproteobacteria bacterium | reverse complement strand
ACATGTTTGATCGCTGGATTGAAGGCGGTTTAACGAAAGTTCTTAAAGATGAAGGAGTTGGCTCAATTGTTTTTTCTCCTTTAGCGCAAGGTGTTTTGACTAATAAATATTTAAATGGAATTCCTGAAGGCTCCCGCGCTTCGCGCCCCGAGCTTATTTATTTGAATAATAAAGACATCACACCAGAAAAATTAAAGAAAGTTCAACAACTTAATGTAATTGCAGAAGCTCGCGGACAATCACTCGCGCAAATGGCTATCGCCTGGACATTACATAACGACGCAGTGACAACATGCTTGATCGGCGCAAGTCGCCCAGCACAAATTGAAGATTCGGTAGCAGCACTCAACAACCTTGAATTCAGCGCAAAAGATATTGCCAAAATTGATGCGATCATTCGTTAATAAAAAATGGCGAGCATTTTAAGTGCTCGCCATTTTTCCAAATACCAACGATTAAATCCTAGAAATTTTAAATTTCTGTTGCGAACCATTATAAATCCCTTAACTGCTTCTCCCTCATAATCCATGTGACAGAATAAACTCCTAAAAAATCCGCAGCTACATCTCCAATATCCACCGTTCTGGTTGATGGAAAAAATCCTTGCGACAACTCCTCCAACAAAGCAAACAACAACACCAGCGCACACCCCAAGGGTAGACCGAAATGATTTCTCGACTTTTGTGATAAAGAAAGCTGAACCAGTGCTGCCAAAACACCATATAAACTCATGTGGCCTAACTTATCGCCATAGGGAATTGCTCGTACACTATCAATGAAAATATTGGGCGTACCTGTATCCGAAATTACAATAATCCATGCAATAAATATAAAAAATACTGTAGCGGCTAAAGCTGTCAATCGATTTGAAATTAGCATGTGTTAACACCTGAGAACTTTGGTTGCGGCTCCTACAAGAGCCGCCAGGGGAAATTAAACCGCCACCTTTTCTATTTTTCCAACCGCGTACCAATCCAGCTTGCGCGTTAACACCATAAACACGCCTAATAAGCCAAATAAAAGCAGTGACCCCATCAATAGCGCATAATCTTCCGCACTTAATAATCCATAAAGTAGTCCGTAAAGCGAGGCGAGCAGCGTAGAAAAAATTGCGCCACGTGTAATGCTTTGCAAAACATAGGTGACGTAGAAACCGATTAGTAAAATACAAGCTGACGAAGAAATTAAATATGCGATGGTGAAAGCAATATGTTCAGAGAGGGATACCAATAGTAAGTAGAAAAATGCTAACGCCAAACCCACCAAACCATATTGCACAGGGTGAATTGCCAAGCGTTTTAACACTTCGAACAGGAAAAAGCCGGCAAAGGTTAATGCTACAAATAAAAGTGCATACTTAATCGCACGATCACTTTTAACATACTGATTTACCGGGTCAATTAAACCCACCCCAAAGTAGCGGCTTTCAAATGCCTCACAATTATTAGCGAAAGCACATTGGTTGAAATTCTCTTCCAGATTGCTTGAGAAATAGGATGTCCGCCACGAAGCGGTAAAACCCTCTGGGGTGATCTCCCGTTTAGAGGGTAAGTAGTCTCCCATAAAACTGGGATGCGGCCAGTCAGATCCTAGATCAACTTGGGAATCACGACCTATGGGAACAATACTTAGCGACTCAGTGCCTTGCAAAACTAAATTTAATTTAAAATGCAGAATCGATTTCTGCGTAAGCTCAAGATGTTTAATCATTGCATGCACACCCTCACCCAAAATTTTAAGTTTTGAGCCAGGCTGCATATCCACCAAATCATCATTCACCTTAATTTTTAATCCATTTTCAATGCCGCGTATATCTTTGATACCCATGGAAACATAAGGCACTTCAAATTCATAATCTGGGAAGTCTTCAATTACTCCGTAATTAACAGGAATTTCAAAATGACCAGAAATATTATTATCCGCGTGGTACAAGCGAGCTTCATAAATGCCCCGTGCCCTCCTTTCTGTTTTTAATTGCCCATCCACTGTGAATGCCGACGGTAAAAAATATAAATATCCATTTCGCTTTTCCTCCGCCTGATAGCGTACTTTGGTATCAGGATCTATCTTCCACTCCCTGATCGTTTTCGCATAAGGAACTACCAACACTGGTCCTACTAGTTTTTGACTATAACTGGAGCTTTTTGCAATTTCTTCTACAACTTCCCGTTGGGAAGATTTTCTTTCATTAATAACCCCATTAATCATACTGATAGGAATCATCAGCAACAGCATAAGCAAGGCGATAGTAGCAAGCTTAAAAAACAAAGGGCGTTTCATATTTTTCTCCATTGGTTTACATGGAGAAATAATGCAAGGCGAATGTGGGGAATATGTGTGGAGAATGTGGAGATTTGGTGATGTTTGCGTAAAGCTTAGCTAGAAGCACCAAAAATAATGGAAGCCTCTACACCGCCATCCATGTTTCTAATTTGAAATTCAGCTTTGTGGAGAAGCGCAACTTCCTGAACAAAGTTCAAACCTAAACCTGTACTTTTTTTACCCGTAGACGGGCGAGGTAATGAATAGAAACGCTCTGTCAGGCGGGTAAAGGCATAATCTGGAATGGGCTCGCCCTGATTTTTTATAGTGATCTTTTTGTATCCATTTAATGTTTCTGCGTATATTCGCATGTGACCGCCATCAGGTGTAAAGTCCAATGCATTTTCAAGCAAATTGGCAAAAGCTTGTCGCAATAGAAATTCCTCACCAATGACAGCTTCAGCGGCAGCAATAGTATTTTCGCAACGAATATTGTGCTGCAAAGTTCGCGCTGACTGCATTTCAATAAGGTCATCCCATAGTGGCTTTAACAAAATATTTTTTTGTTCATGTAGTTGTTGTTGTTGTTCAACCAACGCCAAATTTAACAAACGCTCAATTAACTGCTGCATGCGAGTACTTTCTGATTCAATATTCCCAACAAACCGTTTACGCTGCTCCTCGTTCATGGGTGACTGTAACAATTCTGCGGCTGCGCGAATTCCCGCAAGAGGACTTTTCAATTCGTGAGTTAAGGTTTGAATGTATTGTTCTATATATGCCTTACCGTCCAATTGTATGCGCATTGATTCAAGCGCATTAGCCAATTGGTTTA
>CBHTVU010000359.1:0-3125 GCA_966096785.1 uncultured Gammaproteobacteria bacterium | reverse complement strand
ATCGTTCATAAAATCCAGTAAGTCATTGCCGCTGGTAAAACACTCGTTGACACCACTTAGGACCAATACCCTTATACCGGGTTTTGAATTGGCTGCATTGATGATTTCGGCAAGCTCCGCATACATAGCCAGCGATAAAGCATTTTTACGATCAGGTCGATTAAATTGTATACGCAGTACTTTTTGATCCTGTGTTACTAGAATTTGCAGGATTGAACTTGTGATAGTTAGGTCGGCCATGAAAACTCCTTTGACGTAATAGGTAGACGATCTTTTTCAGCTTAGTTTTTGTTCTCAATCGCCCGAAACTAAATTTAGCAGGTTCCCATTCCAGTTCCATCGGACTAATCATATGTAACGCTAGGTTACACTTACATATAGCCTATTCAAAAACATCCGGCAACAAACCTGGGGAGTTTGCCTTTAAAGACCGGGTAATCTATAACTATATGTAGTTTTTGGTGCCGCCAGATTGGGCCAAAAATCAGGTGATTAACAAATATTTTAAGGGAAACATTTTAATGAAAATCAAATTACTTGCTACAACTCTCGCTTTGGCAATCGTACTACCGTCTGTTGCCATGGCTGCTTAAAAAAAATCGACAGGCTCAGGCCCAAATCCATTCTCTGACTGCGGTATTGGTGCAGCACTTTTTACCGATCATAAAGTGCTCGCGGTAACATCCAATATTATCTGGGACATAGGTACTACTGCTGTGACCTCTGCTACAGCTAGCCCGGAAACCTGTTCAGGCAAGAAAGCCACAGCTGCAAAATTTATTTTGGATAGCTACGAAAGTCTTGCTGAAGAAACTGCGCGCGGCCAAGGTACCCATCTTGACGCATTGATGAATATTCTCGAAGTTGACACAGCTCAACAAGCCACTGTTATTGCCAGCTTAAGAGCCCAAATGGCTGGAAAAGTTATTAGTAACACATATAACTCATCAACTAAGCTGGAAAAATCCAGTGACTATTACAACAGCATTATAGCTGCTCTGCCAACTGCCTAATCTGCAGTAGTTAAACAAGCGGAAGAACGCCTTCTGCTTGTTTTTTTCTTCTATCTATCAGCTTGTGATTTAGTATTCATGACACAGAATTTCATGAAGTTTCGCCCATTTTTAATTGTCGCTTTTATACTAATGAGTACCTCAGTCAAAGCCGAATACAATCAGATATTAAATTCCCCTACACCATTACAGCTCGAAAAAATCAGCACCAATACGCATTGGCATCAATTATTGGCTTACGATTCAACAACGAAAAGTGCAATTACCAATTCTGATTTTTTTCTTTCCGCTAATGGCTCTTATGACCCTCTGAGCGAGCTGAACGCAACCTTATTCGCTTTTCAAACAGAAATATCGAACCTGGATCAACATGCACAATGCCGTTTCCCCGCTCGCTATATATGGTTAGGCAGACAATTAGATTTAACGGCTCTGGGTATTAAACCTGTCATTTGCCCTAAATACGAAAGTTTTTCCAAGCGCAATCAAATTGATTCTTTAAGTTTGATATTTGCTACAGGCTATCTTGGTAATCCAGCGTCCTATTACGGACACCTACTCTTAAAAATTAACTCTGAAAAGGAAAGTAAAACTAGTGACCTGGAAAGCACTGCCATTAATTTCGGCGCAAATGTCCCTGCCAATGAAAATATGGTGCTCTATATACTTAAAGGTATATTTGGAGGCTACGATTCATCATTTACCGATCAACAATTCTTTTACCATTCTCATAATTATGGTGAGTCTGAATTAAGGGATTTATGGGAATATCAATTAGACATTAGTGAGGATGATCTTGCGTTGTTAACGGCTCATTTCTGGGAATTACTGGGAGCCGATTACACTTACTTTTTTTTCAATAGAAATTGTGCATATCGAATGGGTGAAGTCTTGCAATTAGTGAGCGATCAGCCATTAGTTGAACGGTGGCGTCCGTGGGAAACTCCGCAAGCGATCATGCAAAGACTTCATAAGTTAACTTATGAAGGGCATCCAATAATAAAAGAAGTTATTTACCACCCCTCACGTCAAAGTCGACTTTATCAGCGTTATGCCAAACTAAACAATAAGGAACGCAAACATGTACATGAGTTGGTTAAGCATCCAGAAACATTAAACAAGGAAGCTCTTCCTGATTTATCTCTGCAACAACAATTTCAGGTAACAGACACATTGATTGATTATTATCAATTTGTGCGTAAAGACAAAGAAGGCGTAAAAGACATAAATAACGAATATTATCGCAGGGCCTTAAGCCAACGTTACGCATTACCACCAGGGGAAGGCTCTCAATTATTTTTATCTAACAATCAACCTCATTTGGGACGAAAGCCAAGCTATCTTAACCTTGGAGTCATAACACGAGAAACCAGCGGATCACTACTAAATTTATGGCTTCGCCCCGCTTATTATGACTCGTTGGATGCGAGCTATGGACACATAAAAAACGCATCACTTTCTATGGGTGAAATTAACTTGGGGATAACTGAAGATTCAAGTTTCATACGAGAATTTAATGTCGTAAAAATTGAAAGTCTTAGACGTAATTTTACGGGACTGCCTGGAGACCGACACAACTCGTGGTATCTGGAAGCCGGTGCGCAACAGGAATGGCTCGATTGCGATAAATGCCTGGTAACAAAATTGCGCTCTGGTTACGGCTATGCAAGCAGCTTTATAAAGGATCGCTTACTTCTGGCTGGTTTTGTAGGTGGAGGATTTTGGGGGCAATCCGCCGCCGAAGAAAATATCTACGCATCTTTCCTAATGACAGCAAACTTCACTATCAATGATCAATGGAGTGCGAGGCTGGAAGCAGAACAACGTCATTTCAACAATAGGGATGTGAATCTCTATCGCGGGCAGCTACGCGCGCAAATAGCAACGCAAATGGACGCGCGCCTATATTTTGCACAAGATCGTGAACAGGAGGCAGGCTTATCTCTGGGATTTTACTGGTAATTCACAAAAAGGATTTCGCACAACCTATGGGTTAAACCAACTTATCGAGTACAATTTGCCCTCCTAAAATCCTTCAGTGTCAATCCCAATTACCGTTATGAATATTCGCGAATTACTCAACCAAAAAGTCCTCGCCGCTATGCAATCTTG
>CBHTVU010000358.1:0-3153 GCA_966096785.1 uncultured Gammaproteobacteria bacterium | reverse complement strand
TCACCGCAAGAGCGCGAACCCAGAGGCATTTCTTCACCCGCCATGGAGCGGCGCGAAGAGCCGCCACGCAGAGCAGAAGTTTCGCCGTCCCAACGATTTGAAAACCGAAATGAGCAGCGTGCCGAAAGAACGAATGCGCGCGTTGGGCGCGAACGGCAGGGCGATGAGGATAGGAGCCGGTAGTTACTTTTTAAATACACCTCGCCAAGGCGAGGTTTTTTTAGCCTGAGCTGCCAATTTCAAATATTAGTTACTAATTCAAGGTTGTATTTTGAGCAAAAAAAACCGCCAGGGAGTTACCTCTGGCGGGGAAAAATGGTGCGGGCAACACGGTTGCTTACACCCTCCAACGACAAACAGACAAATAACGAACCATTCCAAACCGAAAATCATGTACTTGAGGCTGCATGTTTTAAGCTATGCAACAAACCTCAACAAAAAGTATTTGTATTATAATAAACAATAAGACTATAAATTACCAGACTTTTTTCGTAACTTAGAATCTTGATTGTTAAATACAAATCAGACTGGCTTCTACTCAGAGAATAAATCATTCAATACATAAGAATATTAATAGTATAATAGGATGTTATTTTTAGTACGAAACAAAGAAACTATCTATTAAATAGCTGGTTTTTTACATCCCATTAACATAATTTTAGCGGGGTGATAATTGCCTCACGTCTGCGCAACATACACAATAAAAACTTAAACAAGGGGATCACCATGTCCGCTAATGACCAAGACCTTACTTTCGATAAATCAATGGATAAAAATATGTCTAACTCCAACTCCAAAAGCGGGAGCTTAATTCTCGCGATTGTTTATATAACTGCGTTGTTTTTTATCTGGGCATTCGTAACAAACTTAATTGATCCCCTCGTGAAAAGTATGAAGGTGATTTACACCCTCAGCGATGCCGAGGCACAACTCAACCAATTCGCTTTCTTTATTGCCTACGGAATAATGTCTATTCCTTCTGCTGCTTACCTGGCGAAAAAAGGTTACACCAAATCAATTATTCTTGGTTTGATAGGAATCATTGCCGGGTGCTTAATCGCTTGGTCCACCACATTTTCACATAGCTTTATGACCGTATTACTGGGTCTCTTTGTAGCAGCATCAGGTATCACCTTATTACAAGTTGCTGCCAACCCCCTGATCGCATCAATGGGTGATCAAAAAGGTGCTGCGTTCCGCCTGAATCTCTCACAATCTTTTAACTCTCTTGGAGCTTATGTAGGAGGTTTCTTCGGTGCAAAATATTTGCTTGATGGGCCGCTGTTTCATAAAGATGTAGTGGTTACACAGGATTTACTTGATACAGGTTTGTCATTTGTAACTAACGTGTATTTTTTAATTGCGGTTGTTCTCGCGGTCTTCACCATTGCTGTATTTTTAGTGCGTAATACTATTTCTGAACATGCTCCAAAAATGGCAGCACACTCAGAGTCACCGTTCTCAGCACTTAAATCAAAATGGGCAAATCTTGGCGCACTGGGAATTTTTCTCTATGTAGGTGCTGAAGTCTGTGTAATTTCCGGGATGATTTTCTTTTTGGAACAAAAAGAAATTCTCAATGTTCCATCGCAAACTGCTGGCTATGTTGCTCCATATTTCATGTTGCTAGCCATGATTGGTCGTTTCGCCGGTTCCGCTTTATTGCGTTACATCAGTTCTACCACCATGTTGGCATTTGTTGCCTTCTGGGCAACCTTGTTATGTACATTCGTGATGTGCACTTACAACCTTCCACCTTCAGCCTTAAGTGGAACAGTATCTCTACACGGCTACGAAACACCAATTACTATGGGCTTCCTCCCTGCAATTGCAGCCATTTTAATCGGTTTGTTCAATTCCATTATGTTTCCAACTATTTTCACTATCACGCTTGAACGCTCAAGCGCTCCTGCATCGGCTACATCAGGCTTAATGTGTATGGCAATTTGCGGCGGTGGTTTTATTTCCGTGCTTTACGGTTTTGCAGTAGACCAATTTTTGGCCCACTTCCCTATTGGCGCACGCTCATTGGCATTTATTGTTCCGCTTGTTTGCTATCTCTATGTGCTGTGGTTTGCTTTTGCAGCGAGAAAAGCGCCAACTCACGTTATTGAGGAAGGCGTTGCTGTAGGTCATTGATGTAAAAACATTCGTTCTGATGTAACGAGCATTTTTAGCAAGCAATAAAAAAGGCGATCAAGATAATTTGATCGCCTTTTTTATATACGTAAAAATTATTTTTAAAATTTTATTTGTTAACTAAAAACTTAAAGCCAATTTTACTATTATATTCCGTACCAGGTTTCACCAAAGTAGTTGGAAAGTTTGGCTTATTAGGTGTATCAGGATAATGTTGTGGCTCAAGGCATATGGCTCCACGATTTTCAAAGGTTACACCTTTGCCGACCACTTTTCCTGTTAGGAAGTTACCACTGTAAAATTGAACACCAGGCTCATCCGAATAGACTTCCAGCACACGACCAGAAACTGGATCAGAAAAACGTGCGTCCAATCCCCACTCGTTGTCAGATTTTTTGTTCAACACATAATTGTGATCATATCCGCCGCCATTTTTTAGCTGCTCATTCTTCTGCCCAATCATTTTTCCAATCGCATGTGACGTTGTGAAGTCAAACGGTGTTCCGGTAACATCTACGATTTCACCAGTTGGGATCAAACCGCTATCAACAGGCGTGTAGCGGCTCGCATTGATATACAATTCCTGATCCAAAATACTTCCCTTCCCGGCCAAATTAAAATACGGATGATGTGTCATATTTAGATGCGTTGGTTTATCAGTAGTTGCACTGTATTTCACTGTCAATTCATCGGTGTTAGTAAGTTCGTACACCACCGAAACTTTTAAATTACCAGGATAACCTCCTTCGCCATCAGGGCTATTGTGAGTCAAAGTCACACCTACAGAGGTTTCCGTTTTAAATGGTTTTGCATCCCACAATACTGACCAAAAACCTTTGCTGCCGCCGTGCAAATGATTTTTGCCGTCGTTGATATCCAATTGATATTTTTTTCCATCAATTGAAAATTGACCTTTATCAATACGATTACCGTAACGACCAATCAAAGCACCATAATAGGATTTATTTTCCAGATAACCTGTAACATTATCAAAACCTAAAACGATATCACCCA
>CBHTVU010000357.1:0-3196 GCA_966096785.1 uncultured Gammaproteobacteria bacterium | reverse complement strand
ATTACCCATAAAAGAAAGATTTGATTTAGCCTACGACGCCACTCACGAAGTTATTAGCCCAAGCTTATTTGGTGTAGGCATTATCACGCTGGTTTATTTGCCCATTTTTACGCTCACAGGTGTAGAAGGAAAAATGTTTCACCCCATGGCAATCACGGTGGTGGTCGCACTTGTCGGCGCATTAATTTTATCAGTTACCTTTATTCCTGCTGCCATTGCATTGGTGATGAATGGCAAAGTTGCTGAACACGAAAACAGATTTATGCTTGCTGTCAAAAATATGTATCGTCCGCTTGTGGAAGCTTCTCTGGAGTTGCGCTGGTGGTTGGTCTCAGCAGCCGCTATTTTGGTGCTCTTGTGTTCGTTGCTGGCGACCACCTTAGGATCGGAATTTATTCCAAAACTGGATGAAGGTGATATTGCCTTGCACGCATTGCGAATTCCCGGAACCAGTCTTGAACAAGCCGTTAGTATGCAAAAAACATTGGAAAAGCGTATTAAAGAATTTCCAGAAGTGGATAAGGTTTTTGCAAAAATTGGAACTGCGGAAATTGCCACAGACCCTATGCCACCCAGCGTAGCCGATAATTTCGTCATGCTTAAACCGCGCGAACAGTGGCCAGATCCAAGCCGTAGTAAAGCCGAATTTGTAAAAGAGTTGGAGAAAGCAGTAAAAAAAATTCCGGGAAATAATTATGAATTCACTCAACCCATTGAAATGCGTTTTAACGAACTTATTTCAGGAGTGCGTTCAGATTTGGGTATTAAAGTCGTAGGTGATGACCTCGAACAAATGTTTGCTTCTGCCAATGAGATCAGCAAACTGCTGGAAACTATTCCAGGCGCAACCGATGTACGCGTTGAGCAAGTGACTGGCTTACCTTTGCTCTCTATTCTTCCCAAACGCAACGAACTCGCCAACTATGGATTGAATGTCGCAGATTTACAGGACGCTCTTGCTACAGCAATTGCGGGTGAATCAGCAGGCTTACTATTTGAAGGTGATCGCCGTTTTGAATTGGTTGTGCGTTTGCCGGAACACGTGAGACGCGATCCTGATGCCCTTGAATCCTTACCCATTCCCATTAATAGTGCGCCGCATTTTGTTCCCTTGTCCCAGGTTGCGGAATTAACATTAACAAATACACCCAACCAGATCAGCCGCGAAAATGGCAAACGTTTGGTGGTTGTCACAGCCAATGTGCGCGATCGCGATTTGGGAAGTTTTGTTAAAGAAGCGCAGTCACGTATTGCGAACGAAATAAAATTACCGGCTGGTTACTGGGTAAATTACGGTGGCACTTTTGAGCAACTGGAGTCGGCGAGTAAACGCCTCAGCATCATAGTTCCTATCACTTTATTGATGGTGATAGGTTTATTAATAATGGCTTTCCGTTCGGTAAAAGATGCACTGATTATTTTTACCGGAGTTCCACTCGCACTGACAGGCGGAGTGCTCGCGCTCTGGCTACGAAATATGCCGCTCTCCATTTCTGCAGGCGTTGGGTTTATAGCGCTCTCAGGAATTGCTGTATTGAACGGTTTGGTTATGCTTTCTTTTATTCGAAACTCATATCTGGAAAATGGACAATTAATTCCCGCTATTATTGACGGAGCTCTTACTCGCTTACGGCCAGTGCTTATGACCGCATTAGTTGCGAGCTTGGGCTTCATTCCAATGGCGTTAAACACAGGTATAGGTGCAGAAGTACAACGACCATTGGCAACGGTTGTTATAGGAGGAGTTATTTCATCCACCTTACTGACGCTAATACTTTTGCCCGCGCTGTATCGGATCGTGCATGGAAGAAAGAATGAACTATGAAGACTCGAGAATTCCGTTCATGGTGAGTGCGAAGCAGTCGAAGCATCCTTCGACAAACTCAGGATGAACGGTGGGAATAATTGAAGGGAGTCATCATCCTCGCGGAGCGGGGATACAGCAGTAAAAACCACAATCAAAAGACGGATACCACAAGTGGGGACGCCTAACTGAGTGCTACGACGACCGATTGAAATAATTATGTGATTACTTCAGTCAAGCTTGAAAAACTTTATCAATTATCTTCCTGCGATTTTATTGCGCAGGAAGGATTTTTTCTTAATTTATTCCACAACACCAAAAAATAGATAGAAGAAGTAAGAATACTCCACAAAGCCGCCTGACCAAACGCATAAGAAAGATTATTTGATTTGAAATATTGCGCAATAAAAATTACTGCAAAACTGATTGCAAGAACTACCACCGCTCGTTTTACCCAGAATTTAATGCTCATATAAAACTTCTCGCGTTAGCTTAGTTTATTTACCTCTTGTCGCATGAAATCAAATAACGAATGACAGTACCAATTAACCTGCTGCAATCTGAGCTTATGCTTCAGCTCATTCATGAAAGACGTATAGATAAAACATAGATCACTTTAATAAACTATCGCACTCAAACCTGCGTTTAAGTGCGCGAATCATCAAATGAAAATTATAGCGGTTTAACGGGTAAATAGAATTCCACACGGTGAAGTTTTTGTGGATGCTGCTCCGGGTCGTTTAAATGATTAATATAATAGGCGCCGTCACCGGGCTGATAACCACTGCATGGTAACCACCCATTGAAAAGCGCGTCCCAAGCCTCACCGCATTCAGCCAAAGTTCCCTCAACACTTACCACAGCGTATTGCCCTTGGGGAATTGTGCGTTTGCCAATTTCACCATTTACAAGAGTTTCTTTTTCAATACTAATGCAAACATCCACACTCAAGTTTTCTGATGCCGTAGTATCCGGATGACCACTACTAAATATGGTCATAGCTTTAGTCGCAGGTGGAGCAAACAAATTTCGTGGTACAGCCCAAGCCATTAAGCGAGCAAACAGTGATTGAAATAAAACTTTATCTTGTGGATCGTAATACCCATGATGCCTGACGTAGGCGATAGGTATTTCGGGCATTGAGCGAACATCAACATTTAATAAGTTTTGATTTTTCATATTAATTCCCCAATAGGATTTATGTCCGGAGGAATCAATATACATTTTCACATCTAACTGCTCTTTGCAGGACTTGCCATCCACTGTGCAAATCTTGCTATTTTGATTTTTTAACTTCCGCCATTGAGTGGGAGTAACTGCATAGTGCGATTTAAATTCACGCGAATAAACCGATGGACTTGAAAAACCAGATTCATAAGCAATAGACGTGAC
>CBHTVU010000356.1:0-3199 GCA_966096785.1 uncultured Gammaproteobacteria bacterium | reverse complement strand
GTTTCCACCACAAATCCATTGCCCGAATTTCCAACGGAGCGCCACCACAGCGCCGAAACCTTAACTGGAAACTCGGTTGCCTGAACTTGTAAATGTGGAACTGCGTAGTGCATATCACTAATGCCTTCTGCAACCGTTCCGTCGACAGGTCCTTGTATGAAGCCTTCAAATGGAGTGCCACGCAATATAGGTTGTGCTACAGCGTGATGTTGCCACGCAATTAATTTTCCATCAGCAACTGCACCGCGAATATGGTGAACTGCCATGGGGCGATAACGCGCATTAAGAATTTCATCTTCGCGCGTCCACATCATTTTTACTGCTCGACCCGGTACTTGCTTCGCAATATTAGCAGCATCGACCACATAATCATTTGCGCAAGCGCGGCGTCCGAAACTGCCGCCCGCGTAAAGTGTATTTATTTTTATTTGCGTGGGTTTAAGCCCAACTACTTCAGCAACTTGTTGCTGGTCTACCGTCGGCATTTGGCAGGCATACCACAACTCACAATTATCTTTTTCCAATTTAGCTACACAATTTAGCGGCTCTATGGGTGTGTGTGCGAGATACGGTAATTCAATTTCAACTTCAACAATATTTTTTGATGTAGCCAATGTTGCTGGAGCATCACCGGTGCTTTTCAAAATGTGTCCCGGCTTGCGCGCAATGTCGTGACAATCTTTAAAAAGCTCATCACTACTACGCGTTTCACATGCTGATAAATCCCAATCAACTTGCAGTAATTTACGCGCTTTTTGTGCAGCCCAAAAATTGTCTGCAACAACAGCAACACCGCGAGGAATTTCAACCACAGCGATAACACCAGGTGACGCTTTGGCTTTTGTTGCATCAAATTTTTTTACTTTGCCAAATATTTGAGGTGGATAGGCAACCAGCGCAGTCAGCACGCCGGGCAATTGAATATCCTGCGTATATTTAGCAGTACCGTTAGTTTTTTCTGCGCTGTCTTTACGAGGCAGTGGCTTGCCAATAAATTGAAATTGTTTTGGATCTTTTAATACGGGCTGCTGTGGTGCTGGCAAGGTAGCGGCCTTGGCTGCTAAAGCACCAAAACTACTGGTGCGGTCACCATGGGAAATTACACCTTTGTTAACGCGAATTTCTTCAGCAGGCACTTTCCACTCCGCCGCTGCCGCACTAACCAGCATGGCACGTGCAGTGGCACCCGCTTGACGCATTTGCATCCATGAGTTTGCAATTGACGATGACCCACCCGTACCTTGCGAGTTGCCCCAGGACAAATTGTTATAGCGGCTGGCATCCGCAGGCGCGGATTCCCAGATAACCTGTTCCCAATCTGCATCCAGTTCTTCCGCAACCAGTGAAGTGAGGCCTGTGCTAACGCCCTGCCCCATGTCTAAATGTTTTACAACAATAACGACCTTACTATCAGGTGTTATTTTTAAAAACGCATTGAATTGCGGTGTGTTATTAGTTGCATTTGATGATGCACGTTTCGTTGCAGCAGCTTCACTCCCTGCGATAAAACCGGCGCCCAGCAGCAGCCCACCACCCACACTTGCTGCTTGTAAAAAATGGCGGCGAGATAAAGTTAATCTTTCCTCGTTCCGATTGCGCAAAGCTAATTGATTTAAAAAGTTCATCTGACTTTACTCCCCAAATTATCGACAGCTTGGTGAATAGCGTTGCGAATTCTATGGTAGGTTGCGCAGCGGCAAAGATTACCCATCATGGCTTCATCAATTTGCGAATCAGTTGGTTTGCTATTAGTTTGCAGCAAGGCCGTAGCAGACATAATTTGCCCCGACTGACAATAACCACATTGCACCACATCAAGATTACGCCAAGCTTGTTGTACCGCTTGGAACGCTGGCGAATTCATTCCCTCTATTGTTTGGATGTTCGCACCCTGAGCAGCAGATATAGGTACACTGCAAGAGCGAATCGGATTTCCGTTCATGTGCACAGTACAGGCGCCACACATGGAAATACCACAACCTAATTTAGTGCCAGTCATTTTTAATTCGTCACGCAACACCCACAACAAAGGAGTTTCCGGATCTACATTAATTTGTTGGGTCTTACCATTAATCGTGAGGGAAATCATGGAGTAACTCCTTTGAAATTTAACGACTGAATAAAAAACTTATGATTGGCCTAGATGAAACAATCCGGCAATGACACTGTGCTAAATAATATTTTTTAATGTATTGATATCTTCCAGTGTATCCACATCAAACTCCGCATGCGGCATGGATACAGATACAAGCCTTTGGGAGTGATCTGACAACACAGATTTTGCACCGCGATCACCCTCGCAAGCGCGCAATTGGTTTTTAAACTGCGCCGGAAAAATCGCAGGCACACCCATAGTATTTGCAAAAGCTGCGCACACTATTTTTTCAGAATTTTCATTCCAAGCACTATATAATTCCTGCAGATCCTGCGCGTTTATTAATGGTTGGTCGCCCAACAAAATCAACACTGCATTTTCAGTGGGAAGCTGTTCAATACCAAACGCGAGCGAGTGCCCCATGCCCATTTGCCAATCAACAAATTCCACTATCTCAACGCGAGAGTTTATCGCTTGCGGGATAAATTTCGCTCCTATTAATTTCGAATGGTACGCTCCTGCGATTATTTTAATATTTTCAATAGCCAGCGCACTGGCAGCACTAAGTGTTGCAGATACTAAAGGCTGCCCTTGCCAATCCGCCAATAATTTACAACCACCAAAACGAGTTGAGCTTCCCGCCGCAATAATAAGACAATCGAGTTTCGTCATTCAGCTATAGCACTCAATTAATAGGTAGTTTCGTTAGTGGCATTTTCAGAAACAGATAATCTGCTGTTAATAGGTTCAGAGGGAACAGGCCGCTATCAAATATTTTTGCATGGCATTCCACCAGCACTGGTAAGGCAATACTTTCGAGAAAGCTCCCCCGATAACCAAACCTAAAGTTTCAGGAGCCAAGAACAAGTAAAAATAATCCCATAGAACCTTATGGAAGGAAAGCAAGGTTAACAAAACTAAATAGATGACTGGCAAATGGCAAATACCATCATGCAACTTTAGGTGACATGAGAATATGGATGAGTTTGACTTATGAGTAAGTTTTTTTGACTTTATGGATACTAGAGCAGTAGCACGAAAGTCACAATGAAGGCAAAGCAGCTTCACACGCTGTAATATTGAATAATTGATCGCCCTAATCAT
>CBHTVU010000355.1:0-3199 GCA_966096785.1 uncultured Gammaproteobacteria bacterium | reverse complement strand
ACATTCAGGTGTACGCTGTGAATGCATTGGAAGAAATTACAGCAACTATTTTGACCCCTTGGTTAACGCAAGGCCAAACATTGGTGTTATTGGGCTCATCCGGTGCAGGCAAGTCCACTCTCACAAATACACTCACTGCAAGTCAGCAAATTACTGGTGCTGTACGTGAAAGTGATAGTCGTGGCCGGCACACTACAACATCCCGGTCGCTACATTGCTGCACAAACGGCGCCTGCATTATAGATACGCCGGGATTGCGAACGTGGAGTCCCGATACCGACGAGAACTCGCTTGACCTAGCATTTGAGGATATTGCCCAACTCGCAATGAAATGCAAATTTCGCGATTGCCAACACAAGGAAGAACCCGGCTGTGCTGTACGTGGAGTAGTTGATGATGATCGACTAAAAAATTATCAAAAATTACTACGCGAAATAAAACGCAATCAACAAACCACTTTAGAGCGGATTGAAGAACGAGCAAAATGGAAAATACTTCAGAAAGAAGGTGAAGCACGCAGCAAGGAAAAGCGAGGAAGAAATTGATTTAAAAATCATGTGGCCCTTACAGGGCTACATGAAACCATTTTTATACAGCAATTTTGATCAAGATAAGATGTGTAGGTCGCTTTATTATGGGGCTGCTTTGGAGAGAATTGTTAAATGACTAAATATCACGAGCGTTTTGCGAAAGTTGTTGATTACATTGAGACAAATCTGGATGAAGATCTTGATGTTGATATGCTTTGCAAGTTCGCGTGTTTATCCAAGTTTCATTTTCATCGGCAATGTTCTTTATTTTTTGGCATGTCGGTGATGTCGCTAATCAGATTGCTCCGTCTAAAAAGAGCGGCTTCTCTTGTTGCTTACAGAGACAAGAATTTTCTGGATATTGCAATGGAAAGTGGATACGAAAGTCATGAAGCTTTTTCTCGGGTTTTTAAAAAACATTTTAATAAAAGCCCGTCTGACTTCAGGAAATCTCCTGATTGGACCGCCTGGCATTCTATCTATGAACCTATAATGCAGCTGAGGACCAAAATCATGAATAAGAATTTTGCTGTTGAAATTGTTGAATATCCGGAAACACTTATCGCCGTTATGGAACACAGAGGCTCACCCAACTTGCTGAGCCATACTATTCAAAAATTTATTGCATGGCGAAAAGCCAATGGTCTTCCACCTAGCAAAAGCAAAACCTTTAACCTCATTTATGATGACCCCAAGACTACCGCACCGGAGGATTTCAGGTTCGATTTTGGCTGTTCGATTGATAAAGAAGTTGATGCAAGAGAACCCGGTATTCTTAACAAAATCATTCCTGCGGGGAAATGTGCCTTCATCAGGCATGTAGGTAGCGATGACGCCATAGGATCACTTGTAGATTTCCTCTATTCAGAATGGCTGCAAGAATCGGATTTTGAACTCAGGGATTTTCCTGTTTTTCTCCAAAGAGTAAGCTTTTTTCCTGACGTGCCTGAAAATGAAACAATTACACATGTTTATTTACCTATTCAATAAAAAACTCTTTGATAAATCCTAAAACTACCCCCCTCCCGACCTCCCCCTTAGCAGCGAGGCGCGCAGTTGGGGAGGAGAGGTTAATCTCCCGAAGGCAAATCAGTAGGATCCCTCCGGCTGCGCGCCCCGCTACTAAGGGGAAGGGTTAGGGAGGAGTAAAATTAAATTTTTTCAAAGCAAAAAAAAATGGCGGAACAAGTCCGCCATTTTCTAGTTGAAAATAATTACTTTAATTGAAATTCAACTTTCTTAATGCTTAAGTCAACTTCTTTGAAAGTTTCAGGAGTAGTTGAACTCCAGGTTGTAATACTGTTGCGTAATACTAAACCGGTTTTTGTTTCAGCAACAAATCGTATTCCATAAATAACCTTGCTGCTCAAATCGGCCAATGTTTTTGTGGTGCAATTGTAGTTGGTGGTTGAGCAAAACTTTAAGTCTGCCATGGGAATGGTAACTCTGATCCATTTATCCGCCAGGGTTGTTTGATCAAGTTCAATCACGCGGGCTGCGCTAAATACAGTTGAACCAAATCCATCATACAAAGTAATTCCAATATTTACTTTCCCACTGTCCAGGGCATCAATGGTTGCCTCGTTTACATAGGTAGGCACATAAATATCTTTAAGCGATGTAACTGTTGGAATTGTGGTTTTATCACTATTAATTTTTAAATCCACAATAAGATTTTCAACATCGCCGAATTTCTTTCCAGCGGTATTAATCGTTTTTTCAATACCGTTTGCGTGCTGACGATCCCAATCGGCAATCTTTTTCACCAACACCATGTTCAGGGTATCTACATTATTACAATTTGCATTCGCCGCCGTTGTGCTGCTGAAATTATAAGTGCTGGCAGAATGTGAAAGGTTTACCCACTCTGTCGTACTTCCGTTAGTTGTATGATTCCAGCCGCTGATACTCGTTAGTGTATGGTTTTGAGTGCCTGTGTCGTAATCAGCAATTATCGAATAGAAGTCATCGGAAGAAGGTGCACTGATATTAAGACCGCAGTCCGCAATTTCAGCTACAGAAAAACCGGTATAGCTCGTCGCAGATAAAGTGCTTTCAGAAGAAGCTGAGGAGCTCGATGCCACACTTGATGAGCTGGCGACGCTCGACGAACTTGATGTGCTAGCCAGACTTGATGACATAGCCACACTTGATGAGCTGGATACAAGGCTCGAGCTTGACGTACTACTGGAGCTCACAGATGTTGAACTGGATGAAACGCTCTTCTTACCGCCCCCATCGCTTCCGCCACAGGCGGTTAATCCGAGAGTAACAAGGGTCAGGGTTAAAGTTTTAGTTAGGAATTGCATGGCCACATAGCTCCGTCGTTATTAAATTATTGTGAGTAAAGAACAGCGCGCAATAAAAGCGCAATCCTTACCATGTATACGATTACTCGCACACAGACAAGGGTTTATGCCGCGACTATATAGATCGGATGACTGCGGGTAAATACCATTTGATTGCGCTAACAATATATTATAGAAAATCGCCTATTAGTACCTGTTTTAAACGCGGATCTACGTACTGACGAGCCTCGGAATATTTGAAAAGTGTGAAATCAGGTAGTTTTTGAAGTCGCAGGATTATTCCATGCGACCATTTATGCCAATCCCACCTGACCAAACTACCTATCTAATAAGGTGCCCAAGTTAAATGCCTAACTCGCG
>CBHTVU010000354.1:0-3216 GCA_966096785.1 uncultured Gammaproteobacteria bacterium | reverse complement strand
ATATGGTGTTTCTCTGGCTGATACTTTTTGGATGCTTTAACACAGCGTCTTTTGGTTCAGTGTTATCTGGCTCAGTCGCTGAGTTCTGTGAAAAAAGATCAAGTTCAATGCTGAAGATAGTTACTTGGCCGACCACACTTTTTACATCGATTTCTCCACCCATTAACTCGACCAAACGCTTGGTCATAACCAAGCCTATACCTGTACCTTCGACGGCGCTGTTTTCTTTGCCGAGACGATTAAACGGTTGGAATAATTGTGCAATTTTTTCAGGTGACAAACCCTCGCCGGTATCTTCCACAAATAACCGAATACGATTGGGTGTCTCCTCATTAAAAGTTACGGTGACTTCGCCGGAAACACGATTATATTTAACGGCGTTTGAGAGCAAATTAATGAGCACTTGTTTTAAGCGAGTGTGGTCCGCTTTAACCCAAATTGATTTTTCAGGGTTGGGAAAATGCAAGGTGATGTTGCGTTTTACTGCCTGGGGCTCAATCAGGTTGTGACACTCGGTGAGTAACGAAGAAAGAGAAACTTGTTCAATAGAAAAAGATAATTTTCCGGATTCAATTAAGGTGAGGTCCAAAATCTCGTTGATTAAATCAAGCAAATACCAGCCCGCTTGTAATATCTGGTCAATGCTGCGTTTTTGCCCAGCCGTAGGTGGCGTTTTACTGCTCGCTAGCAATTGTGCAAAACCTAAAATAGCGCTGAGCGGTGTACGCAATTCGTGGCTCATGTTGGATAAGAAATCTGATTTTGCCAGGTTAGCTTTATCCGCCAGATTTTTTGCTTTTTTAAGTTCGATATTATTTTCGAGCAACACTTTATCAAGGCGTTTGCGTTCGGTGACATCGATCATCATATTGATGCCGCCAATTAATTTTCCGCTGGCGTCGTGCAATGGCGTAGGGTGCGCGGTGAACCATACGCGCGAACCGTCGGGGCGCTCAGCAATGGCTTCTGCTCCCAAAATTTGACGATCCTCTTGCAAGGCGATTGCCATAGGGCATTTATCGTGAGATAGGGGAGCGCCATCAGGACGCAGCAAATTCATGCTGATACACCAACGGTCCTGGCCCAACTGCGGTGTGCGGCCGCAGAATTCAACGGCGGCCTGATTAAAGTGGGTGAGAATGCCATTAGCATCGGTAGTGATAATCGCAACAGGCAACGCATCTATAACCGCACGTAAATGACGTTCGTTTTCGCGCAAGCTATCTTCGATGTTTTTGCGGTCTGTGATATCCAGGTTAGTGCCAACGATAGACACAACTTGTCCCTCGTTATTCATCCGCACTGTTTCGACTGAACGTATGTAACGTATCTTATTGTCGTTGAATGGCGTAATCCTGAATTCACGAATAATTTGTGTGCCTGAATTAATGGCTTCTTGCAGCGCCTCTTGCTGTGCACTCACGTCTTCCGGAAGTATGTAGGTGGACCAGGCATCCTGCTCAACTAAACCGCTATCGGTAGGATCTATGCCGTAGATGCGGAACATTTGTGCGTCCCAATGCACGGTGTTGTTAATGAGGTTCCATTCCCAAATACCCACACCCGTTGCTTCTGTTGCGAGGCGGATGCGCTCATCGCTTTCACGCAAGGCTTCTTCAGAGCGTTTGCGTTCGGTGACGTCGGTGAATAAAACAATAACTTTTCTGCTGTCCTGGGTTTGATCGGCACACGCATAAACATCAAACCAGCGATTCAATGCGGGGTCTTCATGAACAAATCGAACTGCATCACCAGTAGCGGCGACTCGCCCGTAAATTTCAAACCAGTGAGGGCTTATGTCGGGCACTAATTCCAACATGGTTTTGCCTGCCACATTGTTGAGCCCTGTTTGTTTTTCAAATGACGGATTTATCTCTATGAACCTATAATCGACCGGTTTACCGTTCTCATAAATCATTTCAATGGTGCAGAAACCTTCATCGATACTGTTAAACAAACTGCGATAGCGCTCTTCGGATGCTCGCACATTTGCTTCAGCTTGTTTGCGTGAAGAAATATTGCGCAATACTCCAGTGAAATACCGTTGGCCACCCAGGCGCATTTCACTCACACTGATTTCCATGGGAAAGAAATAACCATCTTTATGTAGGCCGGGTACTTCGCGTATTAAACCGTTTGCGGCGTCGTCGGAGTCAAGCTTGTAATAGTCGAGTGAGCCATTGTCGTCGGACAATTCCGGAACAATTGAACTGAAGCGTTTACCTATAAGTTCGTCAGCGGTGTAACCAAACATTTTTTCTGCAGCAGCATTTACAGTTTCAATTAAATTCGTGCGCACGTCGAAGGTAATAATTGCATCAACCACGGTTTCCAATATGGTTTGTACTAAAGCGGTACTATCGATGAGCGCTTGCTGCGCAATATTTTCTGCGGTGACATCGCGGAACACTACTACTGAACCTATTATCAGCCCTTCCTGATCGCGCATGGTTGCGCAGCTGTCAGCAATATTAAATTGGTTGCCGCTGCGCGTAACCAATATCGAGTCGTGAGAAGTTTGCTCCGCGCCGCTCAAAAGCCCTGCGACAACTTGTGCTGTCATAGGCTCTCGCGTTCCTCTATTTTCCATGTGGAAAATGTCGGTGATTGGGCGGCCAATGGCTTCATCCAATGACCAGCCTGTCAATTGTTCCGCCACGTGGTTCATCAAGGTCACACGCGCTTGCGGGTCGGTTGCGATTACCGCGTCGGCGATGGAATTGAGCGTTACTTCCAGCTTTTTTTCACTGTCTTGCAATGTAATGTAGGCGAGGTTGAGCTGATGGTTCATCGCTTCCTGGGTGTCCAGTGACCGCTTGGTTTCCTGATGAACCAAATCCATCATGCGCTGGTGGATATTGCGATAAATTCCGTACGCAAAAATCTGTGCAAACATCAACATAAACACGCTGGCGCATACCAAAAATATGAACAAATAATTCATATTGCTTCGGTAATCCTGGTCGTAATACTCGAGCACGCCGTTTTGTATTTGAATATATTTTGCAATCTCAGCGCGAATTGCATCCATCACGCGTGGGCCTTCATTGGCAGCAATTTGAATATTCAGGTCTTTAACCGCACCTTTTTTAACATTCCCAATGGCGGTTTCCAGAATAAAAAGTTTGCGATCAATGAGTGGGCTTAATAAGTCCAGCTGCGCTTTGGTGGCAGGGGTATTGGAAAAATTTTTTAGCTTTTGCAGAGCGGGGGGAA
>CBHTVU010000353.1:0-3242 GCA_966096785.1 uncultured Gammaproteobacteria bacterium | reverse complement strand
CTTGGATTTGAATTGCAGCGTGCCGGTCCCGAAACCTTGTTAATTCGTCAGGTTCCGGTGGTGCTAAATCGTGCGAAGGTCGAACAATTGGTGCGCGATGTTCTCTCCGATTTAATTGAACACGGTTCCAGTGAGCGCATCCAGCATCACATCAATGAAATTCTTGGGACCATGGCCTGTCATGCATCAGTGCGTGCTAATCGAAAACTGACTATTCCAGAAATGAATGCATTATTGCGCGATATGGAGGCTACTGAGCGCAGTGGCCAATGCAATCATGGCCGCCCAACCTGGTTGCTACAGTCTTTAGACGATCTGGATAAAATGTTTATGCGTGGGCAATAAGCAGTTTGGTTTTAGAGCTGCTGTTTGTTTTTAAAAAAGTGCGTTAATGACGTTTAATTATGGAGAATAAAATTATGTGTAGTAATAAATACGGCGCTCATTTATTAATAGGATTTTTTCTAGCTTTAGTGCTTAACACTTGTGCAGTCGCTCAGGAGTCTCCCAAGACTGAAACTGTAGATTATAAATTTATTAAGATTAAAGACTCGAAGTTCAACGTTTTCGCACTCAAATCTAAAGATGCAATAAAAAAATATTCAAAACTTTACTATGTACCTATGTCTTCCCAAAATTTGGTGTTAAAAAGTTCGGGGGATCGAGATATAGATCGGAGCTGGAAAAAGTTAAAGCCGGAAGATTGGCTGGAATTTACATCGGCATTTGATGCGATGGTACCTAAATACTTCCCGGATGATAAAAAATTTTCGTTGACGGATAAAGTTGGCCCAGATGTTCTTGCGGTTCAATTTCGATTAGTTGAATACACTCCCAGAGTCAGTCGTAGAGGTGAAATGGATTTGGGTACAATAGGTACTCAAGAAGCGAGAAGCTATGGTGAAGTTTTAATTATGATTTCATTGGTTGACTCGGTTACTCATGAAACCATTGGTATCGCAAGCGATGGAATTGCAATAGGCGGTGGTACGGGGCGTGTAAAAAACTCCAACGCAGCGAGCCAGATGGTGGGTTGGCAAAAAGCTTACGAAATTTGGTTAAATAAACTTCGCGAACAATTGGATTCATCTCATTCATATTAATAAAGTCTTTTTGAATGCACATTTATATTAATGTGAGCGCGATTGTGGTGCTTTGAAAAAAATGAACTCGGAAAAGTTACCCGTTATTTTTATTATGGGACCCACAGCCTCCGGTAAAACGGATTTGGCCATCGCGCTACGCCATCATTTACCTGTGGAATTGATTAGTGTGGATTCCGCGTTGGTATATCGTGGAATGGATATAGGTTCTGCAAAGCCAACACAACAGGAGTTGGTAGAGGCGCCACATAAATTAATTGATATTCGAGATCCCTCCCAGCCTTATTCCGCTGCTGATTTTTGCGCAGATGCTGAGCGTGAGATTGCTGCTGCGCACGCGCAAGGTAAAATTCCGCTATTGGTGGGCGGCACAATGCTCTATTTCAAAGCATTACTGGATGGCTTGGCGGAAATGCCTGAAGCTGACGCGCAAATTCGTGCGCAAATTGAGCGCGATGCGGAGGCATATGGGTGGCCTTATGTTCACCAACAATTGGCGGGTGTTGATCCTGATATGGCTGCGGAGATTCATCCGAATCATTCGCAGCGGTTAAGTCGTGCACTGGAAGTTTATCGCGCAAGTGGTAAAACTATGAGTGAATTACGACTGACGCAGACGCAAGCAAAAAAAAATCTATTTAGCGAGCGGTTTAATCTCGTGCAGATTGCAATTTCACCGCGCGTCCGTGCGGTACTGCACGAACGAATTGCGTTGCGATTTCGTAAGATGATCGACGCAGGTTTATTGGACGAAGTGCAAACACTTTATAATCGCGGTGATTTGCCTGCAGATTTGCCTGCTATTCGTGCTGTTGGTTATCGCCAAGTTTGGGATTTTATTGAAGGGCGATTGTCATACGATGAAATGATAGAGCGCGGTATTATTGCGACGCGTCAATTAGCAAAAAGACAATTCACTTGGTTAAAGGGCTGGCAAAAATACCCTAGCACTGATTTGAATTGGCTCTATACTGAATGCGATGCTGGGAATCCGCTGTCTAAAGAAGAAATTGTGCGCTGTGCCTTGAATTTTATAAGGGGTGCAGCCATATAATACCAGTGTGAGAACAGTCATCGGTTTTTCATAATTCGACCATCCAGTCCTTTAATAAAAAATGGGATAATAAGGTGGTTATTTTAAAATCTTCCCTAGGAGAATAAACATGTCAAAAGGGCATAGTTTACAAGACCCTTACCTGAACGTTCTGAGAAAAGAGCGCGTACCTGTATCCATTTATTTGGTAAACGGAATTAAATTACAGGGTCAGGTTGAGTCGTTTGATCAGTTTGTAGTTCTATTAAAAAATACAGTAAGCCAAATGGTTTACAAGCATGCAATCTCTACAGTTGTTCCCTCACGTGCTGTGCGTGTGCCATTGCTGAACGAAGCAGATGGTGTCGATGGTGAAGAAGACGAGCAAGCTGAGTAGTTAATTCCTAACGAGGCTGCTAATTGTTTTTTGATCGCCCAGAATCAGGTGAACTGGCAGTGCTGGTTCACCTGAACCTTTCTTATGGCCAAGAGCCAGAAGACCCCCGTGAATTTGAAGAGCTGGTACTTTCCGCTGGCGGTGACCCAGTTGCTTTTATAACGGGCAAAAGTGTTTCTCCTAACGCTAAATTTTTTATCGGTACTGGCAAGCTTCAAGAGTTGCAGGTTGTTGTTGCAGAAAATAAAGCGGAGGTGGTGATTTTTAATCACACATTGTCTCCCAGCCAGGAACGTAATCTTGAAAAAGAGTTGCAGTGTCGAGTACTTGATCGCACGGGTTTAATTCTTGACATTTTTGCGCAACGTGCGCGCACATTTGAAGGTAAGCTCCAAGTGGAGCTCGCGCAATTGCGCCACATGTCTACGCGCTTGGTGCGCGGATGGACACACCTTGAGCGGCAAAAGGGTGGCATAGGTCTGCGAGGCCCTGGTGAAACTCAACTTGAAACTGACCGCCGCTTATTGCGTAACCGCATCGCTATGATTGAGCAGCGGCTCGAAAAAGTTCGCTCCCAGCGCGAACAGGGCAGGCGTTCTCGGCAGCGTTCAGCGATCCCGACTGTGTCACTAGTGGGTTATACCAATGCTGGGAAATCCACGCTTTTTAATCGCGTGACTGGATCAGATGTTTACGCAGAAAATCAATT
>CBHTVU010000352.1:0-3245 GCA_966096785.1 uncultured Gammaproteobacteria bacterium | reverse complement strand
ATCAACTGCATCAACTGCATCAACTGCATCAACTGCATCAACTGCATCAACTGCATCAACTGCAATAAGTGGTTCTGAATCTTCTGCCGCATCGAGCGAGGAATCTTTTACGCCTCAATTACCTATTCAACCTGCGCGGTCACCCAAATGCAAAAAACCAACGCCCTTACCCGACGGCTATAAAAAACTGGGTGCCAATGGTTTCGTTGGTTTGGAAATAAATATTGATAGCGCGGGAAAAATTGTTCGCGGTGAAATTGATCGCAGTAGTGGCTTTCCGGATTTAGATACAGCTGCATTGAAACAAGTTTTAGAAACCTGGGTTTTTGAGCCCTGTAAAAAAGGTGAAGCCACTGTGGCATGCAAACAATATATAAAATTTAGATGGAAAGAGTCTAAATAATTCACGAACCCTTTGGTTTTCGTTTAAAACTTGAAAGGCGAATTTGAATAATTTATTCAATTTGCCATCCCGCTTGCAGGCTTTGCCAAATTTCATCGAACTGTTGCTGCTCATATTCGCGCAAGGTATTAAATTGCTCTTCAGTCAAATTAGCCTTAGCCGTGCGCAAGTAATTATCTTTATAGTCATGTAACGCTTCATGCATTTTGTCTGCAAGAAATTTCTTTTCTTCGGGTGAGGCTGTAGCTATGTCATTAGCAGAGTTCTGCAATAAATTCGCGAATGCTTGTTTTTGTTCAAGTTTACTGAGCAGTAAGGTGTTTTTCTTTTGTTCGCTTAGTGTCCCTTTGTCACCCAGTCGATCATAAAAGCTATTCATTTGAAATTGCTCGTAAGCAGAATCTTTCAAGAGCTCGTATTTTTTTACTTCATCGGGTTTTAACAGTTGCGCTATTTGATGATCTATTTGGCTGACCAGTTCTTGCTGTTTTTCAATATTTAATTTTATATCTGCTTCACTGGTAAAATAACCTACGCTATTTGTACCTAAAATACGCTCACGTTCCATAAGCAAGTCGCGCATTTTTTCCTGGTCTTGTTTGGATAATGTAAGCGTTTTAAAAAGAATAGAGTATTTCTGGTCAAGGGTATGGATCAGGTTTTCTCTTTGCAGGTTGCTAAACTCATCGCTTTTATTAATATCAATTTTGTTAGGGTGGCCGGCGTTTGTGCCAGTGATTGAATTGGTGCCAGATTTATTCGTCATTTGCCCATGCGGATTAACCAGACGAGTGTTGGTAGAGGCATTTTTTGCTACCGCATCATAATCATCCTGAAGTTTTTCATAGCCGGTTTTTTGAAGTGCATAGCTCGCCTCCAGATTTTGATAATCCAGATAAAGTGACGTATAGCTTGCAGCCACAAGTAGTAATAAGATCGAAAGAATTGCAATAACTATTTTCACATTACCTCCATTATGCCTGGGTCATTATTATGGAATTGAGGTAATTTGACCGAGAACAACTGCCGAATTTGCGTGTAACAATAATTATTTTAATGTGCGTGACGCACAATTTACTTGTGCGTCACAACGGCTACATTCTGTCCATCACCTCTATACCCAGCAAATTTAGTCCTTGCTCAATGGTGCGCGCTACCAGATGGCACACGCGTAAACGACTGTCACGCACACTGGGTTCAATGCCATCTTTAAGAATTGGACAAGCCTCGTAAAAGCTCATATACAAACTGGCCACTTCATATAGGTAAGTGCACAATAAGTGAGGCATGGCCTCCCGTGCAACCTGATCCAGAGTCTCGCTAAATTGTAATAATTTTATAGCCAGGGCTTTTTCCTGATCAGTATTAATGACAATAATATTTTGCAAAGATTCTGGCGCGATTCCTGCCTTACGAAAAATACTTTGTACTCGGGTGAATGCGTATTGCATGTAAGGTGCGGTATTACCCTCAAAACTCAACATGCTGTCCCAGCTAAAAATGTAATCGTTAGTGCGTGTCTTACTCAAATCAGAATATTTTACTGAGCCTATACCTACCTTGCGGGCAACTTCGGAAATTTCAGTTTCGTTAAGTTCGGTGCTTCTTTCACGTACCAGATTATCAGCACGTTCAACGGCTTCGGTTAACAGTTCAGCCAGTTTTACGGTACCGCCGCTGCGAGTTTTAAAAGGTTTGCCGTCATTGCCCATCATGGTGCCAAAGGCAAGGTGCTCAAGACTTACATCTTCTGTAACAAATTTTGCTTTGCGAGCAATGGTAAAAACTTGTTGCATATGCAGTGATTGGCGGGCATCAATAAAGTACATAATACGGTTCGCATGAAGTTCTTTCACTCGATAACGTAAAGCAGCAATATCAGATGTTGAATATAAAAAACCACCGCCTTGTTTTTGAATAATGACAGGTGAGGGGTTGCCATCTTTATCAGCAAGTTCTGGCAGGAACACAACTTGTGCGCCTTCACTTTCCACCGCTAAGTTTTGCGCCTGCAGGTCTTTTACGACGGGTGCCAAATCATTGTTGTAAAAACTTTCACCGCGCACATCATTGTCAGTGAGCGTCACGTTCAGTTGTTGATAAATTTCGGTACTGTGATGTAAGGAGATCGTTTTAAATTTTTGCCAGAGCTTTAAAATTTCATCGTCGCCCGATTGCAAACGAACAACGTAAGAGCGTGCCTTATCAGCAAAGTCTGCATCCTCATCAAAATGTTTTTTGGCTTGCTGATAAAAAACTTCCAAATCTTTTAAGGCCATTTCACCGTCTTGTTTAGCGCCCAACTGTTCCTCAAGCTCGGCGATGAGCATCCCAAATTGCGTGCCCCAATCACCCACGTGATTTTGGCGAATAACATTGTGGCCTTGAAATTCCAGTAGTCGAGCAAGCGCATCGCCAATAATGGTCGAACGCAAGTGGCCAACATGCATTTCTTTGGCGAGGTTAGGTCCCGAGTAATCAATGACTACCGTTTGCGGTTTAGTAACTTGAGTAACATTTAGATGTTGATCAACTTGAGCATTAGCAATTTGTTCGCCTAGCCAAGTCGTATTTAAATCTATATTGATAAAACCTGGGCCCGCGATTTCAATTTTATCGGTAATGTCTTTTAATTCGGGCTCAAGTGCAGCCACAATCTTTGCGGCGAGCTCACGCGGATTTGTCCCCATGGCTTTCGCAGCGCCCATAGCACAGTTGGCCTGATAGTCGCCAAAACCCGCTTTTTTACCGGGGGCAATAAGCGCGGGAAGATCTGCGGGAACTCCGCAAGATTGCATAGCGGCGAGGACTTTTTGGTTGAGTAATTCGCGAATATTCATAA
>CBHTVU010000351.1:0-3249 GCA_966096785.1 uncultured Gammaproteobacteria bacterium | reverse complement strand
AATTGCAGAATTAAAAAATCTTCACGCGTGTATCCCAATTTGCTCGTGCCCCAACCCAGCGAAAACACAGTGGTAATGTAAAACACTGCGAATGCTGCTATAGCAAGAAAGGCTCCTAAAATCATTACGCGCGCATGCTGCGTGAGTACCGTCAACATAGGCACACGAACACGCTTGTGAGAGTCGATCGCCTGTTTGAACGCGGGTGTTTCTTCCAAACTCAAGCGCACATACAAACCAACAATCACTAACAAAGCACTCGCAACAAAAGGAATTCGCCAACCCCAACTTAAAAAATCTGCATCATTTAAATTGTGCGTTAAAAATAAAAACACACTGGTAGAACATATAAATCCAATAGGCGCTCCAAATTGCGGAAACATTCCGTACCAGGCACGCTTATTTTCCGGCGCATTCTCAGTCGCCAACAATACCGCCCCACCCCACTCACCACCCAAACCTATCCCCTGCCCTATACGACACAAACACAACAACACAGTCGCAGTAATACCTATGGATTCGTACGTGGGTAATAAACCTATAACAACCGTAGATACGCCCATCGTCATCAAGGCCGCAACCAAAGTCGCTTTACGCCCAATACGATCGCCATAATGCCCAAACAACGCCGAACCAATTGGCCTCGCGAAAAATGCCAACGCAAAAGTTGCGAGCGATTGTAAGGCTGCAATAGTTGCATCGCCCTTTGGAAAAAATAATGTGGGGAATACTAAGACAGCTGCGGTGGCGTAAATATAAAAGTCGAAGAATTCGATGGTTGTGCCAATCAGGCTAGCGAATAGGACGCGGAATGGGGAATTTTTGGTTTGCATGGTGTTCACTTGGTATTTTTATTGGGTTAGAAAAAGCGCGAAGACGGCATTATATAGTCAGCTTGCGTGGCTGATGTAAAACTTTTTAGGTGTGTAGGATGAATGAGAAGCTATAACTTTCGAAACTATCATTTAGTCTCTATGCTGATATTATGATTCGTGTTCCAAGCTACAATAAATAATAAGATTCACATTACATAAAAATACAGAGAAGATTATGCCCCCCAAATATATATTTTATCCTTGCTTCGCCCTTATCCTTTTAACCATTGCAGTATGGTTTACCATGTTAGTGCGCAGAGCCGTTCATATGAAGCAGCATAATATTGTTCCCAACGATATGCCTACCAGAGAGCTCGCAGACGCAAAATTTGGTGCAGCTCAAATCCCCAATAACAACTTGATGAATCTTTTTGAAATCCCGGTTTTATTCTACGTCGCAACGCTGACGATTTATGTCTTGCAATTGGTTGATGTTTACTACCTGTGGCTAGGCTGGGCTTTCGTTGCGCTACGTTATTTGCATAGCCTCATTCACCTTAGCTACAACAATGTATTGCATCGCGGCTTACCTTATCTGGCTAGTACAATGCTGCTGTGGCTTATTTGGTGTCGTATTGGATTCCAAACAGTGATGAGTTGATATGAGATTCGATATTCAACTACCCGATAATCTCATAACATATAATCGCAGCTCCGTTTTATTATATGTATCTGCTTGCTATCTTTTATGGATTATTCCTGCATTAATCTCCTACCTGATTCTATCAAACAATTTTCACTGGGCTTGGATCTTACCAATAATAACTCTGGAAATATTAAGCGGCTTTGGATATTTCGCTATAGCAGGAATTGCCCACGAGGGATTACACGGTAATTTATCCGAAAATAAATATAAAAGCTTTTTTCGTGGAGCAATTCTGAGTGCACCCGTTATAGGCTTTTATGCACCAGGGTTTTATGCGTTGCATTGGCAGCATCATCGCTGGGTGAATCAATCGAAAGACCCAGTTGCTAAACACTATTCAAAATTTCGCAATCCTTTTGAAAGAATTTTTCTCGCCAGAATCATGGAAGGCCCGGTCTATTTTTTGAAAACGCTAAACTTTCTGAGAACTAAACATCAACCTAAAAGCTGGATGGACACTTACGATTTCAAAACAATTAGTTATCTGCTAATTGCAATAAAGTTAGCAATAGTTTCGTCTTTCGGAGCTTTATTACTATTGGGATTCGCTACTCCGATAATTAAAATCATCGTTTTGATGTTTGCAATCCCATTCGCAATAAGTGTGCTACTTGCAAGCATTAGCCCTTATCTCGAACACAACAATCCCAACGACAATATTTGTGCGCGTTCCCAAACATCGCCTGTATTAACTGCACTGAGGTTTGGCGCTAACTTTCACTTGGAACATCATTATTTTCAGACAATCCCCTGCTGGCGATTACCGCTGGTTCATAAATTGATGGTAAGCAAATATCCTGAATGTTTGGATTATTCGGATTCAGGTTTAAGAGAGACTTATAAGAATCTTTCTTCTGAGAGGGGTTATGGGGTTTGCTGTGATGCGCCGGAAAATAAATGAGATCTATCAATTGATTATTAATCCCCACCTCCGCCGCAACCTGAAGAGCAGCTACTACCTCCACAGCCCTGATCACCACCGCAACCGACACTACTACTTGCGCAACCAATATCACTTGCGCAATAAGAATCGCCAAAAGAATTTTTGCAATCCTTTTTGTACACAAACCCATTAGGTATATTCAGCGAATCATCCAGACGAAATAGTAAAGGTAATTTTTCGGGTGACTTTGGATTAATATTTTCTCTTTTGCAGGATAACATCCACGCTCTTTGAATACCTTCTTGCGCAGCAGTGGGGGTACGCATCGCTTCAGCAGGAGTGTGGTGCAAAAACCGTGTAAAAGCTTTGGTGCAAAAGTTCTGATATTTTAACGTAAAAAGAATAAATTCATGCCAGGCAAGATCAACAACTTGAGATGGCATGGATACAAATTTTTGTCCTGCCATATTACAGATATGAAAGTATTCTTTTAAACCTTTCATAACTTCATTAATTTGATAGGTTGTTAGATTCGGGTAAGTTTCCAAAATTTTGGCTTTGGTACTTTCGGGGAAGACGTAACTATCAATAAATTTTCTACGCCGATTGTAGGCAGATCGCTTATACAGCCTGAAAATGTAAATTAAACCTCCGGTTAAAATTCCATATATGATTAATTTGTTCATAGTTTCCCTTTAGAAGTTTGATGATTGGCGCTATTAAGAAAATTTTGGAAGTGTTTAATCAACTCTATGTTCACGAAAATAAAGCCCTTGATCTTTTAGAGACTCAGCTAAATCATAAATATCTTTCCCATTAACTTCTGTGAGTTCCGTCCTACCAGG
>CBHTVU010000350.1:0-3251 GCA_966096785.1 uncultured Gammaproteobacteria bacterium | reverse complement strand
TAGATATCTGCTGTGCGGAAACCTTGATCCAACACTTTACCAACGGCGATTTCAATTACATCTGCCACTTCAGGATAACCCAGGGAATAACGCAGCATCATGGAAACAGACAAAATAGTTGCCAAAGGATTAGCAATACCCTGCCCCGCGATATCCGGTGCTGAACCGTGACATGGCTCGTACATGCCGCGACCATCTTTATCCAAGGACGCGGAAGGTAGCATTCCGATAGAGCCCGTTAGCATGGCAGCAGCATCGGATAAAATATCACCAAACATGTTTCCAGTCACCAACACATCGAATTGTTTTGGTGCACGAACCAATTGCATAGCGGCATTATCAACGTACATATGGGAAAGCTCTACATCTGGATATTCTTTATGAAGTGTATCCATGACTTCGCGCCATAACATAGTTGCCTCAAGTACATTTGCTTTATCGACTGAACATACTTTGCGATTACGCTTGCGCGCCATTTCAAATGCAGTGCGACCTATACGAATAATTTCGCTCTCGGAATATTTATAGGTGTTGTAACCTTCACGCTCACCGTTTTCCAGCACACGAATACCGCGCGGCTCACCAAAATAAATACCACCAGCCAATTCACGCACAATTAAAATATCCAGCCCGGAAACCACTTCCGGTTTTAAGGACGACGCATCAACTAGCTGTGGATATAAAAGTGCTGGCCGTAAATTTGCGTACAGACCTAATTGCGAGCGAATTTTTAACAAACCTTTTTCGGGACGAATTGAACGATCAAGCTTGTCCCACTTAGGGCCACCTACCGCACCCAATAAAATTGCATCCGCCAGTCGAGCACGTTCCAGCGTGGAATCAGCAAGCGGAACGCCATGCACATCAATGGCACACCCGCCCATTAATTCATTTTCGAAAGTTAAACCCAAACTAAATTTGGAATTAACCTTATCCAAAACTTTACGCGCCTCACGCACGATTTCCGGACCAATACCATCGCCTTCCAGAATTAGGATATGTTTGCCCACAATATTTCCTCAACCAATATTAACAATAAAAAAATTAGCAACTAGTGACAATTCTCATTTGATGCACAAAAGAATTTGATTAACACTACAAAAAATTTAGGAGAAATCATGCTTTTACTACGACTAGGTTCCGCATTCTTTGCCCTGATACTTTTTTCAAAAATGGCATTTGCAATTGATAGATTTGATGTAGCCATAGGAGGCGTAAGTCGTCCGAGCCTGGAATCACCCATCATCAATAGTTTTCGCGCAGGCGTTACTTGGGAGACGCATTATCTGGATCGAAATTTTGATAATTTCCACCAAACCTTACGCTTCGAAACCAGCCTAGGCTTAAATCACACAAACTCAAAAGACATTAAAGACTTCGCAGTGTCACCCATATTGCATTATCAACTCAACAGCGAGTCCAGGTTGCCAGATTTTTTTGAAGTAGGTGTTGGAGTCACACATATTTCTGAAACACACTGGAAACCTTATAACGATATGGGATCTCATCTGTTATTTGCCGATCGTATTAGCGCCGGATATTATCTTGGCACAACTGAAATCAGCCTAAATTTTTTTCACATCTCTAACGGCGGTTTAACTAAACCAAACCCGGGCGCAGACATGATATTGCTGCGCACAAGTTTTAAACTTTGATTATTTCACCACATCAAACAACCATGGAGCTTCTACACGTTTTTTTGCTTCATAAGCACGAATGACATCGGCATGTTCGAGTGTTAAACCTATGTCATCAAAACCATTCAACAAACAGTGTTTGCGAAAGTTATCTATTTCAAATGCAAAACTTTCGCCAGATGGCGTTTTAACAAGCTGTTCGGGTAGATCTACAGTTAATAAATAACCTTCGGTTGCATACATTTCTTTAAATAATTGTTCGACAATGTCGTCACTCAAAATAATCGGCAGCAAACCATTTTTAAAACAGTTGTTATAAAAAATATCTGCAAAGCTTGGAGCTATGACAGAGCGAAAACCATAATCATCCAAGGCCCAAGGCGCATGCTCACGACTTGAACCGCAACCAAAATTTTCGCGCGATAATAAAATTGTTGCGCCCTTGTAACGTGGAAAATTTAACGGAAATTCTGTATTAATCGGACGACCTTCACAACCTTGGTCAGGCTTGCCTTCATCCAGATAACGCAATTCATCAAACAAATTTTTACCGAAACCGGTACGCTTGATCGATTTCAAAAATTGCTTTGGGATAATCATATCTGTATCTACATTCGCACGATCCATAGGAGCGGCAATGCCTTGCAAAACGGTAAAACTTTTCATGGCAAACTCCTTAATTGAATGAACGAACGTCAACAAAGTGACCTGCAATTGCAGCAGCAGCAGCCATAGCCGGGCTCACCAAATGCGTGCGACCGCCATAGCCTTGGCGACCCTCGAAGTTACGATTGGATGTGGAAGCGCAATGTTCGCCATTACCCAATTTATCTGCGTTCATTGCCAAACACATTGAGCACCCAGGTTCACGCCATTCCAAACCGGCAGCAATAAAAATCTCGTGCAAGCCTTCCGCTTCTGCTTGCGCTTTAACAGCACCGGAACCTGGAACCACAATCGCTTCTTTTACTGATGCTGCTTTGCTACGACCTTTGACAACTTGCGCTGCCGCACGAATATCTTCAATGCGCGAATTAGTGCAAGAACCGATAAATACGCGATCCACATAAATGGATTCAATCGGTTGGTTGGCTTTCAAACCCATATATTGCAAGGCGCGAATCATACCTTCGCGCTTAACCGGATCAGATTCTTGCGCTGGGTCCGGCACTTTATCTTCAATGGAAACCACCATTTCCGGTGATGTTCCCCAGCTCACTTGAGGCTTAATATCAGCGCCGTTAATTTCAATCACCGAATCAAAATGCGCACCTTCATCGCTCACATAATTACGCCAATCTGCAACTGCACGCTCCCACATGTCACCTTTAGGCGCGTAGGTACGGCCTTTAACGTAATCTATAGTGGTTTGATCCACGGCAACCATACCCGCGCGGGCGCCAGCTTCGATCGCCATATTACATACGGTCATGCGACCTTCCATACTCATATCGCGGAATACCTGGCCACCGAATTCCATCGCGTAACCTGTACCGCCAGCGGTACCGATTTTGGCGATAATCGCCAAGACTACGTCCTTAGGGGTAATTCCCAATCCAAGCTTGCCTTCCACTTTGATCAACATGTTTTTCATTTTCTTGGCAACCAGACACT
>CBHTVU010000349.1:0-3272 GCA_966096785.1 uncultured Gammaproteobacteria bacterium | reverse complement strand
ACAACTGGTGCTCGTTCTTCGCACCTGCTAACACAATATGTGCAATACCATCTGTAAGGATAACAGGACCGTCATAATGTGTTATGTGCACCCTATTTTCAGCCAGAATATCCTTGAGTTGTCGGGTGTTTTCTGGTGAAACCACCTCATAATCAATAACATCGGAACACAACGCTGCCATGGCCATAGGTAGACTATTGCCCGGACATACCTCTAATGCTGGTAAATCAGGTTTGGAAACGATGTGTAATATTTTGAGTGGCTGGGTATTTTTCAGTATTGGATTATCTTTGCTAACAGGGTGCTGCAAATTAAATTGCAATTCAGGATATTCACCAGGAATATTTGGCCCGGTCCATTTTCTGATATAGCTGTTAGCAACACCAGATAAAATATATTTGGAATCGGGAAGAACCAATGCTTCCCAGATTTCATAAAAAAACTCCGGCCTGCCAGACTCGACGCACACAGCGAGATTTTGATAACCTTTCTCCTGGATATAATCTTTACAACGCGTTAACTGATGATCCTCACCAATCAGTTCATCTCCCTGCAATTGCCCGTTTCTAATTAATCTTCCACTCAAACTAGCTGCTTCGGCTGTTCTATTGTCTAGCTCAATGTACTCTTTAAAATACCAGGACAATTCGTTATGAAACGCTTGCGTCATTGGCGAGGAATAATCCTCTATATAAAAATCAGCAATTTCCCCTCCATCCACTAATAAAATATGGATAACGTTATTTTTTGTAGAAGATGATAAATCTATTATTCGCAGTAGCACTATTTACTCCTTACTAGCAATATTCAGCGAATTAAAACCATAGTAGGCATGATGGCAAATATCCCCTGCGGGAATTGGATTGCATTCAGCAACTCGGGAAAATGCTTAACAACCAGGTGCGGCAATCAAGCTTAAGACTCGTAAATGCACAATAGGTTTTTGCTGGATATCCCATACTCAGATGGGTACCCAAATGCATTATTAATATATTTGATTCCACCCAACTCAACTTGGCGATTAACATGGCTATGTCCGTAAACATGTATATCCGGATTAAGCCTTCTTATTTGCTGCTCCAGCAGGTTGCTGCCGAGTACCGGATATAAATAACGGTATTTTTCTGGAATGTAACTTGGCATTAAATCTATTCTGGGTAAAAAATGTGAAAATGTAATGACGACATCATTCTCAATCGTTAAATGAGGGAAATTTTGCGCCAGAAAATATTCCGTTACGTCTATAGGTTGCATCTGATTAGGCCATATACACGCTTGGAAATCAGTCCACGAATCCAATAACCTTGCACTTGGACTTGCAAAAGAAAAATCGTACCAGCTTTGCATAGGAATAATTGACAAGTGTTGCCAGTGAAAAGGTTTCATCAAAACGCCATGGTTGTCTGCCAGCTTGCATATTTGATGATATTTCTCAATGGAGGTTAGAAATTTATTCCTTACCACCCAAAGTTCATGATTGCCCGGAACAAATAAAACGCTAAAAAATTTTTTTGTTAATTCCTTGAAGCACCACTCCAGGAGTTCCAGCTCATCGGAAATATCTCCGCACAGTAGCAATACATCCTCGATATAATCCATCGACGATAAATTTGAAATCCATTTCCTATTGGTTTCATAATCAATATGAACATCTGATACAGCATATATTTTCATTTATTTAACAAAACTAATTTCCACCAGGTGCTTTGGATTCCACTTTCACAATAGTTCCCAGTGCTATGGCAATCAGATGGCTGGATTGCTTATTGTTAACCGCATATATTTTGCATTCACACACAGCTTGTCTGAGGGTATGGGATATCACCGTTGATTTGGTTATTAATTTATTACCTTGCCCCGGGAACAGATAATTAATCTTGAATTCTGATGTAACGCAATTTCCCAAGACGGTGGCACCGGCAAATGTGAGGCAATTGTCAGCGAGATAACTTATGACCCCGCCATGGACAAAACCATGATTCTGGAAAAAATCTTTCCTTAAATTTAAGCTGAGTCCTGAAAAACCCTTACCCAGTTCAGTTAACTCAGTTCCCATTAACAGGCTAAAAGGCTGGGACTGGAGAATTTTCCTTCCTTCCACCAAATAGTCATTCACAACTCTGTACCTCTACTCATAAGCGTATGAAAAGTGCGTGGTAACTTTTTGGAGGCTATTAACATCCTTACCAAACGGATTCATAACTTCCATTGATTGCGAACCACTATCACGGGGTAGCAGATATTTAACAAACGTAGCCAAGGTGCCGGTCGGCCCTAAATCCAGAAAAAGAAAATTATCGTCAGCTATTAACTGGCGAATTGTTTTTTCAAAATAAACAGGTTCACTTACTACCTTCCACATATGATCTATGTCGAAGGTATGGATACTAGATGCCAGCGCGGGTGAAATAATTGGAATCGTTGCAGCGACATAATTTGCACGCTGGGAAATTTTATCAAACTCCTCTTTTAACGCCCCAATTGCCGGACAGTGGAATGCATAATTAACCGGCAAGCGTTGATAGATTATTTTCCGCGTATCAAGCTGGGGAGTGAAGAGATCAATATCTTCCTGTAACCCGGCAACGATGCAATGCGACGCAAAGTTCCTGCCCGCAATCCAGATTCCTGGATGAGCACTCAACATTTCATTCAACGCATCACCGGGCTCCATCACCGCCACCATGCTACCCCTAGGGCTTCGCCTCGTAACAAGGCGCGCATAATCGACCGCTAGCTTTGCCCCATCCTCCAGTGAAATCACTCCAGCCAAAACTGCCGCAACCAATTCACCGATACTGTATCCCAATACGAAATCAGGTTTGACACCTGCCTCCAGAAAGAGACGACTTATACTATATTGAATAGAAAATAGTGCCGGGTTCGTCTGTAGAAGGTCATCGAACAGCTGGGCTTTACTTCCCTGTAAATAAATCGCATCAAGAATTGACGTATCGGCGTACTCGCGAAAAATTTCATCGCAATGATTCATCCAGAGTCGGAAGCGCGCATTTTCTTCATAGAGCTCCCTGCCCATCTGGTAATACTGGGATCCCTGCCCGGAAAACATAAAAATGACTTTTTGTTTCATCAAATAAAACTCATTAAGCCGGCGCTATTTCATTGAGGTCAAAATAGCCGTTGTAACCTTTCATGTAGACTGCAGCGCGATGACCAAATAACACTATTGCCTTGGTCCTGGTCTCGAGCTCGGTATAATTTGCCGCACTGGATTTGAAACGCGCGCCTACAGAATATTGCTTATTCCATTG
>CBHTVU010000348.1:0-3274 GCA_966096785.1 uncultured Gammaproteobacteria bacterium | reverse complement strand
CGTGCGGCATACCAACATTATGGAACACACGATTATTTACACCCCAAGGGCGAGTTTCATCTTTATAGAAATTACGCAGATAGGTGTATACCCATTCCGGGGAGCGAGCTCGTGTTTCCAAACTTAAATCCGGCGGAGTAACACCAAACCAGACTTTAGCTTGGGCTGGGCGCATGGCTATTTCCATCAACTGACCAATACGTTGGCCACCTAAAATTAGATTACCGTCCATAAGTTCTCTGGGAATCTCCAGGTCATCGGCAACACGGTCAAACCGTGAATACTTTGCTGAGTGGCAGCCCATACAATAATTAGTGAAATATTTAGCGCCGCGCTGCAAAGACTCCTTATCATGCAAATCGGTTTCAATCTTGTCGCAGGGAATAGCACCGCACTCAAAATTTCCTTCATTAGCTACTGCTTTAATCGGCAGAATTGCTAACACGAGAAACAACGCCAAACCACCTAGTACGATATGCAATGGCAGACCTTTCGATTGCACACGATCCGGCTCGACCAGATCTTTATCGCGAACAGCGAGGAACGGTAAAGCTGCAAAAATCGCCGCCAAGGCCGCGCTAAAAATAACCAGGAAGAGGGAAACGAAATCAAATAAACCCTTATCTGTCGCACCGGGCTTGGCGGTGTGGTATTCAGCAAGAGCTTTAAAGGCCGCAGACAAATAAGTGAATGTCATTGCAGCAAAGATCAGCGCAAACACACCGCAAAGCACGAAGGCAATTTTCGATTTAGCTTTCTCAGGCTTAGTTGTTGTCCATACAGGCATAGTCACAAAATAGGCGAAGTAAAAAGTTGTCGCTATTTGAGACAGAAAAGTGCGGTCTTCAGTTGGTGCTTGTACCCCCAAATAGCCCAACACCACAAACATAGAGGCAAATGTCATCAGGGCCACGCGTGGGATCCAGCCGCGATAGCGAATGGATTTCACTTTACTGCGATCCAACCAAGGCAACACAAACAATATTGCAATCGCTGCCGCCATAGCGACAAAACCAAGAAACTTCGCGTTTAACGGGCCTATCTCGATGGTGACCGCACGCAATACTGCGTAAAAAGGAGTGAAATACCAAACCGGTGCGATGTGAGTTGGAGTTTTGAGATTGTTCGCTTCTTCGAAGTTTGCGTGCTCAAGGAAGAATCCACCCACTTCCGGCATGAAGAACAAAATAAAACAGAATACAAATAAGAAGACGCTAATACCAACCAGGTCGTGGACGGTATAGAAAGGATGGAAAGGAACACCATCAAGAGGAATACCATTTTCGTCTTTGTACTTCTTAATCTCGACACCATCAGGATTGTTCGAACCTACATGCTTATCATGCAGAGCCAAAATGTGCATCACAACTAATGCAAGCAATACAATCGGCAAGGCAACCACGTGCAAAGCAAAGAAACGGTTCAGCGTAATACCTGAAATTAGATAATCGCCGCGAATCCACTGAACGAGATCCTCACCAATTCCCGGAATCGCACCAAACAAGGATACGATTACTTGTGCACCCCAATAAGACATTTGCCCCCATGGCAATACGTAACCCATGAAAGCTTCAGCCATCAAGGCTAGATAAATAGTCATACCGAAAATCCACACCAACTCACGTGGGGATTTATAGGAACCATACATCAGACCGCGGAACATGTGTAGGTAAACAACAATGAAGAATGCCGAAGCACCGGTAGAATGCATGTAGCGCAACAGCCAACCATAATCGACATCACGCATAATATATTCGACAGAGGCGAATGCACCTTCTGCGGTTGGGGTGTAGCTCATTGTGAGCCAGATTCCGGTAACCAGTTGGTTAACTAGAATTAACAGCGATAGAACGCCGAAGAAATACCAAAAGTTAAAATTCTTGGGAGCATAGTACTTACCCATATGGGTATCCCAAGCTTTCTGTACAGGAAGACGACTATCAACCCACGTCCACAAACCCACTAACCACTTCATCTTACGCCCCTTGGTCTTCACCGATAATAACTACGCTCTCACTCTCGTAATAATGCTTTGGAACTTCGAGATTGATAGGCGCCGGAACGGCGAAGAAAACACGACCAGCCATATCATATTTAGAACCATGACATGGACAGAAAAAACCACCTAGCCACTTATCGCCACCTAAATCAGCCGCGCCGACATCTGGACGATAGAGCGGAGAACAACCCAAATGGGTACAAACACCCAATAAAATTGCAAACTCTTCTTTAATAGAGCGACCCTGATTTTGCGCATACTTTGGCTGTTGCGGAACTTCAGATTTGGGGTCACGCACCAAGCCCAGCTCCTCTGCCTTTTTTAGGCTGGCAAGCGCTTCAGGTGTACGACGAAGAACATAAACCGGCTTGCCGCGCCACTCAACAGTGACCATGGCTCCAGGCTCTACCTTGCTCATATTAAATTTTACAGGAGCGCCAGCAGCCTTAGCTTTAGCGCTAGGGTTCCAAGACCCGACGAAAGGTACTGCAATTCCTACGGCACCTATGGCGCCTACCGCAGTAGTCGCACCAATAAGCAGGTTACGACGATTTTTGTTTATAACGCCATTGCTCATGAGGAATCTCCCATAACAGCTTTAAAGGCCAGTAAATCAGCGCAAAAATAAATGAATAAACGCAATGATTTAGGATAATTTTGGTGTACATAAAAAGGCGGCCAATCTTAAAGAAATTAAGCACCGCTTACAAGAATAACCATAGGTTTTAGAAGGATTATTGAAGAGCATAAAGTGTAGATGTAAAAAAACGCCCAAGCCAGCATTGACTTGGGCGTTTTTTGATAATCACCCTGTGACGGCAAATCCAGCCGCCACAGGTAATTATTAACGCTTGGAGAATTGTGGCTTTTTACGCGCTTTACGCAAACCAACTTTCTTACGTTCAACTTCACGAGAATCGCGAGTTACATAACCTGCTTTACGCAAGGTAGAACGCAACTCTTCGTTGTATTCCATTAATGCACGAGTCAAACCATGACGGATCGCACCTGCTTGACCGAATGAACCGCCGCCAGCAACAGTAACATTTACGTCAAACTTGTCGCTCAAACCAACCAGCTCTAATGGCTGACGAACAACCAAACGAGCTACTGGACGACCAAAATATTCATCCAAAGGACGATCATTAATAACGATTGCGCCAGTACCAGCAGTGATAAAAACGCGAGCGGTAGAGGTCTTGCGGCGACCCGTACCGTAATATTGAGTTGTAGCCATCTGTCCAGCCCCTTTATTAGATAGTCAGTTCTTTTGGT
>CBHTVU010000347.1:0-3278 GCA_966096785.1 uncultured Gammaproteobacteria bacterium | reverse complement strand
AGCAAGAAGCTGGATTTCTACGCGGGCTACACCAACGACGACCCGGAGTGGACAGAAAAAACCGGCCAGACTCTCGGCCTTGGTGCGCGCTTTCGCTTCTAAAAGCAATAGGTTAAATGCACGAGAAAATCCATTGATGCGAGATTGCTTATGAGTATCCAAGTGGTGGCAGCCAAGCCGGAAGCTATAGCACTGGACCTGCGCAAGGCCGCGCTGATCATCATTGATATGCAGCGCGATTTCCTCGAGCCCGGCGGTTTCGGTGCAAGCCTTGGCAACGACGTGAGTTTGTTGCGCTCTTGCATCGAACCCTGCCAGCGCTTGCTAACCGCGGCGCGAGCAGCGGACTTGACGGTGATACATACCCGCGAGGGTCATTTACCGGATTTGTCTGACGCGCCGCCCGCCAAGATTGAGCGGGGCAAACCATCGCTGAGGATTGGGAATGTCGGCCCCATGGGGCGGATTTTAATTCGCGGCGAACAGGGCCACAGCATCATCCCTGAGTTGGCGCCGATCAAAGGCGAGTTGGTCATCGACAAACCTGGCAAGGGCGCTTTTTACAAGACAGATCTACAAGAACAACTGCAAGCACGCGGTGTGGAAAATCTGCTCGTCTGCGGCGTTACCACCGAGGTGTGCGTACATACCACTGTGCGCGAGGCCAATGATCGCGGCTACCGCTGCGTGGTGATTAGCGATGCTTGCGGTTCATATTTTCCTGAATTTCACGAGATGGGATTGCGCGTGATTACGGCACAAGGAGGAATTTTCGGCTGGGTCGCTACATCCGGTGCGGTGATTGCGTCAATCAACAACGCGGTAACAGCAGCCTAAGCTCTGCAAAAAGAAGGCGCTACAAAAAGAAGGCTCCAAAGATCGAACGCTTGACCGATTAATCGAAATGCAAGGTTTCACACCATTACTAGAGGCAGTTCATGAAGTAATTTACAAATAATTTGGAGATACCGCTATGCAAACGACCAAACCCACTTTTTGGGTGCCCGGAGACTGGAACGCGTTCTTCGGCTTCGGCACCAACATTCTGGTTAACCTACTCGTCCTCACTGGCTTACTACGCTATGTGCTGAATATGCCCGATGATCTCGTCTTCGGGCGAATACTTCCCGCAACGGGCCTGATGCTATGTATCAGCACTCTTTACTACGCATACCTAGCGTACAAACTCGCGCAGAAGACGGGCCGAACGGACGTGTGCGCCTTGCCGTCGGGCATCAGCGTGCCGCATATGTTTGTAGTGGTATTTGTGATTATGTTGCCCATCGCGACCATGACTGGTAATCCCCTAAAAGGCTGGGAAGCGGGACTAACCTGGGTGTTCGTACAAAGTTTTGTGTTGATGATCGGCGGCTACATCGCACCTTACATTCGTAAAATCACACCCCGCGCCGCGTTGCTTGGCACTCTCGCTGGTGTTTCTATCGCGTTTATATCGCTGCGCCCCGCACTCGAAATGTTTATGACACCCGTGATTGGCGTTGTGTGTTTTGCGATTATTTTATTGAGCTGGTTCGGCGGCGTTCGCTACTTTAAAGGAATCCCCGCCGGTCTCGTTGCGATTGCGGTAGGGACTTTAATCGCGTGGGGCTCAACGGCGATGGGATTAAATTACGGCGGCCTCACGCTGGAAAAACTCACTCAATCCGTTACCAGCTTCGGCTTCTCCATTCCAATTCCAGCCATAGGACATGTTTTCTCCGGTTTTGAATTTATTGGAATCATTCTCGTCACTGCTATCCCATTCGGGATTTACGACCTCGTTGAAGCCATGGATAACGTAGAAAGCGCTGCGGTAGCAGGCGATGACTTTCCCACCACTCGCGTACTTACAGCAGACGGTGCAATTAGCTTGATTGGTTGCTGCATGGGTAACCCATTCATCAACGCGGTTTATATCGGTCACCCTGGCTGGAAGGCAATGGGCGGGAGGATCGGTTACTCGGCCGCAACCGGAGTCGCGGTTTTAGTGTTGTGTTGGTTAGGAATTATTGCGGTGTTTTCATCATTCATTCCTATTGTCGCCATCTCGCCAATTTTGCTTTACATCGGCATGTTGATCGGTTCCCAGGCCTTTCAAGAAAGCCCAAAAAGTCACGCCCCGGCGATTATCGTCGCGCTTATGCCGCACCTTGCTGCCTGGGGAAAACTGCAAATTGACAATGTACTCGGCGCCGCAGGCACTAACGCCGCTGCGGTTGGTTTGGACAAAATCGCGCAGACAGGAGTGCTTTATCACGGCTTGTCGGTATTAGGCGGCGGAGCAATTCTCGGTGGATTAATGCTGGGAGCCATCACCGTTTTTATTATCGACCGAGCTTTCGTAAAAGCCTCCGCCTTTGCAATGGCGAGCGCCGTCATGACCTTCTTCGGCTTTATGCACGGCGAGGCGATTGGAATCGGGCAAACACCCACAGTTGCCTTCGCGTATTTTGCGGTTGCCTGTGTGTTGTTCGCCTGCGCGAAATTCAGCGTTGCGGATAATCGTGCTCCTGAAACCCTGGAGCACAGTCATAGTCACGCGTAGCAAATTTATTTAATTGATTGTGATTATTTGCATGAGATTTATTAAATAGGGAGTCGTCATTCCCGCAGGGAATCCAGTGACTTTAAACTTTTAATGGCGCTGGATCCCCTAACGGGGATGACGACTCCCAAATAAAATGACTAAACCGCCGTTCGCCCAGGGCGCAAAGCAGTCGAAGGGTAACTCGACCAGACCCTTCGACTACGCTCAGGGCGAACGGAAATTGAGTAGTAGAAAAGATTTACCTCTAGATGGGGCCAGTATTAATTTAATGGTCCCTTTTTTAAAATCTCGTTTGAAACTTTTAAAATTTAATCAGGAGCGACCATGACGGCGACTTATCTCTCGAGCACTCCTTACCCCTGGCCCTACGATGGCAATTTACGCCCTGACAATACAGCACTAATCATCATCGATATGCAAACAGATTTCTGCGGTGAAGGCGGCTATGTGGATACCATGGGCTACGATATCAGCCTCACTCGCGCACCTATTGAACCGATAAAAAAATTACTCGCGGCAATGCGCAAAAAAGGATTTCATATTATTCACACTCGCGAAGGCCATCGCCCTGATCTCGCAGATTTACCAGCCAACAAACGTTGGCGCTCGCGACAAATAGGCGCTGGTATAGGTGATGAAGGGCCTTGCGGAAAAATTCTTGTGCGCGGCGAACCAGGCTGGGAAATTATTCCCGAACTCGCGCCTATTGAAGGCGAATTTATTATCGATA
>CBHTVU010000346.1:0-3377 GCA_966096785.1 uncultured Gammaproteobacteria bacterium | reverse complement strand
TTTTGTAAGACGGCCACACGTATTTTAGGGCGCCAGGATAATTACTCGAATTATTCGCTTGCATAGCTAACATCAAAAAAGGTGCGCCATCAACCATAAGTGCGTGACGACCATTTTTGCTCACTATCTCCGGCATTGACGCCGCTAAACTCGAAGTCGTAGCCAACATAAAACCCAACACACTCAAAAGGGAAAAATATCGTATATTTTTAAGTGTAAATGCATTCAGCATTAATGAGATTGTTAACATGCCTCACCTCTAACATTTTAATAAAATGCAATCGTTGAATTTAATATTAAAATTATTAAAGCCTTGCATTGCTTGAGCAGTACAAGGCTTTTTAAAAGTTAAAATTACCCTTTAAAATTTGGCACGGAAACCCAGAGCGTAACGGGAATCTTGCGCATAAGAATATGCCACATGATCACCCGCAAGGGTTTGATCCATAATACCAACAGTTTTTTCCTTCAACAGATTGCTGACTTCAAATGTAACTGTGTAATTATCGAGGAACGTATAACCTATTGACGCATCTAATTGGCCGTAATCATCATTATAAATTGGAATCGAAGCCTTGCCTGACCAATCAGGGTAATCAGGATTATATCCATTCGGTCCAATTGCAATTAAATATTTGCTGCGCCATGAATAAGCCAAACGCGCAGAAATTCCAGCTTTCTCATACATACCTACTATGTTGTAAGCATTTCTTGAAAGCTGATCTACTGGTAACTGCCCATAGGTAAGCTTGTTAAAATCTACCGGTGCAGCACCATTAGTGGTTCCGAATTTTGGTAAGGGTATACGGGCCTCGCTATCTATGTAGGTATAGTTAATATCAATACCTAAACCGTCAAAGGGAGCTGGCAAGGAGTCAAAGAATTTATTAACACCAAGCTCCACACCATTGATATCACCTGAACCAACATTATCCAACCACGTAGCAGTCCCTGACACACCATCAACGTTGAACGAAGTAGTACCTTTGCGGAAGAAGCCTTCGACTTGTTTGTTAAATAATGCGGCATGCACCATTCCGCCTTTATCGTCAAAATACCACTCGGCAGAAATATCAAATTGGTTAGCAGTCATTGGTTCCAGGTAAGGGTTCGTGTCCTGACTCAGTGTAAACACATAATCATTGATACTGGTTGGGTCGGTAATTCCCTCTTTCACAGTTGCACTAAATGCAACCCTGGCTTGCATATCAGCAAAGCTTGGAGCCCATATTGCTTTGGATGCAGCAAAACGAATAAAAATATCATCAGTTGCTTTCACGCGTAAGTTGAAACTTGGCAAAGTATGGGTGTAACTATTTTCTGCATTGAAATCGCCGCCATTAGCACTTTGTATAACAGTGCCATTGGGAGCTTTCACTTCAGGCCTGGTCACGTGTCCATGAGCTACGTTATCTGTTTGAACAACGCGAACCCCAACGTTACCGTCAACAGGCATTGCTAAATCTTCAAACGCATAGTTAACCATTACATAACCAGAAGCGGTTTTTTCTTCTTGCACGTTTCCATAAGCAGAATCAGATAACCTTTCTTCAAACGTACAGTAACCATCTGTGCAACCGGCGTTTACCGCTGTTGTTGTAGCCCAGAAATTTTTAACGGCGTTTGATGAATATATATATCCCGCTTTAGGGACATTCACATCACCACGTTGAAAATCACTGAATGAATATAAAGTCAAAAATTTTGTAGCTTGATCCGAAGTCACTTTAGTTATTGTATTTCTATTACCACCACCTGGTGTCCACGTGTCATAACGCGTATTCCAATCGTATCCTGTGTTAATGTTATCAGCAGTTTTTTCAGAATATCGCGCACCAACCTTAATTGATTTTATTATCGAATCATCCAAGCTGTACTCTGCATCTAAACGACCTGTTTTAGCATCTGCCGAATTGCGTTCAAAGTGAGTCATCTCTTGACCAAGCGTATAGTTTGCATAGTTGGTCATGTACGCTGAATCAATCAGGATAGATGGTGTTTCAGTACCCACATCATTCAATCGCGCATTTGGCGGAAATACTATTACCCCTAAGGTGAAATCGTCAGAAGTTGCTTCAGATTTGATGTATTGGAAATCCGCCGAAAACTTCCAATGATCATCCGGAGACCACTTTACGCCAGTCGAGTAATCGGTAGTTTTTGAAGTTGTTAATGCCCAGCGAGTACTTGTTCCAAAGTTCAACCCCCAGTCAGTTGGATTTGCAACTGTGACATCACCAGAAATCATTTCTTTGTTGTTGCCATAAACCCAGTTGTTGTCACTGGATGGAACTATGGCATTGTCACCATTTGCGTTGTTGAGAAAAAATGCATTCTCGTCGTATTCGGATTTATGTTTACTTTGAAAAGCAGTTAAATAAATTTCTGTTTCATCATTTGGAGCCCATTGTAAAGCAGCGTAACCACCATCACGCTGACTGTGATAATCGTTGCGGCGCCAATCAACTCCTTTAGATACCCAAACATCTTTGCCATCTATAATTCTTGGTAAAAATGGACGACTGTAAACCTGATCAGATCGGCTTCCCAGTTTAGAGGTGGACAAATCAATCAAAAAACCAAATTCACCTACTTCTGTATCCCAGCGGTTAGTGTATAAACCGGAATATTCGCCGTTGGTTTCCTTCAACTGATCACCGTAGTTAGCCTTCGCGGTGATGCTAGCCAATTGTCCGCTCGAATCAAACGGCATACGAGTCCGAAGATTAACTGTTCCACCTAAACCACCCTCAATCATATCGGCAGAGGGGCTTTTGTAAGTATCAACGGCATACATTAATTCTGCAGGAACATCTTCGAAACTCAAACCACGCCCACTTGCTGCAGAAAAAATATCACGACCATTTAATTCGGCCCGAACCTGAGTCAAACCGCGAACTGCCACACCACTACCTTCGGCCGCCGGGTGCTCTGCATCATTGTTGGTGTAACGACCAATTGTTACTCCCGGAACACGCTGTAAGGCCTCAGTGACACTGCGATCCGGTAGCTTGCCTATATCTTCCGCTACGATCGAATCAACAACGACGTTAGAATTTTTCTTAACTTCTTGCGCCGATTGAATACTGGCGCGTTGTCCCGTAACTACTATTTCTTCAGTTTCCACAGCATCGGCAGCATACACATTAGTCGCAGCACTCATCGCACCTACAACAAACGAAAGGCTGGACGCCATTTTTATGTACCACGGCAATTTCTTTTTAACAAATATTTGTTGGTTTTTAATTAACATTGTATTTCTCCAGTAGACCAAATTAACCCACCGATGATTTGTAGCTAGTGGGAATTAGAATCGACTTCAAAAAATTGTTTGGCCGCAGCTTGGTGAAATTCAAACTTATTAAAATTTTATTTTT
>CBHTVU010000345.1:0-3382 GCA_966096785.1 uncultured Gammaproteobacteria bacterium | reverse complement strand
CTGAAGATAAATACTTGAACTTGTAGGCCTTGACGCTCTTCGATGACTATGCGATCTTCTGACGAGACAAATATTTGATAAGGAGCATTTGATGACTCATAAAATAAATACCTTCCGTCGCCACTTCGTTAAATCCCGACCGTCAGTTTTAATTGCCTCATTTATTGCCCTAGTTAGTGCAACTGGGGTTATGGCGGGCGATATCACTAAAACATCACTTACCATTTACAACGATAACCTGGCGTTGGTTGAAGAAATTCGGTCCTTAGATTTAATTTCGGGACCTAATCGACTGGAGTTTAAAAATGTATCAGCGAGTATTCGCGCTGAAACTGTGGCGCTTGCTGCACAAAGGGAACTTAGCTACACATTTGAAAACCCCAATTAATTTAAAAAATTCTCGCTTTAAATACATTTAAAATTTACTTTTTTATTCGCATACTAAAAGAAAGCCCTGTTAGGAGTTATTCAATGGGTTACGATTTACATATTACCCGCAAAGATTGTTGGGCAGATGAGGAAGATAAAAGCTCAATCTCCAGAGATGAATGGAAAGCTTACGTAGAGACTGACCCTGAGATTACTTTGGACCCGGACAATCCATTTGAAGATTATTTTTTATATATCAGGGCAGAAGAAAATTGGCCCTTGTGGTTTAACCCTCGATTGGGAAATATTTATACAAAGAACCCACCTACAGACGTTATAGAAAAAATCGTAACAATCGCTGCGACTCTTAAGGCTAGAGTTCAAGGAGATGATCAGGAGTTCTATGATCTGAATGGAAACATGATAAGAGAGGAAGATACGCACCCACCACCAAAGGATAATACAATCAGTGAGTTTCACGATCGCTTAATTTGGTATTTCTGTGTAATTGTTTTTGTCGCCTCCATTATTTGGCATATAGTTTTCCCCAATAAATAGTTCCATAATTTTCCAATAACTGCCTATTTATTTTTAAATAAAATTAGTTTTCAGAAATTAAGCATCCACATATGAATATTGAAAAAATATGAGCTATTTGAAAACAATTTTACGGTGGGGATTTGTTGCGCTCGGTAGTTTACTCGCTGCCTGTTTTGTTTATGGTCTCTTTAACCGCTTCGAATTTTGGCACGGTGCTGCACGCCCCGGAATAGATTCCGGGTTAGCTTACGTGTGGTTTGGGGGATTAATTGCTGGACCTTTGGTGTTTCTTGCCAGCGGAGTTGTAGGTGCTGCACGCCTGTGGTGGCGCAAGCGCAAACAAAAGTTTTAGTTATAAGCCCACGCGGACCCTTCGTAAAATATTGGTTAAGTATGTGTGAGCCTAGTTACTGAGTGCTAGAATACCCAGCGATTTTTATTTTCGTTTATCGCGTTTTACCTATGCTTTTGGCAAACTTTGTTTTTTCAAACTTAACTGAACGAACATCTAGATTGGTTTAGTAGAAATACCGCTCACGTCGATTTAATAAATTTTAGGATATACACATATGTTTCAAGGAAAATCTCGTCCAGCTAAAACAAACCCTTTTTGTTTTTCAAGCTTTTGGATTATCGGCGCCCTGACTGCCATTTGTAATTTGGCTACGGCAGCGAATGTCGAACAGGGTGCGGCACATTTTGATGCAGCCCCTGCAGCCCTATATGCATCCGCGTCCGCATCGCGTGTTCCTGATGGTACAGATATTAATGTAATTGAATCTCACCAGAACTACAGCTTTGATGCCCATGGAAACAGCGTTTATCAAGAATATATGGTGTACAAAATTTTGAGTCCTGCTGGCGCAGAACAATGGAACAATTTGGCAATAGCCTGGTCTCCATGGCGAAATCAAATCCCGACCATGAAAGCTCGTGTGATTCTGGCGGACGGTAAAACTTATACCCTTGATCCCGCTACCATTGCAGACTCCCCTGCTAGCGAAACAGATTCAACAATTTACAGCGATGGGCGCATATTGCGAGCTCCACTTCCTGCAATTTCTGTAGGCGCGGTAGTTGAGACGGAAATTACTCTTAAAGAAACCCTCCCATTCACGGGTGCCGGGAAATTGGGACGAAGTTTTTTTCAAATGAGTCAACCAGTGCAGCATTTTCGATTAAGTCTTCAAGCTCCAAAAGCATCTCATTTGCAGTATCGGCTCGATTCCCTGCCGAATATGAAGCCTTCACATTCAGAACACGATCTTGTTGATCAATGGGTGTTTGAATCTGGACCAGTCCCGGCGTTTGAAGATATTGAAAGTGGAATACCAAGTGATGTATCCGCGTTCCCGGTTGTTACGTTTTCGTTAGGGACTTCCTGGCAAGAACTAGCGCAAGCTTATGCAAAAATTATTAATGAAAAAATTGAACCGTCGAATCTTGAGAGTTTGGTGGAACGTTTAATTAAGGGTAAAACGACACGCGAAGAGAAAATAAGTGCGATTGTTGCGTATTTAAATAAGGAGATTCGTTACACGGGTATCGAATTTGATCAGGCGAGTATATTTCCGCATACACCGACTGAAACATTGAATCGTAAGTTTGGTGACTGTAAGGACAAATCAACTCTTTTGGTCGCCATGCTGAAAGCGGCCGGCATTACTGCAAACCTCGCATTGTTAAATGTTACCAACCAATTTGATGTTACAACCGAATTACCAGGCATGGACCTTTTCGATCACGCAATCGTTTATATCCCTGGCACACCCGCGATTTGGACAGATGCGACTGATGCAGATGCTCGACTTGGACAATTACCTGATGCCGACCATGGCCGCATGACACTCATCGTAGATACGAATACAACGTCATTGACAAAAGTTGTAGCTGCCCGCTCTGATGAAAATAAAATTGTTGAAGAGCGCGAAATTTATTTGTCTGAAAATGGGCCGGCACGAATTGTCGAAACCTCAAAACCACAAGGTAATTATGAATCGGATTATCGACACTCTTATGTAGATCTTACTAATAAAAAAACCAGGGAAAGTCTGACTGATTATTTTAAAAATCATTACCAAGCTGAAAAACTCGATCGACTTGAAAGATCTGATCCAAAAGATTTTCAACAGCCCTTTAGTTTGACGCTCGAAGGCAAAAAGGCAAAACGTGGCTATACCAGTTTGGACGAGGCAAATGCCTACATTCAACTGGATCATTTACTTCTCAATTTACCTGAGGATCTCAAAACGCGCGAACCAACTGATGAAGAGAATGCCAAAGCAACTCGTTCACAAAAAAAGCGCCAACATGAATATCAATTAACTCGTCCATATACAGCCGAATGGCACTACAAAATTGTACCTCCAGTTGGATTTGAACCTGCTGCTTTACCTCCTGAAGTAGATATAGCTGTCGGTCCCGCAAAATTTCAGGAACAGTTTTCCTCCGATTCGGACGGAACAGTGCATGC
>CBHTVU010000344.1:0-3405 GCA_966096785.1 uncultured Gammaproteobacteria bacterium | reverse complement strand
CAAGATTGCGCAATACCAAGACATCGCGCACTCCCAATGCGAGATAAATTTCCTGCGGCAAAATTTCAACTTTATTACCTGCCGATCGATTTGCCCAGGTACCCGTTGGAATTTCAAAAATTTCTTCACGAGATTCAAATTGCAGAGGGAAAAAAGCCAATAACAAAGCCGCATCCAGTAACAGATTTGCCAACAGAATCAATACCAAATGACGGCGAATAAAATTCACTAGCCCGCTGCCTTTTTGTCAGCGAGCGTCTTAGTGGTGGGTGATTGCAACAGTATTTTTATATCGTGGGCTATGTCGTCAGCGCTTTTACCGAAAGGAACCAGAGCACGCAAATAACCAGAGGTATCAATCAAGTAAATATACGAGGAATGATGAACTTCTTTACCTACAGCTTTAGTAGCGAATATTCCGTATTGCTTTTGCACTTCAGCAAGTTGAGCTTCGGTCCCGGTCACGCCTATGAAAGTGGGATCAAAAACCGCCAGGTATTCACGCAAACGTGCAGGCGTGTCTTGCGCCGGATCAACCGTGACGTAAACAACCTGGACATCCTCTGCAAGCTCACCGAGCTTTTTGCGTACCTGTACCAAATTTGCAAGCGTTATGGGGCAAACCGCTGTGCAATGAGTAAAACCAAACTCCAGAACAACCAGCTTCCCACGTGTTTGTTTGAAATTAAGTTCACCACCTTGCGAGCTTTGAAGTACAAAATCCGGTGCGAGACGTGGTGGATCAAACACACCTGATTTGAGCGCCTCAGTTTCAGCTTTTGCAGTCGTGAATACCAACAAGGCCGCCACTAACAACATTAATCGTTTCACTAAAAATGCCTCTTCGAGTATCACAAAACAATTGTTGCTGGTTGCGCGGCTTTCGCAAAATGTTCGTCCATATAAGTTTCATAAGCGACGGGACGTTTGAGTGTGCCAGCTTCAATGGAAAGCTGCATCAAATCCTCAAATTCGCTCTTAATCATACGCAAGTCGCCGTAAGTAACGCGATCCGTGGGAGTTTCCATAACGAATTTCAGGATATTAGGGTCCTGGTTAAAGAATTCGCGCTTGGCTGCTATGGCTACGGCTTTATCGCGATTGATTTGCTGCTGATCGAGCCACGCACCAGCGCCCATAACATGGTTTACCAAATCCTGAACCATGTCGGGACTTTCCTGAATTAATTCTTCACGCACAGTTAGCACGCAACAAATATAGTTGCGCCACTCATCGCGGGTCATTCGCAAAGGTCGTGCATAACCTGCACGTTGTGCAGCAGCACCGAATGGCTCGCCCGTGCAATAGGCATCCACGGCGTTGGCGTAGAGCGCGGCCGGCATATCGGGTGGCGGCATCTCAATAATTTCAATATCTTTTGGTGTCATGTTTTCCTGCGCAAGCATTTTACGCAGGAATAAAAAGTCGACTGCAAAGCGGCTGGGAATGGCGATGCGCTTGCCTTTCAATTGCGCGAAGCTTTGGAATGCAGAATCGGTGCGAACCATAATCACCGCACCCGAACGATGCCCCAGGGACACAATTTTTAGCGGCACTTTCTTATCGGATAAATCCATTACCAGCGGCGCCAGCATGTACGCAGCTTGAATACGTCCAGCCATGAGTGATTCTTTAATTTCCGGCCAGCCACTGTATTTACTGTATTGATAAGCAAAGCGACCATCACCTACTCCAGCTAAATTACTAGCAACTTTTGCTGTGCAGGCGACCGGCAAGGTAAGGTTACAGGTAACCGGCAAACCGCCCACCTGAAGTAATTTGGCACCGCTTTCCGGCTTTTTAGAACAGCCTGTCAATCCTAAAAACGGCAGAGTTGCAGCCGTGGCCGTTGCACCTAACACCAACTGGCGGCGCGACAAGCTATTAACGGGAGGATTATTGAAATTCATGGTAACTCTCTACAGGCTAGGAATAGCCGATGCCCTAAAGCGCAAGATTTTAAAAGTGGAAGTGTCGCCAAAAGGTTTCTGCTTGTCCAGTCCAATACTGATAAGACTTGGCTATAGCGCCGTTTCAGTAGCCTTTCCTTACGTGAAAGATAGGTTTAGTGAAATTGAACGGCTAATATAACAGCCTGTTTGTAGGTCCTCGTGTCCACATCTCCTCGTCCTAATGGAAGATCCTATGGATTACTGTTCACAACCCGGGCTTTTGCCTGTGGCCGATTCTATCGCACACATGCGTTCTGCAATAATTCCCGTTGCAGATGTAGAAACAGTGGAATTACACGCTTCGCTTGATCGTGTGATTGCCGAAGCTATTTATTCAGCGATGAATATTCCCAGCCACAATAATTCCGCTATGGATGGTTACGCTTTTCTGAACGCTCATGCAACACTCGAACATCCACTTCGGATTGTAGGTACTGCACTTGCTGGCCATCCTTTTAAAGGTGAAATTCAAACGGGCGAATGCGTGCGCATTATGACCGGCGCAGTCGTGCCTACAACTACCGACGCAGTTATCATGCAAGAACAAGTCATCGCAACAGATGATTTTATTCAGTTAAAGCGTGTGCCCATTACTGGTGAAAATATTCGTTGTGCGGGAGAAGACATCACCATTAATTCGTTGGTACTTGAACAAGGCAAACGCGTAAGCCCCTTAGATATAGGTTTACTGGCATCACTCGGTATCACTCATGTAAAAGTATTCAGGCGCACTCGCATCGCTGTACTGTCCACGGGTGATGAGTTAAAAGCTGTGGGTGAACCATTGAATCCCGGTGAGCTCTACGACAGCAATCGGCAAACATTATTGGCGTTATTATCGCGTATAAATGTTGCTGTAATTGATTGCGGTCTGGTTGCCGATGATCCGCAAAAAATCCGCACTGCATTTGAATCAGCAATTGCGCAAGCGGATGTCATTATTTCCAGCGGCGGTGTTTCAGTGGGCGATGCGGATTACACCAAGGATGTTTTGCAATCACTAGGTAAAATAAATTTTTGGAAAGTTGCTATTAAACCTGGGAAGCCATTTGCCTTTGGTTCGTTCAATAAACCACAAAATAAAAATTGTTGGTTTTTTGGACTACCTGGCAATCCCGTATCGGCTGTGGTGACATATCATCAATTGGTGCTGCCAGCTTTACGTCACCTTGCCGGTGAAAAATTTGAACCTGCATTAAGCATCAGCGCCACGACCGAATCACATTTAAAAAAACAGCAAGGGCGCGCAGATTATCAACGCGGTGTTTTGCAAGAAGTAGATGGCGAAAATATTGTGAAAAGCACGGGCAACCAGGGTTCCGGTGTATTAAGTTCAATCGCAAAAGCCAACTCTTATATTTTCCTTGAACAAGAACGCGGCTCTGTGACCAAAGGAGAAAAAGTTCAAGTCATCCCCTTCGATAAATTTTTACTTTGAAACTAACAACGCTTA
>CBHTVU010000343.1:0-3424 GCA_966096785.1 uncultured Gammaproteobacteria bacterium | reverse complement strand
GGAAGGTATTTTTCTCCAATAAAAAAGCCGCAAATTTTCATTTGCGGCTTTTCTTTTCCAGAAAATAAGTTGGAAAACTTATTTCTTTGGATAATCGCGTTTCACGCTGCCAGTGTACAACTGGCGAGGGCGACCGATTTTGTATGAAGTGCTAACCATTTCATCCCAATGAGAGTACCAACCTACAGCACGGCCCAAAGCGAAAATAACGGTGAACATTTCTGTTGGTATTTCGATGGCTTTCAAAATGATGCCAGAGTAGAAATCCACGTTCGGGTAAAGTTTTTTGCTGATGAAATAAGGGTCTTCCAATGCGATTTGCTCAAGACGTGTTGCAATCGCCAACAATGGAGAGTTTTCCAAACCTAATTCGCCTAATACTTCATCGCAGGTTTGCTTCATCACTTTTGCGCGTGGGTCAAAGTTTTTGTAAACACGGTGACCAAAGCCCATCAAGCGGAAGCCTGAGGTTTTATCTTTCGCACGTGCAACGCAGGATTCAATATTTTCGACACTGCCAATTTCTTCCAGCATTTCCAATACAGCTTCGTTGGCGCCGCCGTGAGAAGGGCCCCACAAAGTAGAAATACCAGCAGCGATTGCTGCAAATGGATTTGTGCCAGATGAACCAGACAAACGCACTGTAGATGTAGATGCGTTTTGCTCGTGGTCAGCATGTAGGACGAAAATACGGTCCATGGCTTTCGCAAGAGTTTGGCTCACATTAGGAGCTTGACCGGCTTTTCCGAAAGTCATATTCAGATAGTTTTCGGCGTAGCCAAGGCTAGCGTCTGGTGCAATGAACTCTTCACCTTTACGGTGTTTATAAACCATCGCCGATAAGGTTGGCATTTGGCCAATCAAACGGTACGCGGTTAGCTTGCGGCTTTCTGCATTAGTGATATCGATCTCGTCATGATAAACACCCGCCAAAGCTGCAACAGCGCTGCACAAGATGGCCATAGGGTGCGCTTCGCGCTTGAAGCTTTTGATTACGTTGATGACAGATTGGTCAACAGCGGAGTTATCTTTGATTGCTTGGGCGAATTCGGCTTTTTGCGCTGGGGTAGGTAATTCGCCGTTGAGAAGGAGGTAACAGGTTTCGATGTAATCAGAGGAGACAGCAAGTTGTTCGATCGGGTAACCGCGGTGAAGAAGAATTCCTTCGTCGCCATCAATATAAGTAATCTTGGATTCGCATGAGGCGGTGGACATAAAGCCGGGGTCAAACGTGAAAAAGCCATTCTTGGTAATACTGGTGACGTCAATAACGTCTGGTCCAACACTGCTAGCGTAGATAGGTAGTTCAATTGCGCTATCAATGCCATCAATCTTTAGGTGTGCTTTCTTGTCAGTCATTACTGACTCCTGTGCTTACTAATAGGACTAAGTGCTTGAGATATATGTGCAGTTCGATTTGCACCTGGCTTTTATTCTGTCCCTGATGTTTCAGTAGGGGAGTATATAGGCCATGAGTGCAGAGTTCGACATTATTATCCATCTGCAAGTTGCATGCTCAAGCGATCTAGAGAGTGTGTAGCTTTTTATAGCCACTTTTTGACTAGTCGAATTTCCGACTTGCTTTATTAAGAGCAGTCGTTCGACGACCCTGCCGTCTGTTTGCGGTCGGCATTATAGATGAGTTAACCGTTGCAACGAAAGTTTTTGCCAATAATTAGGGCGTATTTGTTGAAACTTTTTTTGGCATTTTTTATTGATCAATGTATGCGCCTGAGTCTCCTTTCGTTTTTGCACCAAGGTGGTTCCGAACCGCGATTTTGTGCGCCTGATTGGAACAAAAATTTCGTTAAAAAAGTCGGGAAGTTATTGATCTAGCAGAAAAATCGAGCGATGGCCCGCAACTGTAAAAACATCTTTGAGATTTGGCTTTTGTGGCGGCTTTTTGTTTGTATTTCTTATGCTCCATCTCTATAATGCTGCGCGACTTGCAGGATGCGCCGGTGATGCCCCAAAATCTTCCATTTTTGTCGGTTCCGGTGCTGATTCTTATAACCTGCCCGCGATGGGCTAAAAGGTGATTCAAACTGTGAACAAGAAAAGACCTGTCAACCTCGATATCTCCACAATCAAGCTTCCCATTACTGCCTATGTATCTATTCTGCATCGTTTTTCCGGCATATTTCTATTCGCCGGTGTAGCAGTGCTTCTATGGATGCTCGATTCCAGCCTGGACTCCCAAGAAAGCTTTGCCGCTGTGCGCGATGCTGCCAATAATCCCGTTTGGAAATTTGTTCTGTGGGCCGTTTTATCGGCTCTTGCGTATCACACTGTGATGGGCACTCGTCATTTGATTATGGACTGCGGACTTGGTGAAAGCCTTAAAGGTGGAAAACTGGGTGCCCAGATTGCACTGACACTTGCCATTGTGTTGATCGGATTGATAGGAGTTTGGGTATGGTAACTTCGGTAACAAGTTTTGGTCGCAGCGGCCTTTACGATTGGTTGATTCAACGAGTTGGCGGTGTTGTGATGGCCGCTTACGTCATCTTTATTGTTGCCTATTTAGCGTTAAATCCAGATCTAACCTATGAACAATGGCAAGCCTTGTTTGGTCAATTGTGGGTTCGAGTATTTAGCTTCGTAACCTTACTTTCTTTTATTGCCCATGCCTGGATAGGTTTATGGGCAGTGCTGACGGATTATTTAACTGTGCGCCTCATGGGCGATAAAGCCACTGTATTGCGTGTCCTCGCGCAAGTAGTGCTGGGTGGAGTTTCAGTAACTTACCTGATTTGGGGCATCGAAATAATCTGGGGTTTGAAATAATGGCTAGTATTCGCACCATTTCTTTTGACGGTATTGTGATAGGTGGCGGTGGCGCTGGCATGCGCGCCGCTTTGCAATTGGCTCAATCAGGATACAAAACGGCGGTAATTACCAAAGTATTTCCAACTCGTTCGCATACAGTATCTGCTCAAGGTGGAATCACCTGCGCTATCGCCAGTGCTGATCCAAATGATGATTGGCGCTGGCATATGTATGACACCGTAAAAGGGTCAGACTATATCGGTGATCAAGACGCTATTGAATATATGTGTTCCGTAGGCCCAGAGGCCGTATTTGAATTGGAACACATGGGCCTGCCTTTTTCTCGTACGGAAGAAGGGCGTATTTATCAACGTCCATTTGGTGGTCAATCGAAAAATTTCGGTGAAGGTGGTCAGGCTGCACGTACTTGTGCTGCTGCTGACCGTACCGGCCATGCTTTATTGCATACCCTTTACCAAGGCAACATCAAAAGCAAAACCGTATTTTTGAACGAGTGGTTTGCTGTCGATTTAGTTAAAAATGCTGATGGTGCAATCGTTGGTGTTATCGCTATCAATATTGAAGATGGCGAAACCGTTTATGTAAAAGCCAAGGCAACTGTATTGGCGACTGGTGGGGCAGGGCGTATCTATTC
>CBHTVU010000342.1:0-3431 GCA_966096785.1 uncultured Gammaproteobacteria bacterium | reverse complement strand
GGTTCAGTAATGGCTTCCAAACCTTGTTGGGCAACGCTTACCCAGTTCCAGTAGCTACCTCATCAAGCAGCCGCTCCAGCGTAGTAAGTTCTTCAAGCGTTCGCTCAAGCTCTTCCTCAGTGCCTAGTTCTTCTGTGGTTAGCTCTTCAAGCATTCGCTCGAGCTCTTCTTCGGTAGTTAGCTCTTCTGTAGCTACCTCTTCTTCCGTTGCTACCTCTTCAAGCATTCGTTCGAGCTCTTCTTCTGTGGTTAGCTCATCAAGTGTAGTAAGTTCTTCAAGCGTGAGATCTTCATCTTCAAGCGCTTCAGGACAACAATGTAACTGGTACGGCCAACTCTACCCATTGTGTGTAAACACTACCGGTGGTTGGGGATATGAGAACAATAAGAGCTGTATTTCTCGTAGCACCTGTGCTTCACAACCAGCACCTTATGGAATAGTGGGCGACTCAACAAGCAGTGCGAGCAGCGTTATGAGTTCATCAATCGCCTCAAGCTCTTCGTCTGTTGTTAGTAGCTCTTCTTCCAGCGTCAGAAGCAGTTCTAGCTCTAGTTCTAGCAGCGTAGCTTCGAATGGTGGCAAGTGTACTTATGTAGTGACTAACCAATGGAATAATGGCTTCACTGCCGCTATACGTATCGCTAACAACGGCACTTCAGCAATTAACGGTTGGAATGTAAGCTGGTCATATAGCGATGGTTCGAGAATCACCAGTAGCTGGAATGGGAATCTATCCGGTAGTAACCCATATTCTGCAAGTGGCCTGAATTGGAACAGCACGATCCAACCAGGACAAACTGTGGAGTTTGGTGTTCAAGGTACTAAAGGAACCAGTGCTGCACAAACCCCAACTATTACAGGCAGTGTTTGCCAGTAAAAGTTGATTTGATTGATAGCGGGCTTTGATAATAAATATCCGCTATCGTCAATTGTTAGTAAAAACCCTGATGTTAAACACTTTAGCCCCGCACTCGCGGGGCTTTTTTATGCATGCTAATAAATGATTATCTGACGCAATCCGATTTTTTTGTGCTGTGCTTATCTAGACAAACCATTAAGTTTATCTGCTAACTAACTGATATTAATAAATTTAAATTAAGCTGAACCACTGTAAAGAGGCGCAGTTGAGCAACTTCTACGGAGGCGAACTTCGGTGAGATTTTATGAGGGCCTTTGTGCGGACTAGTGTTTTCCCATAAACCCGAATGGCGCTAGTGTCAGGGTCAGGACGAAAAAAGCAGCCAGGAGGAGGAGAACAAAACGTAAAGGTGATAGGAGGAAATTTTGCCACAAGGTGGGCGCCTGCCCCTGCTCTACCAACTCCGCGTATGCTTTCCTTTGAATTGCAGTACGCTCTTCCTGATAGGCTTTGATTAATACACGTGCACGTTCGAGATGGGTGTCATCTGGCAGCCATAGACCATCCACTCCCAAGCGCCAAAAACCAGCGTGAGTTTCGTAAAAATAGATTTCGTTATCTGCCAGAAGCGAACGAATATCTTCCGCTTCATCGTCAGGTACGTTTTGCAATTTAAATAAGAGAATCGACATTAATTTTTACAACTACTTTGAGAAGACAACAGTCTTACTGCCATTTAAAAGAACACGATGTTCAGCATGCCAACGCACGGCGCGATTCAATACGACGGCTTCGGTGTCGCGGCCAATTTCTGCCATGTCTTCAGGTGAGTTAATGTGCGATACGCGTTCAACGGCCTGTTCAATAATTGGCCCCTCGTCCAGGTCTGCGGTTACAAAATGCGCAGTTGCACCAATTAATTTTACGCCGCGATCAAATGCCTGGTGATAGGGTTTCGCACCTTTAAAACCCGGTAGAAATGAATGGTGGATGTTAATCGCACGACCATTTAATTTTTGGCAAAGATCGTCAGAGAGAATTTGCATGTAGCGCGCCAACACCAAAAAATCTGCTTGCAAATTTTGCATTAATTGCCAAAGCTGCGTTTCCTGCTGCACTTTAGTGTCGGGGGTAATAGGCAAATAGTGAAACGGCAATTGATACCACTCTGTTAAATCACGCATTACATGGTGATTTGAAACAACACCAACGATATCTATGGGAAGCGAACCGTTTTTCCATGAATTTAACAAGGCATTCAAGCAATGTCCCCATTGCGAGACGGCGATGAGAACACGCGGTTTTACATGAGCATCAGAAATTTCCCAATTCATTTTGTACTGTTCGCCCAGCGGCTTAAACAGCGAACGGATTTGGCTGAGATTATAGCCAACCGGACATTCAAACACCGTGCGCATAAAAAAACGGCTTTGCTCGACGTCTTCAAATTGTGAAGACTCTTTAATGTTAAATCCTAAGGTTGCAAATAAAGTGGCCACAGCGGCCACAATACCTTTTGAATCCTGGCAGCTAAAAGTAAGGATTATTTCTTTTACAGACGACATTCGCTCGCGTTCCCGTTTGTAGGCTGATTAAATAGTCGCACAGCCTACGTGATTGCACCGCGCAAATTCAAGTGCAGCGACGAAATTAGCATCTGCTACTTCACTAGCTTTTTGTACCGCGAGCCCGGTTCGCAGTCAACGCAATTATACCAAGCAATAAAAGCATATAAGCTGAAGGCTCCGGGACTTCCGTCCATATGGTGTAATTGTAGAGAGAGGTGTTTCGGTTAACATAATCATTTGCTCCACCGTGAAAACCTTGCTCCATGTCAACGAAAACAGTATCAACTAGCTGCGCTGATTGTTCTGAGTTTGGTAAATACTTCTCTTTCCACGGGAGTGCCAGAACCGCTCCGTTTTTTAAATAAAATCTATTGTATTCATTGTCAAAAGATCTCGTGTCAGCTTGCTCTATTGCCCTGCGTAAAGCAAAGAGCGCATCTACGGGGGCATTATATTCGTCTTGGTCACTGAATGGATTATGAGGAAATGGGAGCGAGGAGTTTGTACATCCGTTGTAGAGCTCTGCACAACTCCCATTGGCCAGTGTTACATCATAAGTTTTGCTGTTAAACGAAAAATTTAAAATTGATGTTAGATAACCGTCGTCATCAAAGTTTAATATTGCTGTGGCTTTTGCTTGATAACTTAAAAAAATTAAACACAGAAAAATTAATTGATATGATTTTTTCATAAAAATTCCGAGTGTATTGTTTGTCCTAAAATATCCTTTGAGCCAGCACTATTTCGCAGGCCCTAACCGGCATTATGATTGAATAGCTTATAAATGCAACAGATTGTAATGAAGCCTAACAAACGAGCTACATCTCTATGTTCGGCGCTATTTTTTGGGTTTTCAACAATGATTTAAATAACAGCAAATAATTTACTTATTTTTTTTGAAGATATATTTTTTTGAAATCATGAGCACAATTTCAGTAAAGCAGATGAGTTTTGAATATTTAGCAAGAAGCGGTAATAAACATCGAGTCTATTACCACTGATA
>CBHTVU010000341.1:0-3474 GCA_966096785.1 uncultured Gammaproteobacteria bacterium | reverse complement strand
GATCGCGTGTCAGCTGTTCGAGTTTGCCATTTCGGAAACGATAAATACGTGAATCGCCAACATGGAAGATATGTGCAGCATGAGATTTAAAAATAATGCAGCTAAAGGTACTAACATAACCTTTTTTCGCTTCATGGAATTCGCGACCACGCGAGTAAAGCCAGCGATTCAACGCAATTAATACTTGCGAGGTAGATTTTTTTACAGTCCAGGTATCGGGCGTTGAAAAATAATCCACCAGAAAATTTCGCACGCAGGTTTCGCTAGCTTCTTTGCCTGCTTCTGCCGCACTAACGCCATCAGCAATAATAGCGGCTGCACCTTTGGTACTGAGTAGAACGCCTTCTGGAATACGAATGCCAATCGCATCTTCATTGTCTGCTTTCACACCGGCGCTGGAAAACTGCCCCACTGAAAAAGTTAAATTACCTTTGAGATGCCATGCGTTCATAACAGTGCCGTTATTATTAAAATTATTTCAAATCAGCCTAAATTCCGAGCTGAAATTTTTGAGATGAGAGCAAGGCATTTGCGCGCGCAGAACCGCAGTTGACATTTAGTCAATCACTCACCACATCCATGTGGTTCGCCCTACGGACAGCTTCGCTGTGTAAATTTCTCCTGAAATTTATGAGGAGTATCGATTTACATTTCGCCGCCACCGCTCAAAAAGTTCAGTTCCGCTAGTGGACTTCGATCATTTGGACAGACCCGTCGGGCAACACCTCAAACATTTTGTCTTTCGGTTCATCCAATAAAATAGACGCAATTGCCGCAACAAAAATGCTTGCGGCAATCGTCATAAAAAATATAGGCGTGCTAACAAACGAAAATACCGTCAGAAAAATAACTGCCCCTATATTTCCGTAGGCGCCAACAATACCTGCGATTTGTCCGGTAAGACTTCTACGAATAAGTGGTACAACCGCAAACACACAACCTGCTGCCGAGCCCAGAAAAAATGAACTGATCATCATAGTCGCCACCGCCAATTCTATAGGCCAGCTAGCATTGATATGAGACATGGTAAAAAATCCAATCGATGCCAAAAACAGCAAAACAACTAACGATTTTTTGCGGCCAAATCTATCGCTGATCCAACCACCAGATGGGCAGGAAATAATATCTGTTGCTGCGAAGCAGGCGCCAAATATTCCAGCCAATGCAATTGGAACAAGAAATACATTTTTGAAAAATAAGGGGAGCATGGATACAACTGCCAGTTCAGAACCGAAAGTTACCGCATAGGCAAGGCTCAAAATGGTGACCTGCTTAAATTTGTATTGGTGAAGTTTTTCAACAGGTTTGGTAAAAATCTCTGAATTAACGTTATAGATTTTTTTACTCTGGAATAAAAATAGGCTAATTAAAATAACGTTAATAGTGATTAGCGCTGTTTGATTGATAAGACCGAGCTGCTGCACTTTCCATGTCAGCAAAGACATGGCACCGTACATAGGAATATTTAAAAGTAGATATTGAATAAAATCACTTTTGCTGGTGACTGCCAGGCCGCCAGATTTATTCGGTTTGAAATAGGTGGAGCCTGCGGGGGTATCGCGCACAGAAATGTAATAGATTCCCGCGTAGAGAATTGCAATAACTCCAGTCATACCAGTTGCGTAACGCCAACCATCATCGCCGCCAATTAATAAAGCGATAGTTGGCAGGCTTACAGCCGCAGCCGCAGATCCGATATTTCCCAAACCTTTATAGATGCCCTCTGCTAAACCCAATTGGCGTGCAGGGAACCATTCGCTAATCATGCGAATACCTATAACAAAACCGGCGCCGGCAAATCCCAGTAAAAAACGTGCAAGAGCCAACATTTCGAAGCTGGTAGATAGCGAAAAGAAAAAGCAAAACAATCCGGTGATTACTAACAATAAGGAATAGATATTTCGCGGGCCAAAAACGTCCACCAACATTCCTATAATGATTCGCGCGGGAATAGTGAGCGCTACATTCAAAATAAGCAGGGTTTTAATTTGCTGGTCACTTAGCCCCAGCGAGCTTTGAATTGCCACTAAAAGGGGCGCGTGGTTGAACCACACAATGAAAGTGATGAAAAACGCCATCCATGTCATATGCAGGATTTTCGTTTTTCCGCCGAACGAAAAAAAGTTTATGTTTGCACCAGAATTTTTCACCAGAAACTCCATCGGGTTTTACGATGGAGCACTTCAGGCAATATTTACGCCATCTAGCGCGAAATTGCCTAAATACCCTATTTTTTTCTGCACCAGATTAAAACCTGAGCATCTTTTTACTTAAAACGCCCATTAATTATGCATGATGCACGATTGGTTAGGCGTATGTAGTGCAAAATGTGAGATTACTTATGCACCGATAAGGCTTGGAAAACTAATCAAGATGCTCAATACAGAGGCTGTTTAGTCGTCATACCTGTGTATTTCCTTAAGCAGGCGCGCTAATTCGATTCAAAAGTCTCGAAATTTACGAGAGTTTGTATTCAGCAGTATTAAATGAAAGGAAAAATCCAGATTACAAATTAATTTGCACCACAAGTATTCAAAATCTTCAAAAATGGTATTCGATTGGCGCACATATCTATTTAAATACCGCACCATTAATAGTCATTTCATACTTTTTGACGATCTCGGCTTCCTAAAAAAGCCCTTGGCACAGGCGTTGCAAAATCTGTTTTGTACATGTGCCTGCTAATAAGCCGGCCAAGGACATTACTGTGTTTTCACCAGTTTGGAAAAAACGCCATGAGCTCTCAAAAATTAAATCTGTTGGACTTCTCCAATAAATCCGTCGCGACTTTGCATCTCACCTGGTTCGCTTTCTTTATGACATTCGTGATGTGGTTTAGCCTTCCACCGCTGAAACCCCTCATTATGCAATCTGTGCAAATGACTCCGCAGCAATGGGCTGCGCTTCTAACGCTTAACGTAGCGCTTACGATTCCCGCACGTATAGTCGTGGGTAGTTTGGTAGATAAGTTTGGTCCGCGTAATATTTACAGCGCGCTTTTGATTCTTTCTTCTATTGTTTTGATAGCTTTCGCTTTTGCGCAAACCTTCGAACAACTTGCTCTGTTTCGCTTTCTGCTTGGCTTTGTCGGTGCCGGTTTCGTAATCGGGATTCGTTTGGTTAGCGAATGGTTTCCAGCGCGTCAGGTTGGTCTCGCAGAAGGTATCTATGGCGGCTGGGGAAATTTTGGCGCAGCAGCAGCAGGTTTTACCTTACCCTTTTTAGCGATTCATGTGTTTGGTGGTGTTGATGGTTGGCGCTACGCAATGACTGCAGCTGGTGTGCTAGCGGCAATTTACGGCGTTGTGTTTTATGTATTCGCTCGCAATACCCCGAAAGGTTCTACTTATTTCAAACCAAAAAAATCCGGCGGACTAGAAGTCAGTAGCAAAAAAGATTTTTGGTTTTATGTTTTACTTAATGTGCCTATGTATTTAATTCTGGCGGTGCTTGCATGGAAAATGTCACCGGCAA
>CBHTVU010000340.1:0-3483 GCA_966096785.1 uncultured Gammaproteobacteria bacterium | reverse complement strand
ACACCGGCAGCGATTTCACAACTGCTTATGTATTTGAAAAAGCATGGTATGTTGAAAAGAATGAAAGCTGTGGATGATGTTGAGCAAGAGGCAAGTTAAATTTAATTAAGAAGGAAATCGTCATCCTCGCGAAGGCGAGGATCCACGGGGCTGGCCATCCAGCTCGTAAAAATTTACTAGTAACTTCAAAAGCTGGATTCCCGCCTGCGCGGGAATGACGATGAGCTAAAAAATTAAATTTTCCGCTTCGCGGGAATACTGGCACTTTGCTAAACAGTAATGATTACTAAAAGAGTTTTATCGAGTGAGTGACTTAGAAAAAGATTTGCGTGAAATTTTGGTTCAGGGCGCAAACAAAATGAGTGTTGTCCTGGCCGAGCCGCAAATTAGTAATTTGTTAAGTTACATCCGCGAATTCGATAAATGGAACAAAGCCTATAACTTGTCGGCGATTCGCGATGTTCGCCAAATGGTCGCGCGTCACTTGTTGGATAGCTTGAGTGTGGTGCCGTATTTTCTGACAAGCAGACATGCAACGGAAAATGTAATTGATGTAGGTACCGGCGGCGGTCTACCGGGAATTCCATTGGCAATAATGTTCCCGGAAAAAAAATTAACACTGCTTGATAGCGCCGGCAAAAAAACGCGTTTTTTATTTCATGTAAAAACTTTACTGAAATTGGAAAATGTCAGCGTAGAAAATCGTCGCGTGGAAGAATTCCAACCCGCGCAAAAATTTAACGCAGTTATCAGCCGTGCATTCGCCAGCTTGCAAGATATGACCGACGGTTGCGCACACTTGTTAGAAAACGACGGTGTGTTTTTGGCGATGAAAGGAATTTATCCGCAAGATGAACTTGCACCTATCGCCGATAAAATTGAATTGCTTGAAAGTATAAAATTACAGGTTGCAGCAACCGAAGGCGAGCGTCATTTGTTGGTGCTGCAAACCAAAAAATAACTGAACGTATAATTACTACATCAAATACTGAAAACCACTATGTGGTTAAAGGATTTTTCACTTGACCAAGATATACGCTATTGCAAATCAGAAAGGCGGTGTAGGCAAAACGACTACGTGTGTGAATCTTGCCGCTTCATTGGTCGCCACCAAAAAACGTGTGTTGTTAGTGGATCTTGATCCGCAAGGTAACGCCACTATGGGCAGTGGCATTAATAAAGATGATATTGAAAAATCAATTTATGATGTGCTAACTGAGCGTGAAGATATTAAATCCTGTTTGGTATTTTCAGAGAGCGGTAAATATCAAGTGTTACCCGCGAACGGTGATTTAACGGCAGCGGAAGTTGAAATGCTCGCTTTCGATAATAAAGAGCGCCGTTTACAAAACGCATTAAAAAATGTGCGCGATGATTTTGATTATATTTTGATTGATTGCCCGCCATCGCTCAACATGCTCACGCTAAATGCGATGACGGCATGCAACGGTGTGATTATCGCTATGCAATGTGAATACTACGCGCTTGAGGGTTTGTCTGCGTTGGTAAACACCATCAATCAAATTCATCGCGTATTAAATCCTGAATTAAAAATCGAAGGTTTGCTGCGCACCATGTATGATCCGCGCAATAGTTTAACCAATGATGTATCTGCGCAATTAACGCAACATTTTGGCGATAGACTTTATCGCACGTGTATTCCACGGAATGTGCGCCTTGCGGAAGCGCCCAGTTTTGGTATGCCTGTATTGGCGTTTGATCGTCAGTCCAAAGGTGCAATAGCTTATCTTGCATTGGCCGGTGAAATTCTGCGACGCAATGAAGCGTCAAACAAAGCCGCACCTGCAGCTGAAACAGCACACTAAAAATTTATAAGGTTTATTTCAATGTCCACAAAACGCAAAGGCTTGGGAAAAGGTTTGGATGCACTCTTGAGTGCCGGTCTTGGCGTAACATCGCCTGCACCTGATATGCCCGTCGTGCCTGGTGAAGTTGATACTAAATTTGATTATCGCGATGGCAAGCTTGCGCATCTTCCCATTGAATTAATCCAGCGCGGAAAATATCAACCGCGCCGCGATATGAATCAGGAAGCGTTGGAAGAATTAGCGGAATCGATTAAAGCACAAGGCGTTATGCAACCGATTGTGGTGCGTTCGATTGGTGAAGGTCGTTACGAAATTATCGCGGGTGAGCGCCGCTGGCGTGCAACGCAAATTGCGGGATTAGATAAAATCCCGGTTGTAATTCGCGAAGTGCCGGATGAAGCAGCCATTGCTATGGCGCTGATCGAAAACATCCAGCGCGAAAATTTAAACCCTATCGAAGAAGCGGTTGCGTTAAAGCGCCTGCAGGATGAATTTGAATTAACGCATGCCGAAGTTGCACAAGCGGTAGGTAAATCCCGTGCAACAGTAACTAATCTGTTGCGATTGATCGCCTTGAATGACGAAGTGAAAACTTTACTCGAACACGGCGATTTGGAGATGGGTCACGCCCGCGCAATCCTAACCTTAGAAGCTGCGGCCCAGCGCGACATAGCGCGTCAAATTGTCGCCAAGGGGTTGTCTGTTCGCCAAACCGAAGCTTTGGTGCGTGTCTATCAGGAAGGCAAAAAAGACGAAAAAATTAAGCCTGATTCTGCGCCATCTGCTGATATCCGTCGGCTGGAAAATAGCCTCTCTGAAAGGTTGGGGGCTGCGGTTGAGATTCAGCATGGCAACAAAGGTAAGGGGAAACTGGTCATCAGTTACAACTCGTTGGATGAATTGGACGGTATTTTGGTCCACATCCAGTAGCCATAATTCAAAAAATTTAAAATAGCGGCGCCTTAGCTACTTTATGATCAAAATGCAGCAGCCGTATAGTTGCTGCGCGTGACCTTTGTCACTATAATGCCTGCGCCAAAAATGAGCGGTAAATGAGCCCTGTTGTTACTTAAAGTAATAAGCTCCTAGACAATCCAAGAGACAAGCACATTGACGAGTCCAGCCAATTCGTCCCGCGCAGAGCCTAAAGGCCGCGCCTTTGCATTGCAGATTGTCGCCGCTCAAGTGGTAGTAAGCTGTGTTCTGGCCTTGTCTGGTCTGGTATTCAGCACTCAAGTCGCAATCGTAATCCTGACTGGTGGAATGATTTGTTCGTTAGCTAACCTCTGGCTTGCGATTGTTGCGTTTCGTCCTGGGTTGGGAAAACCGCCGGGACAAATGTTGGCTGCTTTTTACATAGGCGAAATCGGTAAATTTGTCATTACCGGGATACTGTTTTTGGTTATTTTTAAATATGTTGCGCTGGTTAGACAACCCACTTATGCGCTCTTGATATTTCTGACCTACGCCTTGGTGCAATGCACGGCGTGGGCTTATCCCTTGGCTCGAAGCTGGCTTTTAAAAAGCAAAAATGCTCGCTGAGGTTGATGTTAAAAGTTTTTTCATTTTGATTGGGATTAACTAAATGTCAGACCTTGAACACGCAGGTGAACACGGTGAAGCACTCACTTCATCGCAATATATCCAACACCAT
>CBHTVU010000339.1:0-3491 GCA_966096785.1 uncultured Gammaproteobacteria bacterium | reverse complement strand
TGGTGTGTTCACCAATGAGCCCAACCTTTACCGGCGAGGTTGCACCGTAAAGAGCTATGGTAGGCGTTTCAAGCGCGCCGGCTAAATGCGAGAAGCCGGTGTCCAAACCTATGACTCCGGCAGCTTCGACTAATTTTTCTGCAATGGCGGTAATTGTCATACGTTGTGTCGGGCGAGTTGCTTTTGGATTGCTGGCGATGATGCTGTCAGCAACCGCTTTTTCTTCATTGCTGCCCCACATAATTTCTACATCATAACCGGCTTCAATAGCTATGCCAGTCAAGTTTTGCCAGTGAGTGGATGACCACAATTTTGTTACCCAGCTCGTACCAATAATAAATATTAATTTTTTTGGATTTTTCGTTACATGCGCGAAATTTTGGTTAATACCAAAATTTAATGTATTCGTAGGTGTGTAACCGAAAGCCTGGCCAAACAATTGCCGCGTGCGTTCAACTGCATGCTGTGCTTTGCTAACAAAAAACTTATCGTTGTAAAAAAAACTTGCAATTGATTCTCGTGCCGATTTTTTATCGAATCCTTTTGCAACGGGTGCCTTAGCTACGATTGAAATAAATGCACTTTTTAATAGCCCTTGTGCATCAATAACAAGGTCATAATTTTCGCTTTGCAAATTTTTTCGCCAGGCTTTAAATTCCCGCCAACTTTTCAGGTTGCGCTCTTTCATCCAGCGTCGCAAGTTAATCGGAATCGCTTTGTTGATTCCAGGGTGCCAATCCACAATTTCCTTAAAGCCGTCTTCCACCACCCAATCAATAATCGCGTTGGGATAATGAGCTTTTAAATCGGTAATCGCAGGGAAGGTATGAAAAATGTCGCCCATGGACGACATTTTAATTAAAAGAACCTTAAGCGGAGCAGGTGAATTATCCATCAATTTATTGATAATCTTTGTAAGATTTTTCTTCGATCAGTTCTGAGCCGAATGCAATGTTGATATCTTTTTTAACCTTGGCGCGCTTGTCGTTAGTAACGTAAACAGCGCGTGCCAGTTGAATGAATTTATCGCTGAAATCTTTTACGTATTCACAATCGCGAATATCGTCTTCAATTATCCATAATTCCTGGTTCACGTCTTTAAGTGCTTGCTGTAAGGGTGTCAGCTTGGCTTTACCTTGGGCATCTAATAACGTATCGATTTTGGCATTGAGCACATCTAGTTCGTGCGTAACATTTTTTAATTTGCCCGCATCGCTAATATTCACGGCTTTAATTTCGAGAATGGTGATTTTGTCGATTAATTCGCCAAGGGAAATAGGGGCTTCAATCAGCATGGATAAGTTCTCGCGTGGTTGTTTGTAAGTGGCAGCATATTAACAAATTTGCGGCCTTGTGTGCGTGCACCCCTTCAAAAGCCAGGCATCTTGAAATGGTATTTATAGTGGTGGCGTTAAGTATTTCCACAGGCTTGATTGGCAGGCACCGCGATATCCATAAACTCAGGGCTAGGTAGTTTAAGGCTATTCATAAGTTGAATATAAGTATCCATATCTTTCACTTGTAAGCGTGGATTGTGTGCTTTTTCTTCGCCTATGGTGCTGCGAGTCCAGCCTTTGTAGTCATGGCCGGGATAAACCCAGGTGTCGTCCGGTAATGCGAGAAGCTTTTGAAACAGGCTGTGATATTGCTGTGCAGGATTTCCATGCTGAAAATCAGTACGGCCAGTGCCGCGGATCAATAAAGTATCGCCAGTAAATACATAGGTTTGGTTTTGATCTTTCACAACAAATGAATAGGAATCGTCGGTGTGCCCTGGCGTGTGCAATGCATGCATGACGATTTTGCCAACATGGATTTGGTCGCCATCATGCAGGGCTTTTGACACGCAAAACGAATGAGCTTGTTCACCTAAAAGTGTCAGCGCGCCTGTGGCAGTTCTGAGTGCGCCAGCAGCGGTGATGTGATCTGCGTGGGTGTGTGTATCCAATACGCAAGTAAGCCGTAAATTGAGTTGGTTGAGCAAGGTTAAATAATTATCGAGTTCGGTTTTAACGGCATCTATAAAAATTGCTTCGCGAGTTTCTTCGCAGCCGATGAGGTAAGTATAAGTGCTGGATTCGCGTCCAAATAATTGCCGAAAAATCATCATGACCCTCACAGGCATTCATTAATGAAACAGAACAAATAAAAAAATAAACTCTATTTATTCCATGGCATACGGACGATTAGCATTCCCATCATGCAGGTATCCGTAATGCCAGCAAACATTAAGCCCGCACCTACAAAACCGGATAATCCGTAAAATGAACTATTTACGGTAGCCCCCAGTATAACGCCAGTAAACACTAAAAAACCCGCGGCTATACGCACTTGCCTTTCGAGCGACATGACTTTTTTCCCGCTGTTATTACAGGAATGTGCGACTTTTGAATCTCGTTCATGCCGCCTTCTATAATATAAAATTTTGCATTTATATGGCCAGATAATTGATCTGCCGCCATCTCTGCGCGCTTACCTGTCTGACATAACAAATAGATTCTTGAGTCATCCTTACCATGTTCTTTGATGTCGGCAGTTAATCGTTCCGGTGTTAATTCGTGCAGCGGAATATGCGAACTATTTTCAAGCACAGCAGCATTTACTTCCGTGGAAGTTCGCACATCTAGAATGCATGTATCAGCTTTTTTCAAATTTATTAAATCAACGGGATGGATACGATGAATGCTCATTTGTGCGCTCGAAACTTTCGTGAAAGGAATGCGTACATTTATAACAGAATGAGCAGCAATAGTGGTGGATTTACAAAAAAGCCGAAGAAATTCCGTAATTTTTTTGATGACAGAGGCAACCCTTAGGTATGAAAACTAGCTGGCACACCTAAGGATCTCGCTGTTGATTAACCCAGGTTTTTCACTGAGATTTTCGAATTTCGAAATGAATAGCAAATGGACATTAAGGTTTTTCGGCTCTCATCATCCTGAACTTTATTTGCCAGCCGAATGGCTTCGTCAAACTCATGCTTTATACACAAAACTCTTACTGCCCTGATAATTTCAACATCGTTCATAATCATATGTTCGCCCTCGATTCAATACCGCTCTCCGCATTCAAGAACATCTGCGCCTGGTTCCAATTGCCTCGGGCTTAAACTCCTTTTCTGGCAGCCCCTTCATTAATAGCCTCCCGTTATTAATATTCTAGAGGAGGGCGGAATGATGGTAGTGACAAAATCCGAGCTATTCATATTGATTGTGAATAAACAAAAACGCTGCAATTTTCACCAATTATATCTTGTAGACGTATGCGCCTTTTTGTCGATATAGGCGTTGTTCCTTAATGCATTCACTTGCCTCTACTGACAGTCTTTGTCAGTAGTCCGAACTATGATAGCGGCCATTGCAGCAAAGAATATTCTCAGCCTACGGGAGAAAGGATATGCGTTATTGGATTGGTGTTGCTTCAAAAGATCATGTGGCACGCGGTGTTGAAGGTGGTTTCTGTCAACTTTGCCATGGCAAGGCCCAGCCTTT
>CBHTVU010000338.1:0-3509 GCA_966096785.1 uncultured Gammaproteobacteria bacterium | reverse complement strand
AGGACACGCCCAGATAGCTCAGTCGGTAGAGCAGTGGATTGAAAATCCTCGTGTCCCTGGTTCGATTCCGGGTCTGGGCACCATATTTAAACCCGAAGTTCGTAAAGAACTTCGGGTTTTTTATTTGCCGCGTCACATTCTCCCCCCAGCTTCAAAACCTCCTTCTTTTCGACTACTCTTTATCGCTAATTCGTTTCAGTTATTCGTACTAGGCTTTCTAATAATACAGTTCGATAATTATTTAAGACGAAAGGATAATTAAGGCTTAAATTTTTTTGAGAGATAAATGACACGAAAAAGAAAGCCGTGAAAAAGTGGAGTTTACATCTACCATTAAAATTATTTTCAGCGCATTAGCCAGCACGCCCTTAATCTAATAAGAACCGAGTGAGAATCATGGCAGATACCACCAATTTTGATTACCTGAAAGAGCACGACCCCATATTTCATCAATTGGCGGCTGCTGCAGAACGATCATTTATTAGTGACCCTAATACGACACTCATAAAGCTGCGGCAGTTGGGCGAAGCGATTGCGCAAGACTTAGCCGCTCGTTGTAGTATCAAGTTTGATGAGCGCACCACTCAGTTAGATTTGTTGCATCAAATTCGCCAGGAAATTCGTCTTGAGTCCGCTACCCTTGAGCTTTTTCATGTATTGCGGGTTGAGGGTAATAAGGCCACACATCAGTTTAAAACCCATCACAAAGAAGCTATTTCAGGTTTGGCATTTGCTCGAGAGCTGACAGTTTGGTATCACCGCACTTTTGGTAAACAGGGCGCGAGCTTTAAACCCGGCCCATTCCTGCCACCGCAAGATCCCTCAAAAGAGCTGCGCGATTTACAGTTGCAAATAGAAAATTTAAAAAATGAATTGCACGGTGCGAGCCAGCAAGTCGATAACAATGCGCAACTCTCAGCCTTAGTTCAACGCGAAAAAGAAGAATATGAAGTGCTCGCGTATCAAATGGATGCAGAAGCGCGCAAATTTGAACAGCAAGCAAAAGAAAACGAAAAAAAATTATTTGCACAGCAACAGGAATTCGAAGTGCACCTAAAGCAAGTTCAAGCAGCGCTCGCCAAACAAACTGAAGAAAATCAAAAAATCCAGCAACAGCAACTTGCGCAGCTCAGTCAAAAAACACAAAAAGCCAGTTCGCAAATTACGCTGAATGAAGAGCTAACCCGCATCATTATCGACAAGCATTTAAGGGATGCTGGTTGGGAGGCGGACACCCAGGAACTCACCTATCAAAAAGGCGCGCGTCCAGAGAAAGGCAAAAATAAAGCAATCGCGGAATGGCCCACACTTGGAGCGCAGAAGGCGGATTACGTTTTATTTGCAGGATTAATTCCTATCGCCGTGGTGGAGGCTAAACGTGAAAACGAAAACGTCGCGGGTAAAATCCATCAAGCTGAACGTTACTCTCGCGGTTTTAAAATTACTGAGCCTATGCAAGCTGCATGGGTCGCGCAAGGCAGAACGATTGCGTGGGCTGATTCGGAGATCAGTCACTTTCATATTCCCTTTGTATATTCCTGTAACGGTCGCCCTTTTGTAAAACAACTCAAGGCACAATCCGGAACCTGGTTTCGCGATCTACGCGAACAGTCCAATACCGCCGAGCCGCATGAAAAATTTCATTCGCCCGATGGTTTGTTAGATAAGTTAAAACGCAGCCGTGATCAGGCGGAACAAAAATTAAAAACCGAAGGCTTTGATTATTTAAAGCTCCGTGATTACCAGCAAAAAGCTATTGCTGCGGTAGAAACTGCGCTCGCCAATAATCAAAAGAACTGTTTGCTGGCAATGGCGACAGGTACGGGTAAAACGCGCACAATTATTGGCTTAATGTATCGCTTCTTAAAAGCTGAACGTTTTAAACGCATTTTATTCCTGGTAGATCGAACATCACTCGGTACGCAAGCGTTGGACTCTTTTAAAGAAGCCAAACTGGAAGAAAATAAAACGTTGTCATCTATCTACAATATTGCCGAATTAGGTGATATGTCTGCTGAAGCCGAAACTCGTGTTCATGTCGCGACTGTGCAGGCGATGGTAAAACGTTTATTTACTTCCGATAACCCGCAAACCATTGATACCTACGATTGCATCATCGTAGACGAAGCGCATCGCGGTTACACGCTTGATCAGGAAATGACTGAAGGCGAATTGTTGTACCGTGACACCGCGCAGTATCTTTCCAGTTATCGTCGTGTATTGGATTATTTTGACGCGGTAAAAATAGGATTAACGGCAACACCTGCAAAACACACAACTGAAATTTTTGGCAAACCCGTTTACACCTACTCCTATCGCGAAGCGGTCGCCGATGATTGGTTGATAGATCACGAGCCGCCCATTCGCTATCAAACGCTACTCAGTAAAAACGGCATCAAGTTTGAGAAAGGTGTAACCGTCAGCGCGATCAATACGCAAACCAACGAAATTGAATTTGCTGAGTTGGAAGATGAAGTCAATTACGAGGTTGAATCCTTTAATCGCACGGTAATCACGGAAGGCTTTAACAAAGTTATTTGCGAGCAACTTGCAAAAGAGCTAGACCCGCTCGGAGACGAAAAAACTATGATCTTCTGTGCAACGGATTTGCATGCCGATATGGTTAAGGGATTACTGGATCAAGCCTTCAAAGACATTTATAACGGCAGTTACAACGAAGCCGCTGTGCGAAAAATTACCGGTAAGAGCGATAAAGTTGAGCAATTGATTCGCAACTACAAAAACGAACGCTACCCGAATATTGCTATTACGGTGGATTTATTAACGACTGGGATAGACGTATTAAAAATTTGCCACATCGTATTTCTACGCCGCGTTAAGTCCCGCATTTTGTACGAGCAAATGATAGGCCGCGCCACGCGCCGTTGCGATGAAATTGGTAAAACCGTATTTAAAATTTACGACCCCGTCGATATTTACGCCGCCCTGCAAGACGTGAGCACTATGAAACCCTTGGTGCGCGACCCAAATGTTACGCTTGAACAATTAGTTGACGAATTGAGTAATCCAGAAATTTTGGCAAACAGTTTACACGCAGCCAATTTAAATACAGAGGATACAAATACCGGCGATCTACAAGCAGGTGCTACTCATGCCGATGATGTGCTCGCAGAGCTAAGCCAGAAAGTCATGCGTGTTATGCGCAAAGCTACCAAGCTTGCCGAAAATAAACCTGAACTAAAACAAAAGTTGGATGAGTTAGAAAATCTTTGGGGTGTTCCGCCAAAGAATTTGCATCAACATCTTCATGACCTTGGCCCCAAACAAGCCGTGCATTTTATTCAGCGTATTGGCGGCTTAATTAATCACGTCAATGAAATTAAACTTATTCTCGGCTCGGAACGCATGCCACTGATATATGAAGGGGCAGATGAATTTCTGGATCGCCAACAAAACTTTGGTGTGAATCAAAAGCCAGCAGATTATTTGCTCAGCTTTAACGATTTTATAAAAAACAATATCAACCAATCCGCCGCGCTTGCAGTCGT
>CBHTVU010000337.1:0-3565 GCA_966096785.1 uncultured Gammaproteobacteria bacterium | reverse complement strand
GAAGAAGAAAGCTGGTACTTTCACTCTGTGTGACCTAATGTTAGTTTTGATGTGGAGGTTTTGTATTTATGCAATTTATCTTTTTAAGAATCGATGGAATGATGACATTCAATTTCCTTATAGCACTCAGAACAAACCAAAACCATTTGATTGAGATTCTTAAATGACTCAGTCATTTTTTCTTGCTCAAAAAAGTATTCACAAGCATAACACTAGGCTTGTAGATCTGAAGGCTCATTTGAGTTTTCTATAAAACCTATTGGAACACCTTTGCTTTTTACTATATGTCCGCAAACAACGGCAGAAATTCCTTGCCGGGACATTCACAGTTAATTTCCAAGCCTTGATTTTTCATATTCTTTTAACTCTTGAGTTCAGAAGTAGATCTATACAATTTTTAGTCCTGAACGTATTCTCCTGTTATCACACCTTGTGGAGACTTAATGTTTTTTAAAAATGAGTTGGTGATACGAATTGCAGTTTGCTCCTTGTTCCATCCATGACTTTGGTGTAAGCCATTAGCAATATGTTGAATTGTATCAGCCAATAATTCTCCCCAAGCATCCCGTTCGTCGATGTTACATTCCTCAGCATCCTCCCACATGCCTAGTAAAAGCGATACATGTAAATTACCGTGAGCTAACCATAAGCGCATCATTTCAGTTGCGTTTTTATCACCAGTTGTTTCGGTAGGAATTGTAAGTTCTCGCATTGCTACTCCTTTTTTGACTTCATAACGAGCCAAACGGCAGGTTTCAATAATGTACGCAGGAACCAAAAAAGACTTGGTTGTTTTGTAAAAAGACAAAAGGTTTATTGTTATTTGATTCAAATTCATCAATCGTTAGTGCGTATATATTTGAGCCAGCACCGACACCTTCACTCGCTTTAAGTGATGCGATCACCTTATAGGAGTTTTGATTTGAACCAAAATCAATGACTTGTGGTTTCGTAATATATGAGTTTTTGAGTGAGCCAACCATAATTCCTGTCTTTCGATCAACAGTAAATTCCTTTCCGACATAAGATTCTAAAATCACATTTTCTTTTATTGTAGATTCAAAAACTTTATCAATTTTACATTTATAATTAATTGCTAATACCTCAGCAGAGGTAACTAGTGAATAAAGGCTGAAGATAAGTATTAAACAAATTGATTTTTTCATTCGATTAGACATAACGATTTCTCTGGAACGACTATTTAACGCTTGCCACGGTTGTGCGTTCTTTTTGCATCGGCGATTTGTGATTGTTAGGTAGTGGGTACCACCGTAAATTTTAATTTAGGCAACATTCTTTTCTGGGGTTGGCTATAAACCTCTCCAACTTTCAATGCCCCTTTCTTTAAATAAAACCCTTCCGCATCCGGGTCAGATATTATGTCGAAGTTGGATATTTCTAACCTATGGCATTCTGAAATAATCTGCTTAAAGACCAAATTGCCATACCCCTTGCCAATCGCTTTTGGCAATAGCCAAAGGTGATCAAGAACATCACTATCGCCTTTCACTATAGCGAAGAATCCAATCACTTCTTTATCTTTCAAAATTAGTTTGACCGTATTACCGGTAATATACGCTTCTTCAAATTTTAAATTAGATCTCCATTCTTCAAGTTGTTCTTTAGAATAGCCCCAATAACCTTTCGATGAGATTAATACATCTCGAAGGAGCTCGGTATGTTTTGCTTCTGCATCTATAAAATTGAGCACTTTTTTACACCTAGCACCTGGCTAAGCGACTAGGTGCCTCCAGCGATTTTCAAATTGTGTTTTTGTGGAATACTTCTTCGCAGCAAAACCACAGGATATCTAGCTGAGCTGCAACTTATTATCTAGAAATGAAGATGTGATGCTTGAGAGATTATTAAATACCTAGCTTATTTCTAATAGAAACATAAGCTGCTATTACTATTATTTTTACTAACTCATCGTAACGGACATTATTTGAAGCCATCACTTCCCCCGCTTGAACAATTAACGAGTAATCACAATCTTTAAAATGGAACTGATAATACATTCCTTCGTGAGCGACGTCGCAGCGGACACTATACAGAAAATCAACGGAATTTCTAAAGGCTACCGGTTGATCTTGCACAGTCAAATTAATTTTTAGAAAATCTTTGCAGTTTTCAGGCATCATCTCCTCAAAAAATTTACGAACATATTTTTTTGATTGTCCATCACCAACGTAATCATCATAAAACTTGGCGCTGTTCTCAGCCAAAACAATTAGGAAAAATAATTTAAGAGCATCACTGTTCTCAGTTGCATTTTCTTGTGCCTGCGAGATATCCACCAAACGTTTACATTGCAACATCATTCTCCGTGCATTGAACTCAGGCATTTCGGAATGAAGCTCAAGGCACCTTTCAATTACTCTTTCTAGATCAGGGCAATCAATGTATTTTGTATAAAATTTTATCCATTCATTCATAGGGCATCTTCCATTTAACAATTTATTAGATATCCTCAACTATATAACTCACAAAATTTTATTCCAACTGCCTAAGGATCAAGCAATCTCTTTCGTATTTCAATAATTTTCGGTAATGCGATTTGAAATGCTTTTACCAATTCCGGATCAAACTGTTTATTGGATTCGTTGAGGATGTAAGTTGTTGTGTCTTCGATGGTCCAGGCTTCTTTGTAGGGGCGTTTGCTGGTGAGGGCGTCGAAGACGTCGGCGAGGGCGACTATACGGGCTTCGAGTGGAATGGCTTCGCCAGCGAGGCCATGGGGGTAGCCTGTGCCGTTCCATTTTTCGTGGTGGTAGAGTGCGACTCGGCTTGCGAGTTGCAAAAGTGTTGAGTCGTCATTGCCAATAATTTCTGCGCCGATTTGCGCGTGGCTTTTCATAACTTCCCATTCTTCCGGTGTGAGCTTGCCCGGTTTTTGTAACACTGCATCGGGGATTCCCATTTTTCCGACATCGTGTAGTGGCGCAGCGTTAAATAATTCTTCTGCATCTACAGCATCCATCCCTGCGGCCAGTGCAATTTCGCGTGCGTAGTGACTCATGCGAATTACGTGCAAACCGGTTTCGTTGTCTTTGTATTCGGCGGCACGCCCGAGGCGTTGAATAATTTGCAGGCGCGTCTCGCGCAAAATTTTCGAGCTTACTAATGACAGTTGCGATTTCACGCGTGCAAGCACAATGGGAGGACTAACGGGTTTAGTAATGTAATCCACACAGCCCATCGCAAAGCCTTCGGTCTCGTCGCGATCATCTGCAAGTGCCGTGACGAAAATAACAGGGATATCTTGAGTAGACGGATTTTGTTTAAGGCGCTCACAGGTTTCGAGCCCGGTAAGACCTGGCATCATAATATCCAGCAGAATAAGTTGTGGTTGTTCGGATTGCGCGAGCGCTAAAGCTTTCTCGCCATCGCGAGCAAAAATTAATTGATAGTCTTGCTGCAATATTTGGCGCAAGACCTGCAAATTTAGGGGTTCATCATCGACGACCAAAAGCGTCGGGCGGCTATCGCGATGTGGAATCATGTTGGGTCTCGTGTTACGTCAATTAATCTTGTTGCTAAAAATATCGTTTACTTTTACATCAGG
>CBHTVU010000336.1:0-3576 GCA_966096785.1 uncultured Gammaproteobacteria bacterium | reverse complement strand
TGGAAAATCTGGCGAAGGCAGATGTTATTGCAGCACCAAAACCGCAAAACTCGAATCAACAAATTCTCGCGATTGTCCGCCGCGAAATTCATCGTTCTGATGCAAAGTTGCAAGACAATTTGGTTGATCAGGGCATGGATTCACTTGCAGCAAATCGCATAGCTGCCGCGCTTTATGATGAACTAAATATTACAGTTCCAACTTACGCGTTGTTCCAGCATCGCAGCATTAAATTATTTATCGATTACGTCAATAAAAGCAGCCAAAGCGATGGGCAAGTCTTAACGTCAGCTACCGATAAATCCGCCGATGCGGAAGTCGCCATCATAGGAATGGCGTTGAAGGTCCCCGGTGCAAATCGCCTGGATAAATTCTGGGAAAATCTTGCAGCCGGTCGTGAAACGGTAAGCTTCTTTGCACCGACTACCGCAGATGGCCAAGTCAATGCGCGCGGAATTATTGATGAGCCTTTGGGGTTTGATGAAAGCTTTTTCGATATCACACCCATGGAAGCGCGTTTCATTGATCCACAGCAGCGCGTTTTGCTTGAGCTCACGTGGCACGCTTTGGAAAATGCCGGTTATGTCGCGAGCCAATTTCCAGGGCGCATTGGAATATTTTGTGGTACGGGCAATAACAGTTATTACCTCAATAATGTGTTGCAAAATCCCGAGCAGCTTGAGAGTTACAGCCCGTTTAATGCAATGATCGCCAACGAAAAAGATTATTGTGCGACTCGCATTGCCTACAAATTAAATCTGGTTGGCCCCGCACTCAGTATTCATTCCGCGTGTTCGACTTCGTTGGTTGCTGTGTGCAACGCAGTTGAAGCTATTCGCAGTGGTCAATGCGATATTGCGATTGCTGGCGGTGCCTCGATCACCTTCCCACAACAACAGCCTTATGAGTATCAGGAAGGCAGTATTTATTCCCGCGATGGCCACACGCGCACATTTGATAAAGACAGTTCCGGGACCATTTTTAGCGATGGCGCTGGCTTAGTCGTATTGAAACGACTGGATTACGCACTTGCCGATGGCGATCATATCTACGCTGCTATCGGCGGTGTTGCGGTAAATAACGATGGCGCAGACAAAGGTAGCTTCTCCGCGCCGAGTGTAGAAGGTCAAAAAAATGTTGTCAGGGCAGCCCAGCAAAATGCAGGTGTCACGCCGCAATCGATTGGTTATGTCGAAGCCCACGGTACGGCAACGCCGATTGGGGACCCGATAGAAATTGCTGCATTAACGGCGGCGTTTGGCGGTTCGTCTGCAGCTAAACAAACTTGTCGTATTGGCTCGGTGAAAAGTAATTTCGGCCATTTAACAGCGGCGGCGGGTGTGGTGGGTTTGATTAAATCTGCATTGGCTGTTGAGCAGGATTTAATTCCACCAACTATCAATTTCACATCGCCTAATCCTGCGTTGAATATTCATAACACGCCTTTTGCAATTGCCGACAAGGCAGCGCCGTGGGATAAAGTTGTAAAGGAACGAATTGCCGGGATCAGTTCATTTGGCATCGGCGGCACCAACGCGCACGTTATTATTAAAGGCGTCGACTCCTCAGTAAAAGCCTTGAACAATATTCCTGCATGGTTGCCAATATGCGTGAGTGCCGCATCGCCTGCTGCGCTAGAAGCTTATCTTGGACGTTATAAAGATTATGTTGCCGAAAACTCGCAAGTAGATGCTGCCAGTCTCGCGCTTTATTTGACTAAACATCGCGCTCACTTGAAGTATCGTAAATCTCTCGTTATTGATAACACCAAGCCTCTGAGTTTAATTTTCGATGTCGATGTGAGCGATAGTGAACCCATTCCATTTATCGAAAATATTGCGTTCGCATTTCCGGGCCAAAGCAGTCAAGTTGCGAAGATGGGTACTGAACTTTATGGATCTGTAGAAAGTTTTCGTACCGCCTTCGATAGTTGCAGCGAGATTTTACTTCGTGATCATCAGTTTGATTTAAAAGCATTGGTGTTAGCGGGTGAGAGTGATCTTAGTGAAACTCGCAATACCCAAATTGCGTTGTTTTCCGTAGGTTATTCGCTCGCGCAAACGCTTGCAGATTTAGGTATTCAAGCTCAAGCGGCGATTGGTCACAGTATCGGTGAGCTTGCTGCTGCTGCAGTGGCAGGTGTGTTTGACCTTGAGACGGGCCTACGGATTGTTCTTACTCGTGGCACCGTCATGCAAGCGCAAAATCGCGGAGCTATGATTGCCGTGCGCGAACCTGCGTCGGCGCTGGGTGCTTATCTCAATAAAGATGTGGTCGTCGCGGCGCAAAACACGCCGGAATCTTGCACCATATCCGGCAGTTTTAAAGGTATAGATGCGCTCTGTGAACAACTCACGGCGAACAACATTAAATTCAAAAAACTGGATACCTCGCATGCCTTCCATTCACCGGATATGGATGCAGCGAAAATTGAATTTGCAAAACAACTCAGTGACGTAAAACTTTCTGCTCCGCAATTTGCTTTTATTTCATGCGTGACGGGCGATTGGATTCGCCCCGAACAGGCGACCGATATTCATTATTGGGCGGATCAATTGCGTCAACCAGTGAAGTTTTACCAGGGCATAGAAACACTCGCAGCTCTGCCAAATTTACTTGTGATTGAGTGCGGTCCGCAGCGCACGGTCGCAGGATTAATTCTGCAAACTTTAACTGACAAAACCGATTTACATCTGCAACACTTATTGGGTTCTGCGGGGCAAGCAGGGCTTGAACTGACCAACTTTAGTCAGGCGATTGGCAAATTCTGGGAATTGGGTATTGAGCTGCAATGGCCTGTTGCAGAATTGAATCGCCAGCAGTTTAAGAATCTGCCTAATTATCCGTTCCAACATAAAATTCATGTGGTTGAGCCGAGCGTGCAGGCGAATGCGTCAGCAGCTATTCTTGATCCTTTAACAGACTCATCAACACAAACAATTACAAACCCCGTTGCATCAACCAGTGCAGCTCAACCGACGGCAATTATCACCATGAAAGACACCTTAATTACGCAATTGGAAAGCTTGTTTTCAGATCTCTCTGGCATGGATTTGCACAATGCAGATCGTGCGGCGAGTTTCTTTGAGTTGGGTCTGGATTCCTTGCTACTTACACAGTCCACCTTAAAACTCAAAAAACAATTCAAAGTACAGGTGACTTTCAGGCAATTGCTAAATGACTGCAATAATTTCGGTGCACTGGCGGATTATCTGGTTAAAAACGGAGTGGCGGTGGATGTACCTGCGGCACCAGCTCCCGCGTTGGCGGCAGCTCAGCTAGCGTTAGCAACCGCACAATCAGTACCAACACAAGCGGCTCAACCTCAATTTTTACAAGCACAAGCTTTTGCACAACCACAATGGACACCACAGGTCGGCGGCACGCCAGCACTTCAAGCGGATGGCAGCGTGATCGCGTTGTTGCAACAACAAATGCAATTGCTGCAAGGGCAATTGGCGTTATTGGCAGGCCATTCCGGCGGCGCACTTCCACAAGCTTTTGCTCCTGCACAGATTGTTCAGCCTTCAATTCAAGCTCCTGCTCAAACTTCAGCTACGCCGAATTCGAGCAGCG
>CBHTVU010000335.1:0-3620 GCA_966096785.1 uncultured Gammaproteobacteria bacterium | reverse complement strand
CAATATCACTACTTCAGCGTGTCCGAATTCAGGGGTGGTTTACGGTGTATTTCCAGCAAGTCAGTGGTCAAATAATGTCAATTCATTTGCGCAGTTTTGCGGGGCTTGCGGATATGACGTAACGATTGCCACTCCTCCTGGCGCGAATGAAACACACCTACGAATTACTTGTAGGTAAGTTGCATTTTTAGTTTATAAATATCACAGCATTAATTTTCGTTAAAAAAGCCCTACTTAGTTAGGGCTTTTTATTAAAATGCTTTATGCAATTATCTCGATTTTAATCAGTCACATTCTGCCTAGAGTTTTTTGTGCGCCGAGAGTTTTACTATATTTTTCGGTGAAAATTGCTATCAAGAAACCTTTTAAAATTTATGAAACAATGGGGGCAGAAAAAAATAAAATGAACACCTCCAGATAAAAGAAACTTCCCAAGATAAAAGCCCCCAAGACAAAAGAAAAGCCCAATTTATTTTTACTCTTGATCTTGTTCATTATCTAAGTAAATTAATTTTACTCTCACCCCAATTATCTTATTCGTTGGGAACAGGCGTTGGGATTAAGGGTTGCCGCAGTACCCATTCCATCACCGGATCGCGCCCGGACCAATATGACGCAAAATCGGGATCGATGCGGTGATCGGGATAAACCGCATCCGCGCTTTCATCGCCGAAACGATACCGCAATTGCGCCGCGGAAACGCCGATGTGGGAGTTGGGCAAATAGAACCAGCCGTTCTCCTGGAACCCATTGGGCCGCGCGCTCGTGGGCTCGCCGACCAGGATCGCCTCGGTCTCGCGACGGAAATCGGTAGCGTTCGTCATTGCGGCGGAGAAGGTTGTGCGTCCCGTCAGCACATAGAGATGCCCGGCGCGATTGAGCTGCGGCTTGAATATCGCCGGATACAGCAAGTGGCGCCGTCCTTCGCTGTAATTGCCCCCGGCATTGTTCCGCAAATCTATCACCAGACGATCGACATCATTGGCGTCAATGAAAGCCCAGAGCGCTTTAGCATTTTGTTCGAGCTGTCGGTAGGAGCGGAAGTCGGCATAGACAGTTTTGGTCTCCGGCAGATGCATGAACCAGAGGCCGTCCTCGCGTTGGCGCAGGTACGGCGAAATCTGGTCGGCTTGTGTCCACGCGATCTTTGTTCCCGGCGCGAGCGCTGGCAGCCGCATCGCGAAGCGTCGCCCTTCAGCGCTTTCGAATAGGATGCGTACAGGTCCTAGTCGCGGTGTGATGCCAAGCGCGGCCAGTGATTCCGGCGTAACGAACACTTCGCTGCTGTGCTCCAACAAGTACCATTGGTTCTCACCCTGGGGGATGTAGCGCTGCAAAGCCCGTTGTACCTCGGCGATCGAGCGCCCCTCCACCGAGATGATGCGGGCACCCAGCAGGTTGCGATATTGCGCGCTGGCGCGGATCACCCGGAGTTCTTCTCCAAACTGGAACAAACCAATCGAGTACCGGTGGTAGGTCGTGGAAGCAGCCAGAAAAGTGTGCCCATCCCCAATGCTTGCCGTGAGCGCATTGAGGCCCTGGACGACCTGATAATCCTCCAGTACGGGAGTGCGGGCGATGAGGTCTTCGACAGCGCGTTCGAATGCCGGCCGTGACGTCAGATGAAAAGCAGCGCGATGCCGGAGCGCCATTTCTTGTCCGAAAATGCGGATGTCCTCCTGCCACTGTGTGGGTGTGAGATCGATGCGCACCGGCTCCTCTGCTGATACAGCTGCCCCTGCAAACATGCCCAGAGTTAGCGTCGCCAAGGCAAAGTTTAAAAATCGCTTTTTGGCTTTGCACATATGCCAAAAGCCAAGCGGGGTAAAAAAGCCTGGTTTTTTCCAAAAGCCCAGTGAACCGTTTTCGGTATTCATCGAGAGCGGGGTGGTTATCATAGCGGTTCCCGAGTTGATAGTACGTGGTGGTTCTCGTTGATAGTGCTTAGGTAGTCATTGAATGAACAGAAACATAGAAACCGGTGAAAGAGCCAAAAAAAGACATGCGAGAAACATGAACAAAAGCTTGCTTTGTAATTTCTACAGAACGATTTTATTTTCTTGACGTTTAGAAATTAAATTACCTAAAAAAACGCAAGGATCGCCACAAAGCCCAAACTCGTGGCTCAATCAACGGAAAAACCAAATGACGGATCTTGAATTGCTGGAAATATTTTCCAATTAGGCTGATTAAAATCACAACCGCTAAAGCTATGTTTAACCTTGGACACACTATGATGAACTTTGGATTCGCCGAGCATCACTTTTTATATAACCTAACGCAAATGCGCACCAGGAGGAATTAAAGCTGACTCCGAATAAAGGGATGTAAGATTTCGGTTGAATCCACAGTCAATAGCGGACATTTTAATTTTACTCCGACCCCAATTATTCAAAATTCATTTTAATGAGTTTTATCTCGTTACGTATTTACCGCTTGATGGGCAAAAACTATATTAAAATGGATTCCGAAATGAAGGTCTGGTCACCGCAGTATTCCAGCCCAGTTGGGATGAATGTTGTGTTATGGTTTGGCTTTGCGCTTTTTCACTTTATTAGTTTTTTATTTTGTTTTTGCTTTTCTAACAGGGCAATTAGTTAAATATTACGGGGTCAGCCCGAACCTGGTGCGTTGAATAGGATGGCTAAACCTCGTCATTTTTACCGTTGTAATCAAAGCAAAATTGCATCATTTTGTCGTGAAAAAACATATATGAGCCTATATAAGCCTATACCTCCAAATTTGAACCCATTAAATAGGTATTCCTGATGAGCAATAAACAAAAAATATTATTTGTGTTTACCTGTGTCTATGCGCTCATTCTTTATTACGACTACTACCATGGCACTGTTTTCAAGCAAGAATCGATTCACATTGATTCAATTTGGGTAATAATTAAATTTTTTCTCCTCTACGGTAGCCCGTTCATCATAGTGGCATCTTTAGTCGAGAATTGGACCCTAGCCAAATCCTATATGACGTCAATCGCGCTCTGGTTAGGCGTATACAGTTTTGAAGCCATAACGAGAAGTCAACAATTTACAGCTCTCTACCCCGACGGTTATCAATGTCTTATTGTCGCCGTAACAGTGTATCCAGGAATCGGACTGAGCGTTGCGTTCGGCCACTTCGTTGGAAAATTCGCTAAAATTTTTATTGATATGAATTCTCAAGAAGTCAAGGATAGTGTCAAGCGGGACAAAAAATTTAGCTGGATAAAACGCTAAGGTATTTTTCGATTTTATAAAGAGCACATTGGGAACCCTACCTTAGCCCAAGTATTGGGCGGAGTTTTTTGGAGAAGTGAATAATATGTTTCGGTTTTCGGCCAGAAGGCAATATTAAACTTTACTTTGACCTCGATTGCTTTTGAGCGAGTGAAAGTTCTTTCAAAAATGAATTTGTGTTTTCCAAATGTTTCGCAGGAATCGGTGTGGCTTTTTCTTCAGGAATGCTCTGAGCAAGACGAATTCCTTCGCCGAGGCTGCTAGAGTTATTGTCGCCAGTATGTCCTCGCACGAAAATGCGACTTCCGACTCCATCATCACCATAACTGCCGCCACGATGTATGAACATTGGGTTCATAGTGTAGACCTTCCCTTCATAGGTTACTTGGGATA
>CBHTVU010000334.1:0-3634 GCA_966096785.1 uncultured Gammaproteobacteria bacterium | reverse complement strand
GGTTCAGCGAGTAAGGTGCGCTGGCCGGGTAGGCCAGGCCCCATATAACCCATTTCTCTGCCGCCCATGGCGTTGGGTTGGCCAGTGAGCGAGAAGGGGCCGCTGCCTTGTGAGCAAATCTTGCCGGTGGCCAAGTGCAGGTTGCAGATGGCGTTGGTATTCCAGGTGCCGTGCGTGGACTGGTTTAAACCCATGGTCCAGCAGGTCATAAAATTCTTGGCTTCACCGATCATCTTCGCAGTTTTGCGAATATCGTCTTCAGAGATGCCGGTGATGGTTGCTACTTTTGCAGGCGTGTAATCCGCCAGAAACTCCGGCATCGCCTCCCAGCCTTGGGTGAATTGGGCGATAAACTCGGGATCGGTATGACCGTTTTCGACGAGTAAGTGCAGCAAACCATTGAGCAGCGCTAAATCGGTGCCGGATTTGATCTGCATAAATAATTCGGATTTTTCGGCGGTCAGCGTGCGGCGCGGATCAACCACAATCAATTTTGCACCGGCTTTGATGCGATCCATCATGCGCAAATAAAGGATGGGATGGCAGTCCGCCATATTGGCGCCAATCACGAAGAATAAATCAGTGTGTTCAAAATCTTGGTAAGAACCAGGTGGAGCATCGGAGCCGAGCGACAACTTGTAGCCCGCGCCCGCACTCGCCATGCACAAACGCGAGTTGGATTCGATATTGTTGGTGCGCACAAAACCCTTTGCGAGCTTGTTCACCAGGTACTGTGACTCTATGGACATCTGCCCGGAAACGTAGAACGACAGCGCATCTGGCCCGTGCTCATCCAAAATCGCCTTCAAGCGTTTGGCGGTGGCTTTGATTGCTTCTTCCATCGGAGTTTGCACTGACTGTGCATTTCGGTCAGGGCGTACAAACGCCGCTTCCATACGACCAGATTCGCGTAAGGCTTGCGCGCTGGTTTGGCCCTTGGTGCACAGGCGGCCGAAATTGGTGGGATGATTTTTATCGCCACTGACTTTAAGAATTTTCTTGCCATCAGTTTCTAATAGCATGCCGCAGCCTACCCCGCAGTAGGGGCAAACGGACGAAACGGTTTTGATGGTTGAAACAGTGGAAGACATAAATGCAAAGCTCCGGAATGACCGAAGTTTTGCAAGCGGTATGCCATTGATGTTGATTTAGATGTTTGCAGCTCTAAAAGCGATGATTTTCGTAAAAGATGCAACTAAATTTAGCGGTTTGATTGAAGATTGTGCAAATGGATAGGAATAGCTAAAAGAATAATGGAAATTTTTGATCTTCTATGGTGCAAAAAAATATGCGTTGGGCATGTCTTTATAATCTTGTGGGGCGAAATTTTAAAAATACTTTTTTGGATTGCCTTAGTAATGGGCTTTGGGTGTATTTATTTGGTGCGAGCGACAGATCAATATTTTGCTTTCCGTTCAGTCGCTCATTCAAAAAACTAAATCATAAACCCTAAATTACTCGTCGCAAATCTGCTCACGTTCGGCAAGATCGTATTAATTTCAGTGCTGCTAACACCAAACCACTGCGCGAGCGTTGCAGCGAGTTGATCTACAGAGGTTGATGGCAGCAATCGCCCCTGACCCACTTGATCGTCGCTGGTGAGGGAAACTTGTGGTGCTGTCCCATAGAATTGTCCGCCATTAACTGCTCCTCCTACAACAAAATGATGCCCGCCCCAGCCGTGATCCGATCCGTTGCCATTAGATGCTAAAGTACGACCGAAATCAGAGGCGGTAAAGCTGGTCACTTTTTCTGAAACACCCATTTCTACAGTTGCTTGATAAAAAGCGTTCAAAGCTTCATCAACTTGCGCGAGTAATTTTGGATGATTTTCATTGAGTCCATCGTGAGTATCGAACCCACCGAGTGATACAAAAAATACTTGGCGTTTTGAACCCAATGTATCTCGCGCTTTAATTAAACGCGCAACGATTTTTAGTTGATCGGCAAGTGAATTTTTTTTGCCATCTACATCAAAAGATGTGTTTAAGGTTGCCGGATTTAACGCAGCGTTAACTATTTCCTCTAAATCCATCGAGCGCTTGGTCACTATTGCTAATTCATTTTCGAATAGATGCGTGCTGCTTTGGGTAATCAATTTTTTTAGCGCGGTGGATACTGAGGAAGAACCAAATGCATAACCTTTTGCACTCCAAATCGGAATTGCACCTGAAGGGCTGATTTGATATTGCAGCGCATCATCGCCTGCTAAAAATACTGCGTTGCCCGATGCTGAGATACATGTAAGTGTACTGATGGAATTGCTCGATAAGGCGAGGTCGCCCATATAGCCGCCCCAGCCGCGCGTTGCGCCTTCGCTATTCAATGCTTGCCAAATAGATTGTTGGTCGTTGTGTGAAAAAAGTTTTGGTGGCAACGGATAGTTTGCACGATCCGATCCTTTGTACTGCGCAAGCGTTAATGGTTTCAGTAGCGGCCCGATATTTAATTGTACGGCTGCTTTACCGGAATTAAATAAAGTCGCCATAGATTTTAATTCAGGCGCTAAAGCATATTGAATATTGTTCGTGAGCGTTTGCGGCGTGAGCGATGTTAACGCAGTTGCTGTGAGCGCATCGCGCCCTATTGCAATGCCTCCTGCGGTTCTGTCCGCTCCGCCGCCGCGAATAGCGCTGTAGAGATCGTAATTCGTTGTGTCATAAGGCACTACCGTATTTGCGTAATCATTTCCGCCAAATAAAAATACGCAGACTAAAGCTTTGTAGTCACTCGCTTCAAACGCGGCGGCTTCGCTAATGCCTGCAAGATTTAAGGCAAGTGGAGCACCCACGCCCATCATTGAAAGTGCACCAGCACGTTTTAAAAAAGCGCGGCGAGTTAAATCGTTGAGTTTATTTGTCATGATGGGCTACTTCTGAATTAAATATTCTGGGCAAGCAACCACTAACAAAATGGCTGCGTAGAGTCGATTGCTTTTTGCGGTGGCAGAGCTTGAGCTAGTTAGATTAGGTGTTTTCAAAGCTGTCCTAATGAGTTCTAGCGTAGCTGCAGAAAGTTGATTTGCCGTTAAATGTAAATTTAACCAATCGACCAATGCGTCGATGTTTAACACAAGTGGTTCAAGTATAGAAATACTCGGCTTCACATCGCTGTAGCCATCTTTAATAAAGCCGGAAATAAAATTGATGTAACCAGCCGTTGATGTTTCATTGTGTAATTGAAACTCTGGTGCGAGTAACGCTTGCTGTGCAAGAACTGTATTCGGCGGCACGTAGCCTGGGCGGAAAAAATTAAACACGGACGGCGAGCGTAAAGGAGCTTGCCCTAATCCCCAATCCGCATTGGAGAGATCATAAATTTCCCATTTTCCGTTACTACTACTCACGTTGAAAGTGCGAGCAATTTGTGTGAGACGCACTATAGGTTCGCGCAATTTTCCCGACACATTACTGGCGGTCAAAGTACGTGCCTCTGTATCCGTTAATATCGCACGCCACACCGCTTTTAAATCGCCCCGCACACTTGAACCGTTATTATTGAATACACTTGCGACACGTTGAACATAGGCCGGACTAGGATTGGATGTAACCAGGCGTTGAATCATCTGTTTGCAAAAAAACGGCCCGGTGTTCGCGTGATTGAATAAGGTATCTAATGCAATTCGCAGGGCTTC